>JAYSYE010000595.1:0-9167 GCA_043716635.1 Deltaproteobacteria bacterium | reverse complement strand
AGGACGTGACGAGCGACGCCGTGATCGCAGCGGCCCTCCGCGGCGCGGCCGTCCCCGAGGCGACCATCATGGCCGCGCTCGCGGGTGCCGACAGCGACGCCATCAAGGACGAGCTCCGCCAGCGGACCGACGAAGCGATCGGCCTCGGGATCTTCGGCGCGCCCGCGTGGGTGTTCCGCCGCCCGGACGCGGCGGGGGCCGGCGAACCCGTCCTCGTCTGGGGGCAGGATCGATTCCCGTGGCTCGAGGCCATCGCCGGCGGCTGGGATCCCGACGTCGCGCCTCCGCCCGGGGGGCCCCGCCCGTTCGCGATCACGGCGCCCGCTCCCGCAGCCGGCGGCGCACCCGCCCCCGCTCACACGCTCGACGTGTACGTCGATATCGCGAGCCCGTTCGCCTACCTCGCGCTGACGCAGCTGCCCGCCTTCGAGCGCGCGGCCCGGGTCCGGATCATCCCGATCCTCCTCGGCGCGCTGTTCCGCGACATCGGCACGCCGGACGTCCCGCTGTTCTCCATGCCCGCGGCCAAGCTGCGCTACGTCACCGTCGAGATGCAGCGCTGGGCGCGGTGGTGGGGCGTGCCGTTCGCGACCCCTCTGAAGTTTCCGCAGCGCACGATCACGGCGCAGCGCCTGCTCGTCCTCGCGACCGAGGAGAGCAGCGCGGTCGCGATCGCGCTCGGCATCGCGCTCGGCCGCGCGATGTGGGCCGAGCGCCGCGACGTGGCGGATCCCGAGACGCTGCGCGCGATCCTCGTGGCGCAGGGGCTGCCGCCCGACTGGATCGAGCGCACGGCCGAGCCCGCCACGAAGGCCGCGCTCGCCGCGAACACCGAGGCCGCCCGGCAGCGTGGCGCGTTCGGCGTACCGACCTACGTCGTCGACGACCACCTGCTGTTCTGGGGGCAGGACCGCCTCGACCTCGTGGCGCGCGCCCTCACCGGATGGGTACCGGTGAACGAGCGGCAGGCGTGATTCCCGCGACGATCACGTGCGCGCTCGCGACCCTCGTCCTCGTGCTCGCCGAGTGGCGCGGCTGGGGCCGAGCCCGCGCGCTCGCCAAGTATGCGGCTGCCGCATCGTTCCTCGTCGTGGGCGGGCTCGCCTGGCGCGGTGGCACCGGCGGCCCGGCCCACGCGGCGTACGCGGGCTGCATCCTCGTGGGGCTCGCGTTCGGTGCGATCGGGGACGTCGCGCTCCTCGGCGCGAGCTCGCGCGCGTTCCTCGCCGGCCTCGGCGCGTTCCTCGTCGGTCACCTCGCGTACGTCGTCGCGATCGCGTATGTGCTCGCGCCGGCCCGCTGGGTCGGCGGCGCCGGTCCGCTCGCCGTGCTTCCCATCCTCGTGGGACTGGGCACCGTCGCCCTGCTGTGGCCACGGCTCGGGGCGATGAAGCTCCCGGTGGTCGCGTACCTGATCGCGATCGTGGCGATGGCGATCGGCGCCTTTGCCGTGTGGCGCACGCATGCGCTCGGCGCGGCCGAAGGCACGGAGCTCGCGGCCGGAGCCGCGCTCTTCTTCGCGTCGGATGTGTCGGTTGCCCGCAATCGCTTCGTCGGCGATTCCATCACCAACAAGGCCTGGGGCCTGCCCGCCTACTTCGCGGGCCAGCTGCTCGTCGCCTGGTCCGCCCGCTGACTGCCCGGTGATCGCCCGCTCGGCGATCGTGGCCGTTGCCGGCGCTATTTCTTCTTCGGCGGCGCGACGCGCTTGGACGTGTTGCGCTTGGCCCGACGCGCCTTCGCCCGGCCGAGGCCGCGCTTGTGCGCCGCCTTCTTCTTGGACTTCATCTTGCGCCCCTTGAGCGAGCGGAGCTGCTTGAACTTCGGGCGGGTCTTCAGCTTGCTCTTGTTACGACGACCGGTAGCCATGCCGGGGTTATCCGCAAATGGCGGCCGGAGAGCAAGGGACCATGCGCGCAACCCGCTCCCGTGGGCTGTAACTCGCACGGGCGCCTGGCGTATACCCCCTGCGTCCCGGCATGGCCGACGCGAAGGAGCTCATGGCGCGGTACTGCGATGGCGATGCAAGCGCGTTTCGCGAGCTGTACTCGCTGGTCGCCCCGCGACTCTACGGGTACCTCGTGAAGCTCGCTCGCCAGCGCCCGCTCGCCGACGACCTGCTCCAGGCGACCTTTCTCAAGGTCCACCGAGCCCGCGCCACCTACGTGCGGGGCGCCGACCCCGTCCCCTGGATCTACTCCATTGCCCACCACACGTTCATCGACGAGGCCCGGCGCAGCAAGCGGGCGTTCGTGCGGGTCGCCGACACCGACACGCTTCCCGAGGAGGCGGCCGACCTCCAAGGGAGCACCGAGGCCCGGCGCGACGAGTCGCGGGTCGACCCCGAGCTGGTCGCGGCCACGCTCGAGGCCCTCTCCGAGCTGCCCGAGCTGCAGCGCGAGGCCGTGGTGCTGACCAAGCTCGACGGCCACTCCGTCGCCGCAGCCGCCGCGATCGCGGGGACCACCACCGGGGCCATGAAGGTCCGCGCGCACCGGGGCTACGAGAAGCTCCGAGCACTCCTCGGCAAGCGCGCGCCGAAGGCGGGCGCGTCATGACCGAGCCCGGGACCGGCGCCGGCCCTGATGCCGGCGCCGCTGCCATCGCCGATGCTGCCGTCGACGCCGCGCTCGCTGCCATCGCCGCGGAGCTGCCCCTCGCGCCCCCGCCGCTCGCCCTGGACGCCGAGCTCTCGGGGCTGCGTGCGGTCACGACGCGGAGTCCTTCGCGTCAGCTCGCCAGCCTCGCGCTCCTGTCGCTCGCGTACGGGGGCGCGCTCCTCGCGCTGACGTCGCTGCGTGGGGACCTGCGCGAGCTGCCGGTCGCCTGGCTCGTCGTCGCCGGTGCGGCCTGGCTGGTCGGGTTCGGGCTCCCCGTCTATCTCGCCGTCGTGCCGCGGTCGGGTGACGTGCTGCCCCGTGTCCAGCTCGCGGCTGCATCGACGGCGATCATGTCCGTGGTCTTCGTGGTGCTCGGCCTGCTCGTCCACCCGATGGGCGTGCACACCGCCAGCTACGGCTGGGACCACTTGACCCACGGCACCGGGTGCCTCGGGCTCGGCCTCGCAACCGCGCTCGTGCCGGTGGTCCTCGGAGCGCTCCTCCTGCGTGGGGCGCTCCCCGTCGGCTCGCGCTGGATCGCCGCGGCCCTCGGCGCGGGCGGCGGCTGCCTCGGCGGTCTGGTGCTCCACCTCCACTGCCACGTCGGCGATGCGCTGCACGTCGGGCTCGTCCACGGCGGCGTCGTCGTCGTGTCGGCACTGCTCGCGGCGGCGATCGTCCCCCGCGCGACCGACCTGCCATCGGCGTAGTAGGGTTCGTGCGATGTCCCGGATCGGTGTCGTCCTGTCGTGCGAGCACGCGTCGTGGATGCTGCCGCCGGGCGTCGACCTGGGAGTGCCCGCCGACGTGCTCCGCTCGCAGGCGGGCTGGGACCACGGCGCGCTCGAGATCCAGTCGCAGCTCTCCGAGCACCTCGGCCTGCACGTCCACACCGGCGCATTCACGCGGATGTTCGTCGACCTCAATCGCCCGCCCGCGCACGCCGACGTCGTGCCGGTGAACAGCTACGGCGCGCCGGTCCCCTACAACGCCGTGCTCACGCCAGTCGAGCGCGCGACGCGCATCGCGCAGTTTCACCAGCCGTACTGGGAGGCCGTGCGCCGCGACGTGGCCGCGCGCCTGCGCGATCGCGACGGCGTGCTGCACTTCTCCTCGCACTCGTTCTCGCCCGAGCTCGACCCCGTGAACCGCAGGTTCGACGTGGGCGTGCTCTACGACCCCGCCCACGCGTTCGAGTCCGCCCTCGCGGAGCGCATGCTGTTCGCGCTGCGCGCCGCGGGCCTGTCGGTGCGCGCGAACCAGCCGTACACCGGCGTCGGCCCCGCCATCTGCACCGCGCTGCGCGAGGAGCTCGTCGGCCAGCCCTACGCGGGGATCGAGCTCGAGACCTCGCACGCACTCACGCACACCGCCGGTGGCACCACCCGCGTGGCGGCAGCGCTGATCCCGTTCTTCGACGCGCTCGCGGCGTGATGCGGCGGGCGCTCGCGGCCACGCTTCACCACGCGGTATCGGGCAGCTCCATCAGATCGAGGTCGCTCGCCTCGACGAGCTTGCGGGTGAGCGTCAGCCCTGGCAGCACGTTCCGCACGTAGAACCGCGCCGCCGCGAGCTTGCCCGTGTAGAACGCCGCTTCGTCGCCCGTCGCCGTACCGACCGCGGCGAGCGCGACCTGCGCCCCGACCACCAGGCGCCAGCCGATCACGATCTCGGCGAGCGCGAAGAGGATCTTGTTGCCCTGAAAACCCACGTGATAGACGGACTGCGCGAGCTTGCCCATCATCGCGCCCATGATCGCCTGCACGTCGCCGAGCGCCCGCAGGAGCCCGTCCTTCTCGACGGCGAGCTCGGCCGGCAGCCCGTCGGCCGTCGCCTTGATCTGACCCATCAGCGCCGTCAGCGTCGCGCCCCGGTCACGCCCGATCTTGCGGAAGAACAGGTCGAGCGCCTGGATGTGCGTCGTGCCCTCGTACAGCGAGTCGATCTTCTGATCGCGGATGTACTGCTCGATCGGATAGTCCTCGCAGTACCCCGAGCCGCCGAAGCACTGCAACGAGACCGCGAGCAGCTCGTAGACCTTCTCGGAGCCGTAGCCCTTGATGAGCGGCAGCATCATGTCGTTCAGCGCCTCGAGCGGCCGCGCCGCCTCCGCGCCGTGACCGCCGGCGAGCTCGACCTGGTCCTGGATGTTCGCGGTGTACAGCACGACCGCGCGCAGCCCCTCCGCGAACGCCTTCTGCAGCATCAGCATCCGGCGCACGTCCGGGTGCCGCAGGATCTCGACCCGCGGTGCCGCCTTGTCGGCTGCCTTGGCGAGGTCCGAGCCCTGCTTGCGCACGCGCGTGTACTCGAGTGCGTTCAGGTACGCCGTGGACAGCGTCGCCATCGACTTCGTCCCGACCGCCATGCGCGCGTACTCGATCACGTGGAACATCTGCGCGATGCCGTCGTGCACCTCACCGACGAGCAGACCGCGGCACGGGGCACCGTCGCCGAGCGTGAGCTCGCAGGTCGCGGAGCCCTTGATGCCCATCTTGTGCTCGATGTTGGTGACGATGGCGCCGTTGCGCTCGCCGATCGCGCCGGCCTCGGTCACCCAGAACTTCGGGACGATGAACAGCGAGAGGCCCTTCGTGCCCGGCTTCCCGCCCTCGGGACGCGCGAGCACCATGTGCACGATGTTCTTCGGGTGATCGAAGTCGCCGTTGGTGATGAAGCGCTTCACCCCCTCGAGCAGGTACTCGTCGCCAGCGACGTGCGTCGCCTTCGTGGTGGCCGCGCCGACATCGCTGCCGGCGCCGGGCTCGGTGAGCACCATCGTCGCGCCCCAGTGGCCGTCGAGCATCGACTTCACGTAGCGCTTGCGCTGGGCCTCGGTGCCGAGGGCATCGATGATCTTCGCCATCTGGTTGCCGAGCACGTAGAAGCAGACCGCGGGGTTCGCGCCCGCGAGCAGCTCGAAGCCCGCCCACTGCACGCTCGGCGGTGCGCCGAACCCGCCGAGACTCTCGGGGAGGTCGAGGTTGTGCCAGCCGCCGCCGTAGAATGCGTCCAGCGCCTTGTGGAAGCTGACCGGCAGCTTGACGTTGCCCTTGCCATCGAAGGTCGCCGTCTCGCGGTCACCGGCGGCGAAGGCCGGCGCCCACGTGGCCTGCATCACCTCGAGGAGGCCCTCGAGCGAGGTGCGTGCCGTCTCCTCGTCCATCGACTCGAACTTGCCCTTGCCGAGCACGCTCTTCTGGATGCCGAGCACCTCGAACAGCTGGAAGAAGGTGTCGCGGAGATTCGGCTTGTAGTGGTCGACGGTCGTCACGCGGGCAGCATAGGGCGCGGCCCGGAGACGCGCACCGTGCCGCGTGTCATTCGTCGGTCAGCGCGTGCGGGCGCTCAGCACCCGGCGCCGGTGCTGTGGCCGAGGTTCAGCGTGCGGGTCAACGTCATGTTGTTCGGCGGGACCACGAGCGAATCATTGTTCGAATAGCAGGCGGTGCCGCCGACGAGGCCGCGCACGTGGATCTGGTACTGGTCGGCGGTGACGCCGCTCGCGGTGATCACCTGATCGGACGCGAGGCAGGGTGCCTGGACGGGCGCGGTGCAGTCGATCGAGTACGTCTGCGCGGTGCCCGTCGCGCCCGCCGAGATGGCGAGCGTCACCGGCTGACACGTGCCGTCGGTCGTGTGCGTGAGCGTCAGCGTGGTGTTCGAGATTCCGGCGCCGTTCGCGGTCGTCGCCCCGCAGTTGCCCCCGGTCGCGAGTGCGTCCAGGCGCAGCGCGAGCCCGCCCTTGTTGTTGACGGCGAACACGGTCGGCGCGAGCGCCGTGGTCTCGTTCGACTTCACGCGGATGCCCGGCTGGGTCGGCGCCGTCGCGAGCAGACCGGTCGTGCCGTTCAGCTCGAGGCCGATGTCGTAGGTGCCGACGGCGACCAGCGGCGTCGTGCCGGTCTTCGAGCCGCAGCCGAACACCTCGGTCGAGCCACCCGATACGCCCGGGTCGCGCAGCGTGAGCGTGACGGCCTGCCCCCCGATGCTGTCGCAGGAGATGTCGGCGCCCGCCATATCCGTGACGCGCCATGCGAGCGAGATGGAGCCGCCGGGCGGAATGCCTTCGGGCAGCGGAGCATCCGGGAATCCGCCTCCGTCACCGCAGCCGGCGATCGCGGCCGTCAGGAGGAGAGCTCTGTGCGCGTTCATGCAGCCAGCCTACACCGAGCGCTGCATCTCGACGAAATGACACGGCTGCTTGACCGGGCGGTGGTCGTACGGCGCGGTGCCAACCGGCCGGTACCCCAGCCCCTGGTACCAGCGCCCGAGCTCCTCGCGAAGGTTCACGACCTGGAGGCGAATCGTCGTGGTGCCCATGGCCTCGCAAAGCGCCTCCGCGATGCGCACGAGGCGCGTGCCCAGGCCCTGCTTCTGGAGCGTCGGCGTGACGGAGACCATGCCGATGTAGCCGGTCGTGTCCACGTACGCAGCGGCTGCCAGCTCGTGACCTGCGTCACCCTCGTGCTCGAGCACGAGGAACGTGCCCGCGTCACAGAGCTGGGCGATCTCGGCCGCAGTCGTGCGCGCACCATCGACGAAGAAGCCCTCCACCTCGTACGCGCGGTTCACGAGCGCGGCAAGCGCCCCCGCATCCGCAGCAACTCCACGACGGACAGACACGGCCAGATGCGATGCGGTGCTCACGCTGAATGAGTATCAGGGGCCTCTGATCACGAACCGCCAGATCCGGGGCGACCCGGGATCTGATCGAATGGTCCGGCGTCCTCGTGCGTATACAGATCGTGACATCGCGCCGTGATCTCGCCGCCTCTCTGCTCGCGGTCGCCGCCGCGTGCACCGCCGCCACCAGCGCGCCCGGGAACGCCGCGCCCGCCGCGCCGCTTCCCGCCTCCCCGGCGATGCCCGCTCGCACCGGCAGCGTCAGCCCCTCCGTCACGCCGGCGGATGCGGCGTCCGCGCTGCCCTCGCCCGCCTCCACCGGCGCCGTCGTCGGCAGTGCTGCCGCCACGTCGCCGATCACCGCGGCGACCGTCCTCGTCGCCGTCGATGACGGGCCGGCCACGGATCGGCCTGCGTACGCCCGCGTCGACCAGCGCGTCGTCCTCTACGCCGCGCTCGTCGCCACCGCCAGCGCCACGGGTGCGCGCACGCTCTTCACCGACGCGCCGCGCCCGAAGCTCACCACGCGTGGGCTGCGCGGGCTGCCCGTCGCGCCGCTCGCAGCCGCGCCGCGCGCGTCGCTCGCGTGGGCCCGCATCGAACCGACCTCCAATAACCTTTCCAACGGCGATGGCTCGACGTTCCACTACGAGCCCATCACCTACGCCGCGACGCCGCTTCCCGCGACCGACTCCGCCTCGAGCCGCGTCGCCGACGTGCGGCCCACGCTCACCCCCGACCACACCGCCGGCACGGGGGTCGGCACGATGCGCTACCAGCTCGTCGCGACCCAGGGCGAGCGGTCGATCGCCTCGCCTGGCATCGACGCGCGGCGCGGCGGCTCATCGGGCGGCTTGACCGACGCCGTCGCCCGCGTGTCGATCCGCCGCGACGACACCTTCCTCGGCTACCTCACCGAAATGTTCAACCAGCCCTACATCTGGGCGAGCGCCGGCTCGAGCGACGTCGCCCACCAGAGCGAGCACCTCGAGGGCTCGGACTGCGCGGACCTGATGGTCTACGGCGCCCGCCGCATGGGACTCCGCGTCGCATACACGTGGACCGGCGGCCTGCCGGACATCACCCAGCGCCTCGCTGCGGGCGCGCGCGGCCCCGATGGCATCTACCGCGACGCTACCGGCGCACCGCTGCCATTCACGCGCCCGGGCGATCTCATCCTGTTCACGCGCCATGTCGGCGCGCTCGCCGAGGACCACGGCACTCCCGGCGTCCTCGACGACCAGGACGTCATCATCCACACCCTCTTCGACTCGCCGAAGTGGCAAGCGATCGCCGACACCGGCTACGCGGATACGCCCGTGGAGCTGCGTCGCTTTCGCGCGCGTTAGGAGGCTCCTCTCAGGATTGGTCACATCTCGTCGTGACTCGCCGCCTCGTGCCCGAGCTCGTGGGCCGAGTGCTCGAGTCGCGCATGTTACTCGGCCGGAGCGGGCGGAGCGGAGCTGGGCGGAGCCGGGCGGGCCGGGCGGAGCCAGGCGTAGCGGACCCAGGCGTAGCGGACCCGGGCGGAGTGGACCGTGGCGGACTTGAGCGGACCCGGGCGTGGCTGACCCGGGCGGGGCGGACCCAGGCGGCTTAGTTGCGACTGCTTGGACCCGCAGGCAGCGCCAGCCGCGGGGCCTGGTGCGATGTGGAGTCGAGTGCGAGGCACGCGGCTTGGCGTCGGACAGATCCGCGGAGGCCCGTGCTCGCACGCACGCCGCGAGGCGGCTCCGGATGGCGGTCAGCAGTCAGGTTGTCCGGCAACCGGACAGCCCCTGTGTCGATGTTCTATATCGCGTCGGTCACCATCGATAGTCATCACGCGACCGGCGGCGACATGTGTGGGTGATGGCACCCGGATCTTCGTCAGGGGCGGGTCAGGATCGCGGCTTCAGCAGGGAGCGGCCAGCGCCGCGCCCACGTGGGCGCGTGCCATCC
>JAYSYE010000594.1:0-3006 GCA_043716635.1 Deltaproteobacteria bacterium | reverse complement strand
CGGGGGCGCCGCCGGCTGCGGGAGCGGGCGCCGTGATCGCGAACGGGCGGGGCCCCCCGGGCGGAGGCGCGATGTCGGGTTCCCAGCCGCGGGCGATGGCCTCGAGCCACGGGAATCGATCCTGCCCCCAGACGAGGATCGGTTCGCCGGCCCCCTCCGCGCCCGGGCGACGAAACACCCACGCGGGCGCGCCGAAGATTCCGAGGCCGATGGCTTCATCGGTTCGCTGGCGGAGCTCGTCCTTGATGGCGTCGCTGTCGGCGCCAGCGAGCGCGGCGGTGATGGCTGCCGCGGGGATGGCCGCGTCGCGGAGGGCCGCCGCGATCACGGCGTCGCTCGTCACGTCCTCGCTGCGCTGCCAGTAGGCCGCGAACAGGGCCTCGATCGCCGCGGGCCAGAGGGGACGCGGCACGCCGAGCAGCGTCCGGAGCGCGCGGACGGTGCGCATGGGATGCGCCGTGGGCATCGCGAACGGCGCGTCGAAGCGCTCTGCCCACCGGTGCATGTCGCGCAGGTTATGAGCCGCCTTCTGGGGCGACAGGGTCGCCATCGGCCCCGCTCCCGCGCCGATCCCGCGGAACACGCCGCCGAGCAGCATCGGCCGCCAGTCGACCGGGAGGCCGAGGGAGCTGGCCCGGCGGCTCGCCAGGTACGCGTACGGGCAGGAGAGATCGAACCACAGCTCCACGCTCGGGATGCCCACGAAGCGAGCATGCCACGTGCGGATCAGGTAGAGTCCTCGGTGTTCGGCATGGCCAAGTTGGTCGACGGGTTCAAAGACGGGCGCCCCGAGCTCGGGCGACGCACGTTCCTGGTTCCCGAGAACCATGCCGAAGTGCTCGCGTTGCTCTATCACGAGCAAACCGGAATCGTCGGCGGGCTTCCGGTCGGGCCGGTCACCACGGACCCGTTCGGCTCGCACGGCATCCGCATGTATCCCGATCAAGACTCCGACGTGCTCGAAGAGACCCGGCGCTACTTCGAAAAGCTGGCCGAGCGATTCTCGAATGATCTTCCGAAGGCGTAGCGCGCTCGCATCGATAGCCGCGCTGGGGGCGCTGGCGGCGGGGGCATGCAGCGGCATCCAGGCGCGCACGACGGGGTGCACGAAGGACACGGACTGCCGGGATCCTCGCGTGTGCGATCACAGTGCCTGCGTGGAGCCGACGCTCGTCGGCGCGGCGCCGACAGGCCGGGGCGTGCCAGGCCCCGCGGCTCCGGTCGGCGCGCCGGTCACCCCCGTGCCCGGGTCGCCACCGTTCGCGATGTTCGGCGGCGACGCGCGCCACACGGGTCGCCGGGGCGGCGCCGCGCCGGCACGGTTGCCCAAGGAGATCTGGGCGGTCCCGCTGGGAGCCCCGGTCGTCGGGTCGCCCACGATCGGACCGGACGGCACCATCTACGTGACGGCGCACGACGGCGGGCTGTACGCGTTCGACGCGAGCGGCAAGCAGAAGTGGAAGTTCGCGACGAGCGATCGCGTGTGGAGCACCCCCGCGGTCGCGCAGGACGGCACGATCTACATCGGCTCGGACGACGATCACCTGTACGCGGTGAAGTCGGATGGCTCGCTCGCGTGGAAGCTGCTCCTCGGCAACTGTGACCCCAAGGGCTTCGGCCCGGAGTCGTCGCGCTGCGATGTCGATGGCGGCCCGACGATCGGTCCCGACGGGACGATCTACGTCGGCGGCGATGGGATTCACGCCGTGTGGCCGAACGGCACACTGCGCTGGAAGCTCGCGACGGCCGAGCACGTCGGCTCCACGCCCGCGATCGGCAGCGATGGGACCGTCTACGCCGGCTGTCAGGACGACGCGCTGTACGCGGTGGGCTCCGACGGCGTGAAGCGCTGGGAGGTCCGCACGGGCGGCGACGTCGATGCGGCCCCCGCGATCGGGGCGGACGGCACGATCTATGTCGGCAGCGACGACAAGTCACTCTACGCGATCTCGCCGACGGGCACCGTGCAGTGGAAGACGGTGACCGGCGATGCCGTGCGCGGCGGCGCGGCGCTCGGACCGGACGGGACCATCTACGTGGGGTCGCTCGATGGCGCGCTCTACGCGATCGCACCGAACGGCGCGGTGCGCTGGCGCGTCGCCGCGGCGGACAAGATCGTCGCGACGCCCGGCCTCGCGACCAACGGCACGATCCTCGTGGGCTCCGAGGATGCGCATCTCTACGCCGTCGCTCCCGATGGCACCCTCCTGTGGCTGCTGCCGCTCGGCGCGGACGTCGATACGACGCCCGCGATCGCGCGCGACGGCACGCTCTACCTCGCCGGGGACACCGGCATCATTCACGCATTTCGCTGACTCACTCGAGTCGGCTCAATAGAAAGATACGAAGATAGCTATGGCAACGTTCGATCGACAGGCTGTACTGGATTGCCTGTCCCGCCTGGTCACCCCGGGCATCAAGCTCACTGCACTCGCCGACGAGCTCGGCGTGCGCAAGCACGAATACGCGGAGCTCCGCTCGACGCTGTTCGACCTCGTCGAGGAGGGCACGGTTCACGTGCTCCCCGGCGGCGCGTTTGCGGTGGCGCCGCGAGGCCGCGCGAGCGACCCGCATGGCAAGCCGCTGCCCACCCCCGAGCCGCGCGAGGCCGAGCCCGACATCCTGCCGAAGCGAAAGCTGCAGCGCCGCGACCGCCAGCATGCGGGGGGCGGCAAGCCCGACGCGCACGGTCGCGACGGACGGAACGGGCGTGGCGGTCGCGACGGCCGCGGTCCCGGAGGGGTAGGAGGGGCAGGAGGGGCAGGCGGGGCAGGCGGGGCAGGCGGATCCGGCGACGGTCGGCCTCGCGATCGCCAGGGCAACGCGCCCTGGGGGGCGAAGAGCCCGGTGTCCGCGCCGTCGCTGCGGCGGCCCACGGGCACCCGCACCGCGCCGACCCTGACGCAGGAGTACGACCCCGAGACGGGCGAGGTCCGGCCGCTCGCGTCGGTGCCTCGCCATGCGCGGCCCCCGAGCCCGAGCCCGAGCCCGAGCCCGAGCCCGAGC
>JAYSYE010000593.1:0-9180 GCA_043716635.1 Deltaproteobacteria bacterium | reverse complement strand
GCCTCGGCCACGACCGCGGGCGCGACCACCGCCGGTCCAGCCTCGATCACGTCGCGGCCGAGCCACGCCGTGAGCACGGCCCACAGCGGCGTCAGGGTCAGCCAGGCCACGACGAGGTGAGACCAGATCCCGGCCTCTCGGAGCACGACGCGCTGCGCGACGAGCCCGACCACCGCGATCAGCGCGCACGCGGCCGCGAGTCGGATCGCCGACGCGCGCGCCTTCGCGCGGCGCTGGCAGTAGCGCGTCACGGCAAGGCCGAACCCGTGCAGCGCTCCCCACACGACGAACACCCAGCTCGCGCCGTGCCACAGCCCACCGAGTACCATCGTGATGATGAGGTTCACGTACGTGCGCGCGGCCGAGCGGCGGCTGCCGCCGAGCGCGATGTAGAGGTAGTCGCGCAGCCACGTCGACAGGCTGATGTGCCAGCGCCGCCAGAACTCCTGCAGATTGGCCGACCGGTACGGCGTGCGGAAGTTCTCGGGCAGCTCGAAGCCGAGCACCTGGGCCGAGCCGATCGCGATGTCCGAGTACGCCGAGAAGTCGAGGTAGATCTGCAGCGCGTAGCCGTACACCCCGACCAGCACCTCCACGGCCGAGAAGCGCTGCGGCGCCTCGAATACGCGGTCGACGATCGAGAGGGCAAGCGTGTCGGCGAGCGCGATCTTCTTGAACAGTCCGACGACGATCCGGAACAGGCCGTGCGTCGCCTTCGCGAGCTCGAGGGGGGGCGGCGCCGCCAGCTGCGGCAACAGATCCTGCGCGCGCACGATGGGGCCCGCCACCAGCTGCGGGAAGAACAGCACGAACGTCGCGAACTGCACGACGGAGCGCGTCGCCGGCAGCTCTCGCCGGTAGACGTCGATCGTGTACGACAGCGACTGGAACGTGTGGAACGAGATGCCCGCGGGCAGGATCAGATTCAGGCGCCCGCCGCCGAGCCCGAGCACGTCGTGCGTGAAGAAGTCGGCGTACTTGAAGACCATCAGGATGCCGAGGTTCGAGCACAGGCTCACGATCACGAGCGCCTTGCGCTGCCACGCGCCCTCGGTGCGCTCGATCCAGAGGCCCAGGTAGTAGTCGAGCGCGATGGTCGCGAGCAGCAGGCCGAGGAGGTAGCGATAGACGCCCGGCATCGCTGCGGCCCACGCGTGATAGAAGAGCGACGACGCGACGAACAGCACGACCACGCGACCGAGCGAGCGCTGCGCCTGGGCCCGCGAGAGGCCGAGGCCCACGCCGAGGATCGCGAGCACCACCAGGTGGCCGCTCGCGACGGCCACCTCGGTCACGGCGTCGAGCGAGCCGCGCGCCGCCGCGAGCGCGACCCCGACGCCGCCAGCCGCGAGCACGCCCACGAGGCAGCGCGCGATCACGCGCTGCCCGGCATCCGATGCGATCCACGCCGCGTACGCCCGGCCCGTCGCGACCGCGCCGGCGAGCACGATCGCACCGACGGCCCAGTGACCGAACAGCCAGGGGGGCCAGTCTCGACCGTCGGCGGCCGCGAGCCGCAGCAGCACTCCGCCGATCGGATCCCACAGCGTGTCGGGATCCTTCGCGACGAGCATGAACACCACGTCGGCGAGCAGCACCATCACGCCGATACGCGCCCACGCGGCGCGGGCATCGCCGCTCCAGCGCGCGAGCGCGTAGAGGAAGAACACCGCGATCAGGAAGATCGGGTAATCCGGGGACGAGAACAGCATCAGCGAGCGGGTGGGGCAGGGAGCGCGCCGGGCACGTCGTGCGCGGATCGCCAGGTGGCGTAGGCCGCGAGCAGCGCGGTCGACAGCGCGTCCGCCCAGCGCTGGTAGCCGAGCGCGGTGAAGTGCGTGTGATCGCCATAGGCGATCCGCGGATCCGCGGTCGCCCAGGCACCCATCTGATCGGCTCCGCCCATCGCCGCGAACGTGTCGAAGAACGCGACGCGGTTGCGCACGGCTGCCGCGTGCTCGACCCCGATGATCTGCAGTAGCATTGTCGGAGTCCGCCACGCGCAGTCCTCGGCGCTCGCGCACCGCGACCCGCCGGCGCGCACGCCGAGATCCGGAGGGCCGAGGATCGCGATCGCCGTACCGGGGACCGCGGCCCGGATGCGCGCGATCACGTCGTCGTAGTAGTGCGCGAGGTCGTCGAGCACGAGATCCGGATCGTCGGCCTCGTTGGTGCCGTACTGCAGCACCACGAGCCGGGGGGCGCGCATCGCGAGCTGGGCCCCGATCACGTGCCAGTCCCACGACCGCAGGCTCCCGAGCCGCCGCCCGACCACCCCGAGCGCATCGACGATCACGCCGGGTCGCGGCCGCTCCAGGACCACACCGAACAGATCGACCACGCCGCCGCCCGCGTGCTCGAGCGTCAGCCGGTGGGGGCCATCGGGCACGGTGAGCACCAGGCGATCGGGGTGCGGCGAGATGCCCTTCGGCAGCGCCGTCGACAGGGTCTGCCACGGGGCCTCGTCGACGCGCACCTTGATCGAGCCGTGGCCCGGGGCCGCCTGGTACCAGACCTCGAGGTCCGCCGTCGCTGTCCCCGCCTTGCACTCCGCGCACGTCTCGACCCAGAGCTGCGCGCCTCGCTTCGACCCGTAGATCCGCTCGCCTGCGATCCCGAACGGCTCGGAGTCCCGCGGTCCGCCGATCGCGACGTGCCAGGCGCCGGTCGCGCCATAGTGGACGTCGCGCTGCGTGTAGTGCTTCGTCGGTGGCTTGCCTGCGGCCACGAGTCCGCGGCCCGCGTCCCCGAAGCGAGCCTGCCACGCGGTGCGGAGCGGCGAGGTGAGCAGATCGCTCGCGGTGTGCGAGTCCCCGAAGACCGTGACCAGCACGCGCGCGCCGGGCTCCTGCCGCTCCGCGGCGGCGAGCGCGCTGAACCACGCGTCGAGCGAGCCCGGGGGGACATCGAGGAACACCGTCGGATCGAGGGCGGCATCCACGGGCGCGGGAGTCCCTGCGTCGGCGTCGGGCGCCGTGCCCGCAGCGGCAGGCATGCGGGCGACTGCGCGGTCGCGGTCCGGCGGCGTCGGGTGCTCGCCGTCCGCCCCCCCGCCGTGCCCGCAGGCAGCGAGCATCAGCACGAGCGCGAGGCGAACCCGGGCGTCAGTGCTGCTCATGGCGGTCGAGTCCGGTCATGAGCGTCGCGTAGAACGCGTCCGCGAGCTTCATCGCACCGCGCTTGGACAGGTGCTGGAAGTCCGTGCCCACGAGGCCCGCTGCGAACCAGCGTGCCGCCGAGCCGTGACCGCCCATCCACGCATACGTCGAGTAGAACGCGCACCCCTGCGCGTGCGCCGCGCGCCGCTGCGCCTGGACCAGCACGGGCATCACGGGGCGCGACACGTAGCCGCTCGGCATCGCGGCGGCCTGGTCCGTCGGTGACATCACGAGGCACGAGGCGCCCGGACGGCCGGCGCGAAACGGCGCGATCGCGAGCGCGAAGTTCGTCTCGTACTCCTTCATGTCGCGGTCACCGGGCGAGAGCCACTCGGCCTCGTTCGCGCCGATCAGGATCACGATCAGGTCCGCGGCCCGGTGGCCGATGCCGGCGGCGAAGTCCTGGGCGTCGCGCGCGGCGAAGTTCTTCACGTTCACGCTGACGAGCCCGAGGTTGTCGACCACCGCGCCTGCATCCGTCTCGAGATTTAGGCCGTAGACGCGCACCGCGCCGCTCGCCGCGAGCTTGAGCTTCACGGCGCCACCGGGGAGGGCCACGGTGGCGTAACCCGCGGTGGCCGCCGTGGCCGCCGTGGCCGCCGTGGCCCGGGTGTCGATCGTCGCCACGTCGACGCCGTCCGCCGTGAGGGTCGCGGTGCCAGCCCCGGGACGGGCCTCGTAGTACAGCTCGGCGTGCGTGGCGCGGCCCGACGTCAGCTTGATCGTCGCCGCGCCATCGGTCGTCTCTGTCACGCTGCCGCCGACGCTGTACCGCCGCCCGGGGACATGGGTGGTCGACACGCCGTACGTCCGCCACGTGCCGGTCGCAAAGCGCGTCAGGCCCTGGTGCGCGCAGAAGCGATGGGGGGGCGTGACGAACACGAACCCCGGCCCGCCATCGCCGAACGTGGACTGGAGCCGCGACCTCACCTCGCCGGGAATCTCGTCACTCGCGCTGACGGAGTCGCCATACCAGGACACGCGCACCGGATGGCCGAGCGTGCCGCGCTTCGTCGCGGCGAGCGCGTCGTAGAACGAGTCCATCGCCCAGCGCTTGCACGCGGGGCGGCTCGCCGACGGCGGCGGGCTCGCGGACGCGGGCGCACTCGGGGCACTCGGGGCCGCGGGATCGAGACACACGTCCTCGAGCGCGTTCACCTGCGCGCGGTCGCCGTGATCGCCGAGCGCGATCGGCTCGGGCGGCGCGAGGTCCGCGGCATCGGGGTGGCCGCCGCGTGTGGTCCTGGGCTCCACGCCCGGCATCGCCGCGGGTGGTGGCGTGACTCGCCGCGCGGTCAGCCGATCGGCGAGCGCACGCACGCCGCCGTCGCGGATCACGAGCCCGAGCGCGAGGCACGCGACGAACGCGACGAACGTCGGGGCGATGGTCCAGCTCCGATCGGAGCGCGGGTCGGGAAGGGGCGTCGGCGTCGGCGTCGGCGTCATCGTCATCGTCATCGGGGCGCGGTGCCGGTCAGCGGGGCAGGGCGGAGCCGGGGCGCGGTCCGTGCTCGTCGGTGACCATGCGGATGTACAGCTGCGCGGACTTGTTCTGCGGATCGCGCTCGAGCACGGCGCGCCACTCGGCGAGCGCAGCCTCGGGCCGGCCGAGCGAGAACAGCGTGACGCCGAGGTGGATGCGCGCGGGAATGAAGTCGGGCCGGATCCGCTTCGCGTGCTCGAACTCGGCGATCGCGGCGTGGTGCACGCCCATGTCGCGGTAGACGTTGCCGAGGCGAACGCGCAGGTCGGCGAAGTCGGGGCACAGATCGAGCGCCTTGGAGTACTCGCGCACGGCCTCGTCGAACATCGCGAGGCCGGTGTACGCGGAGCCGAGGTCGGCGTGCATGTTCGCGAGCTTGCCGCGCGCGAAGCGATCGAGCGCGTTCGGCTGGCCCACGCTCACCGACACGGCCTTCGTGTAGACCTCGCGCGCGAGGTCGTACTTGCCGCGGTCGTTGTAGGTGACCGACAGGTTCAGCGCGGCCTCCGTGTAGCGCGGGTTCAGGCGCAGCGCCGACTCGAACGCAGTCTCGGCATCGGAGAACCGGCCCTGCGAGTGATAGATGACGCCGAGCATGTTGTAGAGGTCCGGGAAGCTCGGCCGGGCCGACGCGGCCTCCGCGAGGAAAGGCTCGGCGCGGTCGTACTCGTTCGCGTTGTAGTGCTCGCGCCCGAGGGCGATCAGCTGCTCGACGCGGTCGCTGCTCATCGGAGCCAGGATACCGCGTCGGTGCGCCGGGGATACAGCGCCAGCCTACGGACCTGCCGCGCCAGTGGACGCACGATCCGCGTGCTCGTCCGGGTCCGCGTCAGTGCAGGTCGCGCAGCGAGTCACGGGCATCGCCCGCGTGCTTCGCGCCGGGATACTTCGTCGACAGCTCGGTCCAGGCGATCTTCGCCCGGGCGGGCATGCCGACCGCGATATAGGCGCGTCCGAGGAGCCAGAGCGCCTCCTCGTCGTAGCCGACGCCGCGATAGCGATCGAGCAGCCGGCGCAGGCGCAGCACGGTCGCCATCGGCTTGCCGCGATCCCAGTAGTAGCGCGCGACGTACCACTCGTGGTCGGCGAGCCGCTTGCCCACCTTGACGAGGATCTGCTGCGCCTTCGGGCGGTACGGCGAGTCCGGGTACTTGTCGAGGAACGTCTTCAGCTCGGTGCCCGCATCTTCCGTCGAGGACTGATCCTTCTCGTAGGACGGCGGAAACAGCCAGAAGTCGCCGCTCAGCTGGGCGCCGTACCCCTCCCCGATCCGGAACGCGGCGTAGCCGTTGGCGACCATCTCGTGCGTCGGGTGGAACTTGATGAAGAGGCGGTAGCTGTCGATCGCCTCGATGTACGTCTCGGCGCCGAACTCGGCATCGGCGATGCGGAGCTCGGCGAGCACCGCGTACTTGGAGTACGGGAAGCGCGCCTTGATGAAGGAGAAGTACTTGGATGCGGCGATCCAGTCCTTGTTCTGGAGCTCGGCGACGCCGTTCTCGTAGTTCTTCTGCGCGGAGACGGAGTACTCGACCGCGCCGGCGCCGGACTTGCCGCCACAGCCCGCGACGGTGCCCACCACGAGCAGGCTCGCGATGCACAGGGCGGTCAGCTGGGAGATCGAGACGCGGGAGATCATTGGCCTTTGGGGTTGATACAACATTTGACCGCTGGCGGCCTGCGGGCGTTGCCTGATAAACGCTCGCCATGCGGATCGCTTGCATGGGCGCGCTCGTCGTCGGGATCGTGGCCGGGATCGTGGGAGTACCGGGCTGCGGGGGAGGCTCGCAGGTTGCCGTCTCCGCGCCCCCGCCGCCGCAGACGTCGGGGCCCCTCGTCGGGCCGCTGTGCGACTTCGGGGGGTGCAAGTGCCGGACAGGCGATGCGGACGCCGGGGCGCCGGCGGGGCAGTACAAGCGGTTCGAGGTGGTGCTCGGGCCCACGCCCTACGCGGAGTGGCTGACGCTGCCGGGTCGCGTGCTCTACAAGAGCGCGCAGACGCCGAAGGCCTGCTTCTACGTCGACATCGCGCCCGGGGTGCACCCGGCGCAGCTGTTCGCGTCGCACGAGGGCGGCACGGTGGCGGTCGCGGAGATCCACGAGCTCGGGACGCGCACCGGCAGCTGGTACGACACGTTCCGGTTCTCGTGCGGCTATGGCGGCGCGTGCTCGCTGGACGAGCTCGACGAGATCAAGGCGACGTACGCGCGGGTGAGCCGAAACCTGCACGATCCGTGCGGCACCACGAAGATCAAGGGCATCGGCTGGGACCACGGCCGCGTCCCCGACACGACCCATCCGACGGACCTCGTGGTGCACTTCACGCTCGATCTCTACAAGTTCGACGCGTGGCGCGAGCACGGCGATCCGTCGTGCACCGAGAAGGGTGGGCCGCCGCCCGCCGGCTACGGCAATGACGGCACCGGACCCGCGCCGGCCGCCCCGGTGGACGAGCCCACCGCGCCCGCGCCCGCGACGCCGTGAAGCTCGCGCCGTCCGCGTGGCGCAGGCAGCCGTGGGCGAACGGCCGCGGGGTCACGCACGAGCTCGCGCGCTGGCCCGCGGGGGCGGCGGACTACATCGCTCGCATCGCGGTGGCCGAGCTGCGCGAGCGGGCCGCGTTCTCGAGCTTCGCGGGGTACGCGCGCTGGCTCGCGCCGCTCGACGGCGAGGTCGAGCTCGTGGTGGACGGCGTCGCCCACGTGCTCGCGCCCGGTCGCGCGCTGGCGTTCGACGGCGCGGCGATCGCGAGCGGCGGCCCCACCGGCGCTCCCACGCTGGATCTCAACGTGATGGTGAAGGCGGGGCTCCCGTGGCAGGCGCGGATCGTGGCGGAGGCGTGCGCGCTGGCCGCCCACTCGACGCGCGTCGTGTTCGTGATCGCGGGAGCGGCGCGGGCGAACGGGGAGGAGCTCGCCGCGCACGATGCGTTCGTGACGGCCGCCGCGCTCGAGCTCGCGGTGGCCCCCGGCTCGCTCGTCGCGGTCGTCGAGCTGCCGGTCGGTCACGATGCGGACGTTGTAAGCGCGCCGTAACACGGTAGGGTGCGCGCCTCGTGATCTTCGATTACCCCGATGCGTACGACGTGATCGTCGTCGGCGCCGGTCACGCCGGCTGCGAGGCGGGGCTGGCGGCGGCGCGCATGGGGGCGAAGGTCCTCGTGCTCACCGGCTCGCTGGAGATGGTGGCGCAGATGTCGTGCAACCCCGCGATCGGCGGTGTCGCGAAGGGGCACCTCGTGAAGGAGCTCGACGCGCTCGGCGGCGAGATGGGGCGCGTCGCCGATGCGACGGGCATCCAGTTCCGGCGGCTCAACGCATCCAAGGGCCCGGCCGTGCGCTCGACGCGCGCGCAGTCCGACAAGCGGCGCTATCGCGAGCTGATGCGCACGGCGCTCGAGGCGTGCCCGGGGCTCGCGCTCCGGCAGGGCGAGGTCGCGCAGCTCGGGTACGACGGCGACGCGACGAGCCCGACGCGCAAGCGCATCGTGGGCGTCACGACGACGATGGGCGTGCGGTACGCGGCGCGGACGGTGATCCTCACGACGGGGACGTTCCTCCGCGGCGCGATCTTCGTCGGCGAGGCGCGGGCGAGCGGCGGGCGGGCAGGGGAGGCGCCGTCGATCGGGCTCGCGCACTCGCTCGCGGATCTCGGGTTCCCGATCGCGCGCCTGAAGACGGGCACGCCGTGCCGGCTCGATCGCAAGACGATCGACATCGCGGGCCTCGAGGAGCAGCCGGGCGACGTTCCGGCGCCGCGGTTCCGCTGGACGCGCACCCCCACGCCGCCGCCGCTGCCGCAGATCTCGTGCTGGATCACGTACACGAACGAACGCACGCACGCGATCGTGCGCGCCGGGCTCCCGCGCTCGCCGCTGCACGTGCGCGATGCGGACGGCAACAAGGCGATCGAGGGCACGGGGCCGCGCTACTGCCCGAGCCTCGAGGACAAGGTCGTCCGGTTCGCGGACAAGGACCGCCACCAGATCTTCCTCGAGCCGGAGAGCGTCGAGACCGGGCTGACGGGCGTGGGCGAGGTGTACCCGAACGGGATCTCGACGTCGCTGCCGTACGAGATCCAGCTCGCGTTCCTGCGCACCATCCCCGGCCTCGAGCGGTGCGAGATGACGCGCGCGGGCTACGCCGTCGAGTACGACTTCATCGATCCGCGCGAGGTGCTCGCGACGCTCGAGACCCGGCGGGTGGCCGGGCTCTATCACGCGGGGCAGATCAACGGCACGTCGGGCTACGAGGAGGCCGCGATCCAGGGGCAGCTCGCCGGTATCAACGCGGCGCTCGCGCTCGGCTTCGGGCCCGGTGATCGCGAGCCGCTGATCCTGCGGCGCGACGAGGCGTACGCGGGCGTGCTCGTGGACGACCTGACCACGCAGGGGACCCGCGAGCCGTACCGGATGATGACGTCGCGCGCCGAGTTCCGGCTGCTGCTGCGCGAGGACAACGCGCACGACCGGCTGCTGCCGACGGGCCGTCGCCTCGGCCTCGTCGACGACGAGCGCTGGCGCGAGTACGAGGCGTGGCA
>JAYSYE010000592.1:0-9208 GCA_043716635.1 Deltaproteobacteria bacterium | reverse complement strand
CATCCCTACCACCCCGAGGGTCTCGACTTCCTCGGCGGTGTCGCGCCGACCGTCGTGTCCGATGGTGCTTCGACCGGTGTCGGCCTCGGCATGGGAGGTGCCTGGTAGGGCCGAGGCCGACCCGGTCGCAGCACCGGAACGTAACGTGGCGCTGAAGGTCCTCGTCGGCGCCTCGTTCCACGAACGGCATCGTCGCGCATAGGTCTCGGGCTCGCACCACGGACGATCACTGATCAGCGCAACGAATTCCGGTCGCGGGCGGCTCGTTCGGGGGGAACGAATTGACGAGCTCCGATAGTCGATTGATGTCGATTGGTTTGGTGAGGTGCAGGTCGAAGCCAGCTTGTTCCGCCATCGACTTCGCTTCCGTCCCCCCGTAGCCGGTGACCGCCACCAAGCGAAACACGTGCCCGCCGGGCGTGGCACGGACGCGGCGTGCCAGCTCATATCCGTCGATTCCGGGAAGACCCACGTCCACCAGGGCCACGTCGGGCTTCATCGCCAGAAGTCGCTCCACTCCCTCCAGGCCGTCTGTGGCGACCACGACCTCGTGCCCCAGGAGCTCCAGGCACTGCTTCAAGGCTTCGCGCAGGTCTTCGGAGTCTTCCACGATGAGGACGCGCCGCTTCTGAGCGGCCGCGGAAAAGTCTGGCGCAGCGACGACCGGAGCAGCCGTGGACGAGCTGGCCTGTTCCAGCGGAAGGCGCACGACGAACTCACTGCCTTTGCCCGACCCCTCACTGTGAGCCGAAACGCTACCGCCATGCATCTCGACGAGACGCTTCACGAGGGTCAACCCTAGACCCAAGCCCCCGCTACTCCGGTCGACGGCGGGCGACACCTGGACGAACAGGTCGAACACCCTGTCGAGCATGTCCGCCGGAATGCCGCGGCCCGTGTCGCGCACGCGCACGATCACGTGATCTGCGCCGGCCACTCCTTCCCGGGCAATTCGTACGGAGAGGACGCCGCCGGGCTCGGTGTACTTCGCCGCGTTGAGTAGCAGATTGACCAGCACCTGTTCGAGCCGGGTTGCATCGGCGTTGATCCGGAACGCTCCCGGCGCCATGGTCACCGACAATTCGTGGCCGCGATCCTCGATGGTGGGCCGGGCAGACGCGACGGCATGCTGGACGATGGACGCCAGGTCGACGGGCTCTTTGCGCAGGCTGACTGACCCGCGCATGATCCGCGCCACGTCGAGTAGATCATCGACCAGCCGCACCAACGTGCGCATCTGCCGCTGCGCCGCCCCGCGGTGCTTGGCCGTCTTGACCACATCGCCCTCGACCGTCTCCAGCAAGGAGAGCGACAGACTGACGGTCGCCAGGGGATTGCGCAGCTCGTGGCCGAGCATGGCGAGAAATTCGTCCTTGCGCTGGTCTCCGAGCTTCAGCTCGATGACGAGCAACTCGATGCGGCGGCGTGCCTGCACCTGCTCGGTCACGTCCGAGGCGCAGACCATCACGCCCTCCACCTCGCCCCGCTCATTCCGCAGCGGGCTGTAGACGAAATTGAAGAAGCCCTCCTCTAACTGGCTCGTACCCGAAGCGCCCAACTTCGCAGAGACCTCGTTGCCGACGAAAGGCGCGCCCGTCTTCACGACCTGGTCCATCAAGACGTCAAATCCCTCACCGGCCAGCTCGGGCAACGCCTCGAGAAGGGGCTTCCCCACCACCTCCCTGCCTCCGACGAGATCGCGGAAGCAGGGATTGGCGAAGGTGAAGCTGTGCCGAGGACCTTCGAGGATGCAGATGGCTACCGGGGTCTGCATGAACAAGCCGTGGAGCTTTTGTCGTTCGGCCACCGCTGCCGCGCGAACGGCCCTCTCGCCGGCGAGCGCTTCGGCGCCCTCCCGAGCGATCTTCAGCCGTGCCGCGACCCGCGACACCAGCTCCTTCGCCGAGAAGGGCTTCACGAGGTAGTCGTCCGCTCCCTTCTGCATTCCATCGATGACGCTCGCCTCGTCCGCACGGGCAGAGAGCAGGATGACAGGCACCGCACGCGTCGCCTCGTCGCCTTTGAGCGCCTTGAGTAGCGCGAAGCCATCCAGCCCCGGCATCATCACATCCGCCAGCACCAGGTCCGGGGGACAGGCACGGGCACGAAGGAGGGCCGCCTCGCCATCGCCGACCGCCTCCACCTTCCAGCCTCCCGCGACGAGGAGTTTCCGCACGTACTCGCGCATGTCCGCATTGTCGTCCGCCAGCAGGATGTGAGCGGGCACATCCTGGACGAGCGTCGGCAGCTCGCCGTCGACCATGGTTGGCGAGACCGCCGGCTGGGTTGGCAGCCAGTGCGAAGCTTCATCGAGAAATGGGGTCACGTTCACGGGCGTGGAGGGGGAGGCCGCTTCGACGCGCTCGGGGGGGAGATGAAGGTTACCCAGCGGGAGCAACACGGTGAATCGAGTCCCCTCGCCAAGACGGCTCTCCACGGAGACGGAGCCTCCTTGCAGCTTCGCCAGCTCCTGCACCAGGGCGAGCCCGATGCCGCTGCCCTCGTAGCTCCGGCCTTTCGCGTCCTTGACCCGATGAAACCGCTCGAAGACATGGAGCAGCTCCGGCCCGGAGATGCCCGTGCCGGTGTCCTCGACGGTCAGCCGAGCGTGACCTTCAGCTGCGTCGAGCGAGACCCGGATCTCACCCTCGAAGGTGAATTTGAAAGCGTTGGAGAGGAGATTGAGCACGATCTTCTCGTACATCTCGCGGTCCACGTACACCGGCTCGGCCAGCGGCGGGCAGTCCACCGTGAGCGTCAGTCCCGCTCGTTCGACCAGCGAGCGAAATGCGCTGGCCAGGTCGATGGTGAATTCGCTCAGGTCGGTGGGCTGGGGTCTGGTCTCCGCGCGCCCGGCTTCGATCCGGCTGAAGTCGAGCAGCGTGTTGACGAGCTTGAGCAGACGCTTCGCACTGCGCCCGACCAGGTCCAGCTTGTCGCCGGCGAGGGACGGGTCGGGCGACGTCAGCGCGTCCTCCACCGGTCCGAGAATGAGGGTCAGGGGGGTGCGGAACTCGTGCGACACGTTGGAGAAGAAGGTCGTCTTCGCACGGTCGAGCTCGGCCAGTTCGGCGACCCGCTGGTTCTCTCGCGCAAAGGCGCGGACGCTGGAAATACTGGAGGCAATCTGCCGCGCCAGGAGCTGGAGGAAGTCTCGATACTCGTCGCCGAACCGAAGTCGAGGACTGAGGCCCGCCACGAGAACCACAGTGGTGGTTTCGTCGGCGCCCATCACCAGGGGGAGCACGAGGGCGCGGGTCACGGGCTCTGGCCAGGCTCCGCAGATCAGCGCACCGAGTCTGGGTTCGAGATCCTCGACGAGGACCTCTCGGCCCGAGCGTGCGACGGTCCCGACCGGCCACGGCGAGTGGTCCTCGAGCTTCAGTTCGCTGGGGGCGGCGGGGACGCCCCGTTCCAGGCCCACGCAGGAGACCAGGGTGGCGATGCTGCCGCTGACTTCATAGAGGAGCGCAAAGGGCAGGTCGGTGGCGGCATGCCGGAGCACCTCCTCGACCGAGTGAAACACCGCGGGGACGTTTCGATCGAGCGCGGCCCGGATGGACCATTCGCGCCCGAGCACGAGCCGCCGCTCGGCGATGATCCGGTCGGTGGTCTCCAGGCACGAGACGAAGACGCCCGCCACCGCACCGCTCTCGTCGCGGATCGGATTGTAGGCGTAGTTGAAGTAGCACTCCTCGAGAAAGCCGTGCCGATCGAGGCTCAGCAGTCCGGCTTTGATGTACGTGGAGCCCCCGGCGAAGACCTTGTCGACCATCGGCTCGATGACGTCCCAGATTTCCGTCCAGCATTCGCGCCCCCGTTGTCCCATCGCGCCTGGATGCTTGGTGGCGCCGAGGATGGGCCGGTAACTGTCGTTGTAGAACTGGATGAGGTCCGTTCCCCACCACACGAACATCGGGTGCTCGGAAGGAAGGAGAATGCTGAGCACGGTGCGCAGGGACTGAGGCCACGTCTCGACCGGGCCTACCGGCGTGTTCGTCCAGTCGATGGAGCGCATGAGCGCCTCCATCTCGCCGCCCCCGTCGAGGACTTGCATGGCGATCCGCGTTGCTTCGAGCGAGCTCCGGTCGGGCAATCGATCGCTCAACGAAACGATCCGAGTCGCGAGTGAACCACGGCTCACATTAGTCGAAGAGGTCCGAAGAGTTCTGCGAGAGGCCCCTGCGCTCGTCAAGACCCGGGTGAGACTTCAGCTAGATCGCGGGCAGCCCAGGCCGCGAGTCGGGAGCCACGCCGGATCACGAGATACGTCGTGTAGTCGGACGGCGACGAGCACGGCCTCGCGCCCGCGGCCTGTTGGTGCTGCCCGCGCGAGTACTGCGCCGAACCTCCAGCTGATCGGCTTCGCGGTGCTTTCCTCGAATCGAGGTCATCCGGCATCTCGACCCGGCCGGCCGCACCGATAAGTGCGGAGACGACCAACGTCCGTGAACTGGCGCTTCTCGCGCCGAACCCGCTCCGCTTCCATCTTGTTGGACCCAGTAACCGCTACTCGGAATGTGTCCACGCGAGTGGATCAAGCTCACGACGGCGTGGCCGGTTCGTGAAGTGATCGGGCCAATGAAACATCGCAGCGCGTCGCTACTCGCCTTGGGCCTCGGGTTCTCGCTGTCGGCGTGCGGAGGCGGCGGCAGCGGCGCTGCCGGAGGCGCCGGGTCCGTCGACGTGACCTGATCGTTGAAGAACGTGGACGGCACCGCTGCCGCGTGCGCGCCCGGTTACGAGACGATGAAGATCACCGCGAATGGCTATTTCGCGGCGACCAACAGCTCGGACCATCTCGTCGACACCTCGGCGCTGTTCGACTGCGCGGCCGGCGCCGGCACCATCGATCTCCCCGGCAACGACGGCTACGACGGACGCTACAATCTCAAGTGGGAGGAGACGAACTCCACCGGCAACACCGTGTACATGCAGGACCAGCCGAGCTTCGCGTCCCACAACGTTGTCGTCGACGTGTCGCACGGTGACGCGACCGCCGCGATGACGATGTATCCGACGGGCGGCTACTTCTGGGCGGAGTGGAGCCTCTACGGCGACACCGTCATGACGTATCTCGACAGCTGCGCCGGTGCCGGCGTCGACCGGATCGAGGTCACGTTCACCGATGACACCACGATGGCGGTCACCACACGCAACTACTCGTGTGACGGCACGAACGGGCGCGGCGGCGTCGAGCTCGACGACTTCTATTCCGTCGGTGGGGCCATCGATCCCATCACGGCAGGCTACTACCACGCCGTCGGCAAGGCGTTCTTGGGGAGCACCGAGGTCGGAACGACCGACAACAACAACACCGTCAACATCGAGGACCGCAACAAGATCAGCATCCTCGACACGAACCTCGGGTTCCGGCTCACCACGCGCTGAACCCACCACGCCGTCGTTTCGTGATTCCGCGGCGCGCGGCGCCGACTAGAACGAAGCAGTCCCCCGGCGCGGATCCTTCGTCGACGAATCTGCGGAACGGTTCGTCGCGCGTGGACGCGTCGTGGGCTTCATCGGCCGCTTTTCTTCGCACAGCCTCGAGCTCACTCCAGGGTTCCCCGGTAGCTTCGAGCGAAGTGGCCGAATCATCGATCGAGAAGCTCGTGTTCGCGATCTTGCTGTCGTCGATCAAGAAGGGTGCGACCGAATTTCGGATGGGGCGCGATGCGCAGCGTGTATTGCGCATCGATTTCTTGATCGATGGCCTCGCGCACGAAGAGTTGCGGCTACCGGCTGAGTTCCAGCAGCCGCTGCTTGCTCGCTTCGCCGAGATGGCGAGCGGCGTCATTCCACCGCCCGACCATACGTCCCACGGCTACATCCAGATCGGCGACGGTGCTCAACACCACTACTTCGAGCTCGAGATCAGGGCCGCCGGGACCCTGCGCACGCTGCGTGTCCGCGCGATCACCCAGGCCGAGATGCCGTGACGAGGTCGAGATTGTCGTGGTCGACGACAAGCGGACGACCAAGGAACGCGCGGTCTCCACGCTGCAGAATGTCAACCAACGCGACTCGCTCAGCCGCTCTCCGCGGTGTCCAGCACGCCGTGCCCGTGAGCGTCGAGTACCATCGGCGCGATCGTTGCTGGCTGCGGCAGCGGCAAGACTCCGACGAGCACCGGGACCGCCGTGACCACGACGAGCTCGTCTCCCGCCTGTGCGTCATCGACGTTCGCTACGCTCAGCACGGCCGGCTCGTGCACCGCGGTCCATGCGAACTGCACGTTCGCCGAGCGCGAGTGCACGTGCGGGCCGCAAGCGTACTGCGGCGGCGTCGAGCCCGACCCCAATACGCTCGCCGAGCTCGCCAAGCCGGCGTGGCAATGCACGCCGAAGCGGACCGACGGCTGCCCGGAGGTGCCGCCGTCCGGCGCGTGCTCCGAGAGCCGCGTCTGCAGCTACGGCGCGTGTTGCAACCAGCAGTACACCTGTGAGTCCGGCGCGTGGGTCGCAGGCGGGACGAGCTGCCCACCCTGATACAGGTTGTCCGACTGTCGGACAGTAGAATTTGAATTGCTCGCTACCACAACGTTGACCTGGTAGTCGTCGAATGGCGTCGAAACCTCGAACCCCGAGCCGACCTCGGACTCCGCAGATCCAGTCGCAGCGTCATGGTAGATTTACGCCATGAATTGTTTCACGAGCGGTCGCTTGATGCTTCTTGGCGTGCTGTGGTTGCCGGCCTGCGACTCGGATAACGGCACGTCTGTCGACGCCGCAGCGCCTGATGCAGCGCCGACGTGCATCGAGCCGCCAGCGGTCATTGTGAAGCACGCGGCGTCGGTGGCTGCGGCTGCGACCGAAGTCTGGAAGGCGAGCGAAGGGGTGCACCAGCTCGACACCAGTATCGACGTTGCCGGCACGCTGGTGATCGAACCATGTGCCCAGGTTCGTTTGGCCAAAGATGTTTCCCTCACGCTGAGCGGCAGTGGGCGATTGCGGGTGGGCGCAGCGACGGGCGGACCGGTCACGGTGGATGCGGTGGATGCCGCGCAACCCTGGCACGCGATTTATTCAGCGTTCCCGACCACCCGCATGGAGCTAGTCAACACAGTGTTGAAAAACGGCGGTAGCGCGGGTGCCAACGGTGGCGGCACCGTGTACGTGCGTGGCGATGCGGCCCCAGGGGCGCAATCGACGACAGCTGTCTTGCTGGTCGACAACGTCCAGATTGAAAACTCCGCCACGTTCGGGATCCAGCTCGACAATGGTGGTGGATTTGATCCGGGTTCCAAAGAACTGTCTATTACGAACAGCAAAAAGAGCCCGATCGCGCTTTACGGTAAGGCCGCGGGCACGATCCCGGCAGGCACGTACACGGGCAACGTCGATGCTTGGTTCCAACTCGAAGGCAGCAATGCTGGCTTGATCGACGTCGACACCACCTGGCAGTTTCGTGGCTTGCCCATCGCAACTGGCTTCGGCGGGCTAAAAATTGCCAACGCCACCGGCAACGCAATGTTGACCCTCGAGCCCGGCGTGATCGTCGAGATGCGCGAACCGTTGCCGTACCGAATAGTCGTCGGTGCAGGGTCCGGCGATGCGGTGCCGACCGGCGCGCTGGTGGCCGTCGGCACCGCCGCTGCACCGGTCGTGTTTCGCGGCCGTGGCACTAAAAACGATTGGGCCGGCATTGGTTTTTATGGGCGCGTGGATCCGCGTAGCCATTTCGACCACGTGTTGATCGAAGACACCGGCGGCGACGACTCCACCAACGGCGCCGAGTGCATCGACGACAACCCGCAAACCACGCCGGCCGACGAAAGCTCCGGGGCAATTCGATTCTCGTTGGCAAACAATAATGTCGACGTTGATTTGCGGGCGGATCTGCTGCGAAACTCGACGATCCGGCGCTCGGGATCGAACGGCGTGCTGCCGGATTTTCATCCCGGCAATGCGCTCGATTTTTGCGCGACCAACATCTTCACCGACATCGACCAGTGTAATCAATCTGCGTTTCCGGTGTTCAGCGGACCGAATCTGACCTGCCCGAATGCACCGGCGGCCTCGCCGTGTGCATGCGAATAGACGTCACGGCAGCACGTAGCCGAGCGTCGCGTCGACCGCCGCGCCTTCGCAGTCCGGGGCGGTCGAGATGAAGTGATCGGTACCCGCGCCGAGCCGGCAGCGATACAGAGGAACGCGGCCCGTGTCGGCCGCCGTCCAGATGTAACCGACGGGTCCGAGTGGTTGCTGGCCCTCGCAGCCGACATCGGTCGTGACGATGTTGTGCGTGCCGACCGCGCACTCGTAGAGCAAGCGCGTGCCTGGGGCCGGGTCGTGCAGCAAGCGAAACGATTGCTCGGCGACGAAGTCGGGCGGGGCGAGGCGAGTCGACGCCCAGTGTCCGCGTGCGTTGTTGTTCGATCGCGTGAGCCGGACGTACGGTAAATCTTCGAAGCCGCACGAGAGCTGCGGCGGTGTCAGATCGATGCGATTCGAGAGCGCCCATCGCGCCCACGCGGGCTTCGCGCTGCCGTCGTCGCGACGCAGACCGAGGCCGAGCCCATCCCTGGTCTCGACCGGGTTGTCGCGCATGCGGTGGTAGATGTAGCTCTCGATCCCCGGAGTTCCGAGGACGTTTCGCAGCGTGTCGCACACGCGATCGGCCTGCGCCGCTTCGGACGATCGCGTAAGCGAGTTGACCCCGCTCTCGGTGAGCTGGAGCTCCCAGGTCGAAGGCTTGCCCGGGAACGTCTCGCGCAGCCAACCGGCGAGCACGCCGATGTTGCCGTACGTGACGTATGGAAGATCATCGGGCGAGAACGTCGGCGCGAGCAGATCCGTCGCATACGGGTGATACGCGACGCGCCACGCACGATCGCCGACGAGGGTGGCGAATCCGGTCAGGAACGTTTGGACCGAGACCACCGGGTTCGCGGCCGCGGGTGCGTCGAGGCTCGCGGCGAAGTGATGCTCGAGCGAGACCAGCACCTTGTCGGAGGCGACCTCGGCCTTCACGGCATCGTAGGCGGCGTTGTAGCTGTCGGCATAGATGCTGATCCACGAGCTCACCGAGCACGGGGTGCCCTGACCGCAGCCGATGTCGAACCAGTCGTTCGAGTTGACCTCGTTGTGGACGACGAAGTCGGCGATCCGACCGTGGCCGTGGCTGCCATCGTAGCGACGCGCGAGCATGCCGGCGAACCGGCCGTAGTCCGCGCCGTGATCGGGCGCGCAAAAGACCTCGAATCCCG
>JAYSYE010000591.1:0-9211 GCA_043716635.1 Deltaproteobacteria bacterium | reverse complement strand
CGAGATTCACCGGCTTCTTCATCAGCGCGACGTAGTCGCCGGGGCTCGCTTGCTCGAGCATCCGAGAATCGGCCGTCAGCAGGATCATCGGCGGCCGCGCGATGTCTGGCTCCTTCGCGAGGGCGGCGAGCAGCGCCGGCGCGTCCATCTCCGGCATGTTCCAGTCGAGCAGCACGAGCGGACACCGCGCCGCGTGCGCGCGCAGGTACACCAGGGCCTCGCGGCCGTCGGAGGCTTCGGCGGTCTCGAACCCCTCGTCGGCGAGCACATCCCGCAGCGACTCGCGCACGTCGCGGTCGTCGTCCACGACGAGGATCGGCCCGTCGCGCAGCAGCGGCTCGCTCATGCGGCCTCCGGGGTTCCCAGCGGCCCAAGCGGCAATCTCACCTCGAACGTGGCACCCGATCGGGGAGCGGACATCACGGTGATGGTACCCCCGCTCGCCTCGACGATCTGCCTCGCGATCCACAGTCCGAGGCCAAACCCGCCAAACGAGCGATTCTCCACGACTCGCTCGAAGCGCTCGAAGATCCGTTGCTGCTCGGCGGGCGCGATCCCGATGCCGTGGTCGCGCACGCGGAGCACGGCCTCGCCGGCTGCGAGCTCGAGCTCCAGCTCGACGCCGCCGCCGCGTCCGTACTTGATCGCGTTCGCGACGAGGTTGCTGATGACCTGGTCGATGCGCGAGCGATCGAGCATGCCGAGCGTTGGCTCCGTGGTCACGCGCAGCGTGCACCCCGCCGACGCGAGCTGATCGGCGAACCGCTCCGCGACCTCGCGCACCAGCTCGTCGAGCTTGAGCGGCTCCGGGTCGAGCCGCAGCCGACCGGCCGTGATGCGCGAGACGTCCAGCAGCTCGTCGATCAGGAGTCCGAGTCGAGTGCCGGCGCGCGCCGCCTTGTCCAGTCGGGCTTCGAGGTTCGGCGGGGTGATTCCGCGCGCGAGCATGCGCTGGATGCTCTCCACCTGCATCTGCAGCGCGGCCAGCGGCGTCTTCAGCTCGTGACCGGCCGCGGCGAGGAAGTCCTCGCGCACATGCACCGCTTGCTCGAGATCGCGGACCAGCATCGCGTTGTCGACGGCAAGCGCGGCGCGGCGCGCGACCTCCTCGAAGAGCCCGAGGTCGGAGCGCGAATAGGTTCGCTTCGACTCTGCCCACACCGCGGTGAGTCCCCCGATCGTCCGGCCCCGCACCGTCAGCGGCACGATCAGCGCCGAGTGCATCTGGAGCTGGCGAATCAGCGCGAGGTGCTCGGCGTCGACGGCCGCGCGCTCGACGAGGCCCTCGGGAATCGTCTCGTAGATCTCGCTCTTGCCCGTGCGGATCACCTGGTACAGGCCGTGCGGCTCGTCGCGTTTGGGCGGGTACTTGTCGCGGAGGGTCGCTGCCCAGATCACCTTCGCGGGGTCGACGTGCGCGACGGCGAGCTGGTTCGTCTCGCCGTCGTCGGCCAGCTCGACCGTGCACCAGTCCGCGAAGCGCGGGACCACGAGCTCCGCGAGTTGCTGCAGCACGGCCCCGGGATCGAGCGACAGCGCGAGAATGTCGCTCGCCGCGGCCAGGAACGCTGATCGTTCACCGGCCGCCCGCTCGCGCTCCAGGAGCAATGCGCGATCGAGGGCGAGTGCGCACTGCGCCGCGATCGCTCCGGCGAAGCGCCGGGCATCGCGTTCGAACGAGCGCTTGACCTCGAAGGTCAGCGCGATCACGCCGATCACGGTTGCCTTGACCTCCAGCGCGAGCACGACCGCGGACCGCACTCCGGCCGCAGCGGACTCGTGAAGGCCTGCTTGGTCGAGGTCCTGCACGCTGTCGAAGTAGGTGTGCTGGCCGGAGAGCGCGACCTGGGCGACGGGCACCGACTCCGCGATGCCCACGGTCGGGAACCGCGGGCGGCGCCCCACCAGCTCGGCTTCGACGCGGAGCTCGTCACCATGGCGCAGGTAGACCGCACCGGCGGTGGCGCCGAACAGCCCGACCGCCTGCGCGAGCGCAGCGCGGGCCGCCTCGACCGGGGTCATCACCTGGGCGAGTGCGATCGCGGTTGCTTGCAAGCGTGCAAGCGGATCATCAGCGCTCTCGGCCGCCGCCATCAGCCCTCGACGAGAACGGTTCCCGCGAGCTTCGCGGTGCCGACCTGATCGATGGCGCGACGCAGATCGCGCGTGGTCGTTAGCTCCGCCCTGACGGCGAGCAGGATTGCATCCGCGGCATCGGCCATCAGGTTCACGTCCGCGGACCCGAGCACGGGGGGGCCATCGACCACGATGTGGTCGTAGCCGGCCTGGCGGAGCTGCTCCATCGCGGTGCTGAACGCGGGACCGTCGAGGAGCTGCGTGCGATCGAGCGCCGGGTCGACGGCACCGACGTGCAACCACTGCTGCGGTAGGTCGACGAACGTCCATGGCTCGTACGGCGTGGTCCGGTGCGTGGTGATCTGCGTCGCGAAGCACGCCGGCGGTTCGAATCGGAACACGTCCGCGAGCTGAGGGCGTCGGAGGTGCGCCTCCACGAGCAGCACGCGCGCGCGACCACACTCCGCCAGTGCGAGCGCGAGGTTCACCGCGGTCGTGGTCTTGCCATCGCCCGCGCGTGCGCTGGAGACGACGATCACCTGCGGCGCGCCCCGGGCCACCATCCCGCTCCGCACGTCGGCGCCACTGCGGCGGGGATCCTGACCGCGAGCGTCGAGCAGGTGGTGCCGCAGCACGCGATACGCGGCCGCACGCTCGGAGTCGGGATGCGTCACGAGGACGAGCCTCGGGTCGAGCGGAGAGGGCGGGAGCGCGTGCCGCAGCAGCGACACGGACGGTCCGGTCGCGAGCTCGGGGACCCCGACAGCCGCCGGTGGGCCGGCGGCCGCGGCGATCCCGACGGACGGCGGCACCACCGGCGTGAGCACGACGGGCCCCGGGCCCATGACCGTATGCCGCGGGTTGCTCACGGGGTCCTCCGGCTGCGCCTGGTCGCGGTGTCAGCGGGGATCACGGCCAGCACCGAGATCCCGAGGTCGTCGAGGTCGTGGCGCCGGAACACGCGATCGTCGAGCAGCGCGAGCCCCACCGCGAGCCCGACGCCGAGCGCCAAAAACAGCGCCATCCCCGCCATCAGGAAGATCGTCTTGCCAGGACCGCTCGGCTTCACGGGGGTGAACGGCGCGTCGATCACGGCGAGGCGGCTCTGCTCGGCCTGCTTCTGGTTGACGTCCATCTGCGCGCGAAACACGCTCGTCGCGAGCGCCTCGACGCGTTCGCGCTGCTCGGCCACGTCGCGCCGGAGCTTCGCGTGCTCGGTCTCGAGCCCGACGACCCGGTCGGTGCTCGCATCGACCGGTGCCGCCGCGGTGCCGGCACCCAGGGTCTGCGCGCGCGCCATCTGGGCCTCGATGTCCTTCAGCTCGCCCTCGAGGCGCGTCCGATCCTGCGGCGTCGCCGGCGCGATCTGCGTCTCGACCGACGGCGGCACCGCGGCCTGCGCTTGCCGCACGCGCTGCTGCGCCGCATCGCGACGATCGGCGGCGGCCTTGGCCGCGGGGTGCTTCTCCGTGTACTTGCTGAGCGCGTCCTCGAGCGCCCGGTTCGCGCCCGCGAGCTCGCGCTGGGCATCGGCGACCGCGGCCTCGGCGGCGATCCGCTCGGGCGTTGGTGGAATCGCGATCTTGATCGGCGCATCGGGCGGCGCGTCGAGCCGAGCCTGGATGCGCGCGCGCTGGCGCTCGAGCGCGCGGAGCCGCGGGTTCGAGCTGACGGCGGCCGGCGTGGGCTTCGTGTTACTCGCCCGGATGCCGGCGCCCTCGCTGTTGCCCTGCTGCGCATCCTGGGCGAACTCGGGATGCTCGGCGAGGAACTTGTTCAGGCCCTGCTCGCGCTTCTTCAGCTCGGCGGAGGCGGACTCGTTCTCGCGCGTCGCGAACTCGACTGTGCGCTGGGCGCTCTCGTTCGCGAGCCACTCGTCCTTCGAGCGGAGGAGGGCGGTCAGCTTGTCGGCGACTGCCTTCGCGCGATCCGGATCACCGTCGGTGTAGACGATGCGAAGGGTGTTGCCACCGCGCGACTCGAGCTTCACGACCTCGCGGAGCTTGTCGATCGCGACCTCGGGCGAGGCCTCGCTCGGAAACGGGTTGAGCGCGGGGTCGCCGATGATCTGAGCGAGCTGACCGCGCGCCAGCAGCAGCTCCCGGTACTTGTCGCCGATGTTGCGCTGGCTGATCTGCTCGCGCCCCGGGGACATCACGTCTGACTTGATGAGCTCCTCGTACGACAGCGTGGTCCAGGTCTGGAACTTCTTGGGCCGCAGCACGGCGAACGCGAGCGAGAGCGCGCCGCCGACCACCGCGAAGATCGCGACGAGCCACCAGTAGCGAAGCGTCTTGCGTCCGAGGTCTGCGAGCCGCTGGAGGCGGTCGCGTGGAGTTACTGCCGTGATCGCCATCGCCGCCCAGAAGATACCCGAGACGACCCCGCGGCCCCGCGAGCCCGAAGTGAGGACACGGAACTTCCCGGGAACGCCGGGACCTGGCCGAGCATCGGGACCCCCAGCCGAGTGACGTCGTCCGCGTCATGGATGCGCGAGTCGAACGCCCCGAGCACGAGGGCGGCGCCGATGAGCGACCCGGTCCCGATGACGATCGTCACGAGGATCATGGCGAAGAGGGAGCGCTCGTGGCGGTCCGGATGGTGCTCGTCGACGATCTCGAGGCTCGTGCCGAGGCCGGACTCCGCAACCTTGTCTGCGAGGGCGTCGGGGCTCGCGAGGATCTGCGAGCGCAGGATGGCCGATTCCTTGCGCTGGTGGGTGAGGGTCCCGAGGCCCGCCATGAGTCCCGCGACGCGCCCGCGCTGACCGGCGGCGGCGGCTGCGTCGATGGCGGATTGCTGCTGCGCGATCTCGGCGTCGAGCTTGACGAGGCGCAGGGAGACGTTGTCGCGGGCGACCTCGAGCTGGTTCGCGAGCCGCTGGGCGCTCTGCAGACGGCGCTCCTCGTGCGTCGCGATGGCGGCGGCCGCGAGGTCGTGGGCGATGCCGGCGGCGAGATCCGGGTCGAGGTCCGCGACCGTGATGCCGATGCGCGCCGACTTGAGGGAGTTGTCCTCGTCGTCGGTGTAGTAGACGAACGAGTTCTTCCAGACCTCGATCTCGAGCTGGTCGCGGAGCTCGGTGATGGCATAGGAGTCGCCGAGCTGGCGGCGGAGGTGGAAGAGATTCCGCCGCTGGACGATCTCGAGGATCTTGCCGTCGTTGATGAGCGTGTTGTCGACGTACTGCTTCAGCTCGTCGTACGGGATGCCGGTCTTCTGCGGCGACAGCGACGACTCGGTCATCGCGAGCACCACCTCCGCCTCGTAGAGCTTCGCGCGCCGGGCGATCTTGAATGTGACCGCGGTCGTGAGCAGCGCGGTGAGTAAGATCACCCGCCAGGGCCGAGCCCGAGTGCGCGTGATGATGCGCCGCAACTCGATCGCCAGTGCGGTGCGGGTCTTCTCCTCGCCCTCGTACCAGTCCACGGCCTTGGCTTCGGGTTCCGGGCCGTCGTGGCCGTCGTGGCCGTCGTGGCCATCGTGGCCGCCGTCTGTGTCGGCGTGCGGGGCCTCGGCCACCGGCTCGATCATGGCTCCATCGCCTCGCGCAGCACCGCATACAGCGCATCGGCCGATGCCTGCCAGCCGCCTCGGGCACCCAGCGCCGCGACCGCAGCCGGCTCGTACGGCGTCGACAGCGCGCGCGCGAGCGCTGCCGCCAGGGCGTCAGGCGTGTGCGCTTCGACGAGCTCGCCGAGCGCGGGCGACGTGATCAGATCGGGGATCCCGCCGACCGTGGTCGCGACCACGCGCCGGCCACAGGCGAGGGCCTCGAGCACCACGTTCGGGGTGCCCTCGGCATGGCTCGGCAGTGTCAGCACGTCGCAGGCCGCGAGCCACGTGGGAATGGAGTCGAGCGCCTGCGGGCCGACGAGGCGCACGCGATCGCCGAACGCCGCCGTGGCCTCCGCGAGCGCGGCCTGCGCAGGTCCACCGCCCACGATCGCGAGCGTGGCACCCGGGACGGTCACGCGTGACCAGGCGGCGGCGAGATCGAGCACGCCCTTCTCGGGCTTGAGATTTCCGACGTACAGCGCCAGCGGGCCGCTGGCCGGCAGCGCGAGGGCGGCGCGGGCGGCGGCGCGATCCTGAGGGCGAAACAGCGCTGCATCGACGCCGTTCATCACGATGCGGATCCGATCCCGCGAGACCCCGAGCGCGACCGCCTCCTCCGCCAGCGCGCGGCTCACGGCCACGACGCGGCGCGCTCGCGGCAGTGCCCAGCTCGTCAGTCGGCGCGGACCGGGCAGCTTCGCGATCAAATTGATGTCACTGCCGTGCAGCTTCACGACGCACGGCACGCCGAGCGCACGCGCCGCCAGCACAGCCGCGAAGCCGTCGGGATAGGCCCACGATCCGAGCACGACGTCGACCTTGCCGCGGTACGCCGGCAGGAGCGGCGCGATCGATGCGGCGTACAGCGGTCCCCAGGCGCCGTGCGCGAGCCGCGGCAAGAACAGCGTGCGCGGGTGCGTGACCCGGATGCCTTCGATGGTCTCGCGTCGCGGCACGCCGGCCAGCTTGCCCGCGCTCGAGTACTTCCCGAGCAGGCCGGCCCCCGGGAACCACGGCAGCGTCGCCATCACCTCCAGGTCGCAACGCTGCGCGAGCGCGGCGAACTGCTGGCGGTTGAACGGCGCCGACAGCGGCTCGACGGCGTTCGGAAAGATCTTCGTGATCGCGAGGACGCGCACGGGCCTTGGCGGGTCAGACACCGGATCAGACGCCCGGGATCAGAGGTGAAAGACTTTATCCATGCGCAGCAACTTGAAGATCGCGAGCGGCTGGTCCCGCGTCCCGGTGATCGTCACCTGGCCGCCGGTGCCGCGCACGCCCTTGTAGAGCTTCACGAGCGCGGCGACGCCGGAGCTATCGATGAGGTCGAGACCCGACAGGTCGACGGTGACCTTTTGGGTCTTCGCGCCGACGATGCCGTCGATCGCCTCGGCCAGCGCCGGTGCGGAGTTGATGTCGAGCGAGCCGCGGATGGCGAGGGTGGTCGCCTGCGGGGTAGCGGTGATTTCGAAGTTCGGTGGCACGTCAGCTCAGCTCCTCCCGCCTGCGGCGGGGATGCCCTCGGTGGGCGCGCGGTGTGGCATCCGCTTGGTTAGTCGCCACAGGTTTGGCGGACCCGGCACATACGACATCTCGTCGAGCATGGTCCTCGCGATATGGATGCCCATCCCGCCCTCGGGCAGGTTGCTCTCATCGATGGCCGGCAGTGGGGCGACGGCGTGGGGGTCGAACGGGGCGCCGTGGTCCGCCATTTCGATCACCAGATCGCGCTCGCTCGGCATGATCGTGAGCTCGATCGTGCCGCCGCCGCAGCGGGCATACGCGTGGATCGCGACGTTATTGAAGATCTCCATGAACGCGGAGACGACCGCGGTATCGAACGGATGCGTGACATCGAACGTAGACTGGTCGTTGGGATCACGCGCGCTCGACCCCGACACGAGGCGCGCGGCCTCGGCGACGACGTGCACGGCAATGCTCCGATAGGTCAACGTGCCGGGCACGCTGAGTCGGATCGTGGCCACCATCGGTCGCGGACCATAACTCGGAGACGGCCTGGAGCGCGGGTCTGTTCACCGAGGTGACCGTAAGGAACCCGCGAGACCCGAGGGAGGCGCCACGGGCCGACCGATGGCCGGTGATAGAACGGGTAGGTGCTGCGAACCGTGCAGCTCGCCAAGCGAGCGATCGACATTGCGGGTGCAGCCGTGGGCTTGCTCCTCACCGCGCCCCTGATGCCGGTGATCGCAGCGGCGATCTACCTCGAGTCACCCGGCCCGGTGTTCTTCCGGCAACGCCGGGCGGGGAGCCTGCGCTCGGTGCGGACGGAGAATGGCAAGCGCCTGCTCTCGTTCGACGAGTTCGAGATGCACAAGTTCCGCACGATGATCATGAACGCCGAGGCGAAGACCGGCGTCGTCGTCGCGGGCGCGGATGATCCGCGGATCACGAAGGTCGGCAAGTTCTTGCGCAAGTCGCGGCTCGACGAGCTGCCGCAGTTCTGGGACGTGCTGCGCGGCAAGATGAGCCTGGTAGGCCCGCGTCCGGAGCGGCCCGAGCTGTTGCAGGACCTCTCGTACGCGATCCCGCTGTTCGAGGAGCGCATGCGCGATGTGAAGCCCGGGATCACGGGGCTCGCGCAGATCTCGCTCGGATACACGGGCGCGATCCCCGAGGGCAGCGAGATCGCGAAGCTCGCCGCCACGCTGCAGAACCCGTGGGACCTCGAGGAGACCAAGGGCTCGCTCGCCGATGACATGCGGATCAAGCTGCTCTACGATCTCGCGTACACCGCTTCGCTCGAGAGCTTCGACACGTTCCTGCGCACCGAGCTCGGCATCATCTTCAAGACGCCGCTCGTGATGCTGCGGATGACCCAGGGTCGGTAGCCCCGGGCGCAGCGCTGCCGCACGCACCGTCGTGATGGAGAGGTGAGGCGCCGGCGTCGCGGCGGATCCACGGAGCTACCCCGATACGGTGCGACATGGCACTCACCATCGCTGTGTTCGTCGGCAGCCTCCGCAAGGACTCGTTCACCCGCAAGGTCGCGACCGCGATCGGGCCGCTGTCGCCGAAGCTCGAGCTCAAGTACATCGACATCAGCCGCATCGCGCTGTTCGACCAGGACCTCGAGGCCACGCCGCCGGCCGAGTGGGTCGAGCTCCGGGATGCGGTCCGGCCCTGCGACGGTCTGCTGTTCGCGACGCCCGAGTACAACCGCTCCGTGCCGGGCGTCCTCAAGAACGCGATCGATGTCGGCTCGCGCCCGTACGGTCACAGCGTGTTCAGCGGCAAGCCGGGGGCGGTCGTCAGCGTCTCGCCGGGCGCGATCGGGGGCTTCGGGGCGAACCACCACCTACGCCAGGTCCTCGCCTATCTCGACGTGCCCTGCCTCGGGCAGCCGGAGATGTACGTCAACAATGTCACCAAGGCCTTCGACGATGCCGGCAAGCCGACGGCCTCGACGACCGAGCTCCTGACGAAGTTCGGCGCTGCCTTCACGGCCTGGGTCGAGCGGTTCGCCACGCGGAAGTGACCGGCCCCGGGAGGCGGCGCCAGACGCGCGCACCCCGAGCAGCGCCGTGGGCCTGAATGACCCACCTCGCGCCGAACGGGT
>JAYSYE010000060.1:0-2371 GCA_043716635.1 Deltaproteobacteria bacterium | reverse complement strand
GCATCGGAGGACGACGGCCGCGCGTCGATCACCGCGCCACTGGAGTTGCCGCTGCCGCAGCCGCCCATGGCGCCGAGGGTGGCCAGCAGCGCTGGCGTGAGGAGAAGCGCTCGACCGCGTCGCAAGGAGGGGATCACGGTGCCGTCGTTACTACGGAAATGCCCGCGGTGGCTTGCGAATGCGCTGTCGGGCTATGCTTCGCGCGTGACGCAACCGGCCGTCAGGCCAGTCTCCCTACGGACGGTGATCGACGCGAACCCGCGCCTCGACGAGCTGGGTACGGCCCGGGCGATCGGGCTCGCCGCCGAGCTCGTGCACAAGGCTCAGGGCGGGCCGACGGCGCTCGGCACGCTGACGCCGGGCGGGATCGTGATCGGGGCCGACGGCGTGGTCGAGCTCGTGCTCGGTGCGACGGGCCCGCTCGCGGTCGCGTACGCGGCTCCCGAGCGCCTGCGCGGCGCCGCGGGGGATCGCCGGAGCGACGTGTTCTCGCTGGGCGCGATCCTCTGGGAAGCGCTCGCGCACGCGCCACTGTTCGAGGGGACGGAGGCGGAGGCCAAGGCCGCGGTGCTCGCGGGCGTGGTCGCGCCACCGTCGGAGTACAACGCGAACGTCCCTGCCGAGCTCGATGCGATCTGCAGGAAGGCGTTGGCCGCCGATCCCGCGGCTCGCTTCCCGTCGGCGAAGGTGATGGCAGCCGAGCTGTCGTCCGTGCTCGACGACGCGGGCTATCCCGAGGACAACACGGGTCTCGCGGCCTACGTCGCGACCGCCGCGGTCATCGCGGCACGACCGGCCGCCGCCGCGGAGGCGCCCGCCACGCCCGCTCCGCCCGTGGTGGCCAGTGCAACGCCGCGCGCGGCGCGCTCGCAGGTGAACCAGACGATGCTCGGAGTCGCGCCGCTCGTGCTCGAGGCGCTGCGGCCGAAGTCCCCGTCGCAAGCGCCGACGCCTGCGCACCCGCCTGCGCCGCTGGTTGCGCCGCTGGCCGCCGATGCTCCCAGGGCCCGGTCGCCCTCGCAGGTCCCGCCGGTGATCGCCGCGGAAGCACCGCGCGCGAAGTCGCCGTCGCAGGCGCCGCGGCCGCACAGTCCCTCGGGGCGACACCCGACCTCGCTCCCCGACTGGGCCGTGGCCAGGCCCGACGGCCAGCTGCCGAGCGTGCCGCCCGGAGCGAGCGAAACCGCCGCGCCCGTCGCCGCGACCACGCCCGACGTGAAGGCACCGCACCCGGGGTCCCAGACGATGGTCGGGTTCTCGTCGGTGATGAAGCTCCCCGCGGATGCAACGCCTGGAACCATCCACGACGCCACCACCGAGCCCACGCACGCTCGAGCACCGACGCCGGGCTCGGCCACGCTCGGTGAGGCGCTCGCGCGCTTGAATGCGGCGTCGTCGGTGGCGTCAGAGGGCCACCCGCAGCCGGTTCCGGCGCTGCTCGCACACGCGCCCGGGGATGCCACGGCCGTCGTCGCGCAGCCGCCGGCAGCCGCACTCGTTCTCCCCGCAGTCCCGCCGGGCGCCTCTCCCGACGCGGCGATGACGCCGGCGGCGATCGCGAACGCCGAGACCACGGAGACCCCGGCCCTCGCCCAGCCGGCCATGGCTCGTCCACGCGGGGTGACGAGCCAACCCGTCGGGTTGCCGGGCGTCGGTCCGCTGACGGGCCGGCCGAAGTCGCCCTCGGCGGCACCGGCGCTGCCCCGGGCCGCCACCGATGGCGGTCCCGTCGGCGCCATCGATCCGGCCGGCGTCGTGGCGCTGCCGACGCGCAAGCGCAGCGCCTCGAAGGGCGACGTGCTCGCGAACTGGGAGTGGACGGGCGACTCGAACGAGCACGTCGACGACGATCACGACTTCGGGGAATCGCCGCAGACACAGCGCAAGCGGCTGGTACTCGCGATCGGAGGCGCGATCGGCGTCATCGCGGTCATCGCGATGATCGCGCTCGCGTTCGGCGGCAGCAAGCCGCCCGCGAAGCCGAAGCCGGCGGTGTCGACGGTGAACGAGTTCGCACCCGCGCCGCCAATCGACGCGGCCGCGGTCGCGCAGGTCGCGATCGTCCCCGTCCTCGACCCCGAGCCCGATGCCGCACTCGTGGTCGTGGTCATCCCGCCCGACGCGGCCGCGGTCGCCGATGCGACGCTCGCCGATGCGACGGTCGCCCTCGTCGCGCTGGCGCCACCTGCCGTGCCCGATGCCGCGCCACCCCCACCGCGTGCGCCCGATGCCGCCGTGGTCGCGGTCGTCCGCCCCGACCCGACCCCCAAGCGGCCCGAGCTGCCGGTCGTCGTCCCGCCCAGCAAGCCCGTGAAGCCGATGGTGGTGGCTCCGAAGCCGCCGACCCGGCCCGAGAAGCCGGTGAAGCCGG
>JAYSYE010000590.1:0-3023 GCA_043716635.1 Deltaproteobacteria bacterium | reverse complement strand
CGGCGACCACGCCAGTGACGGCGACCGTGGTCGCGGTGGCCGCTCCGGATACCGTGGCCGCGCCGGTCACGAGCGCAGCGGCGGCGGTGGTGGTGGTGCCGGTGCTGGTACCGGGTTCGGCGATACCCGCCGCCGTGGCTGGCTCGGCGGTCGCGAGGACGGTCGCGAAGACGGTCGCGAAGACGGTCGCCGCCCCGATGCGCAAGGTCGGCCACGCCGCGACGGTCGCACCGGAGCTCGCTGTCATTGCTGCCGCACCGGACGAGCCGGTCGCGATGATCGCTCCGATCGCCATCGTCGATCCGGGCTTGACGGTGGCGCCCGCAGATCCGACGACGCCTCCGATAGCGACCGCGCAGCCGTCGCTCGCCGTGGAGCCGGCGCCAGGCGCGGCCGTCGCGCCAACCGCAGCGATCTCGACGGGGTCGGCTCCGTCACCGGAGCTCCAGTCGGTCGCGAAGCCGGTGGCGGAGCCTGCGAAGCGTCGGGACGTTGCTCCCGAGAAGTCCGCTCCCGCTCCGGAACCCGGTTACGCGGCGGCGCAGATCTCGACCGTCTTCGGCCAGCATCGCGGCGAGATCGTGACGTGTGTCGACGACGGCAACACGGGCAACAAGACGATCCACGGCACGCTCGAGCTGCAGCTACAGATCGATGCGTCGGGTCGGGTCAAGCGCGTGCAGATGCAGTCGAACTTGAAGGCGCCGCTCGTTGCCGCATGCATCGTGAAGGCCGCAACCGGCTGGAGGTTTCCCGCGCGCGCCGGGAGCGGGCTCGCCGCGGTGAAGTACCCGTTCGTCGTGAAGTGATCCACATCGGGACCAAGCACGCTCCGCTCGCACCCGGTGGCGGTGGGTCGCCCACACCTGGAATCTTCAAGACTTCCCTTTCCTCGACCGATCCGGCGACTCAAGATGGGGTCGCTGATGGGTGTCCCCGCACGTGAGCCACCCGTCCGCGCAGGGGACATCGTCGAGGGTCGCTATCGGATCCTGAGCGCGCTGGGCGAGGGCGGGATGGGCACCGTGTTCCTCGCGGAGCACTCGCTCATCAAGCGCCGTGTCGCGATCAAGATCCTCCACTCGGAGCTCGCGACCGACGCGAACGTGGTCGAGCGCTTCATGAACGAGGCGCGAGCGGCAGGCACGCTCGGTCATCCCAACATCGTCGAGTCGACGGACATGGGGTTCACGCACGACCACGTGCCGTACATCGTGTTCGAGTATCTCGAAGGCTCGCTGCTCACCGACGAGATCTATCGGGTGCGCGGCATGCCCGTGCGGCGCGCGGTCCGGATCGCGCAGCAGATCGCCTCGGCGCTCGAGGCCGCGCACAAGGCCGGGATCATCCATCGCGACCTGAAGAGCGACAACGTGTTCCTGACGGACAAGGACGACTCGTCGGACCACGTGAAGGTCCTCGACTTCGGCATCTCGCGCTTCCAGCACGTCGACGAGCAGTCGGGCGGGTTGGTGATGGGGACGCCGGAGTTCATGGCGCCCGAGCAGATCACGGCGCCCGACGACATCGATTCGCGCGTCGATATCTACGCGCTCGGCGTGATGCTGTACGAGATGCTCGCCGCGCGGCGACCGTTCTCGCTGGAGGAGTTTCCCCGCGATCTCCTCGAGCGCGTGGTCCGCGACGCGCCGCCACCGCTCGCGCGGCCCGAGGTGCCGCATGCGCTCGCCGAGATGATCCTCGGGCGCATGCTCGCGAAGAACCGCGAGGATCGCTACGCGACGATGTCCGAGGTCGAGGCCGCGCTGGACCAGTTCGTCTCGCAGACCGGCAGTGACAGCAGCAGTGCGTCCGCGCGCCGCCGAAGCCAGCCCCGGCTGCCCGCCGACCCGGGTGGGGCGGCGGCGGAGCTGGGCCGGTCGACGGGCAATCAGCCGGTCGTGCGCGCCAGGACCGCACCGCCGATCGCGCCGCGGGCGGCGAAGCGGCCGTGGGCGCTGTACGGGCTCGCGGGGCTCGGGCTGGTCGTCGGCGTGATCGGGGTCGGCGTGGGGCTGCACCGGCCCGGCGCGGCTCCGGTGCAGGCGCCGGTCGCGGTCGCGCCACCCGCAGGAGCTGTAACCGAGCGTGTCGTGCCCCCTGTCGCACCGCCCGTGGCCGTGCCGGTGGCCGCCGTGGACACGACGCCGAAGCTCGTCGCGGTGACGTTCGCGGCGAACGTGCCGGGCGCGAAGGTCTCGGTGCGACGGCGCAACGTGAAGACGCCGGCCACGCTGCAGCTCGCGCCGAACTCGATCATCGAATCGCTCGAGGTCTCGGCGCCCGACCACAAGACCGTACGCTACTGGCTGACGCTGGACCGTCCGACGACGCTGACCGCGAAGCTCCCGCGAGGCGACGGCACGGTCGAGGCGACGGACGACCAGATCCTCGTCGCGCTCGGCGAGCTGGCGGCGCCCGCGGCGGTGGCCGTCGTCGCGCCCGACCCGACGCACGAACCGAGCGAGAGTCGCGCTCACGCACGCGCGCGCACGAACCGCCGCATCGGGCGAGACGCGACCGACGAGTCGAGCGCGCCGGGCTCCGCTGCGGGACCTCCGACGAGCGCGGCGACCTCCACTGCTTACGCGGGTGACCCGAGCGTGACGGCGGCGGCGCACGTGGATGCGCCGGGGCCGGTGGCGACGCCGACCGCGGCTCCGCCGTCCGGTGCTGTGGGCGGTCCGGCGGACCCGACGCCGCCCCCGCCGGCGGGCGCCGAAGATATGCTGCGGTGAGTGTCCACCGGGCAGCGTTGCCCGCGGCTCTGGAGTGGGATGCGCATTCGAGGCCGAGTCGCGGGCCGAGCTCTCGAATGGCGTGCGCGCGTTCTCGATCTCGATCTCGATCTCGATCGCGAAGTCGCTGAACGCGAAGCTTCACCGGCGGGGACCCGGCCCACCGCGTTGCAGGCCGGGGGTGATCCGGGTGTAGCGTCCATCGGCCATGAAGCGGCTCCTCGCCTTCATCCGGCTCGGACGGCCGCACTTCCTCGGCGGCGGGTTCATCCTGTACGCGCTCGG
>JAYSYE010000589.1:0-9213 GCA_043716635.1 Deltaproteobacteria bacterium | reverse complement strand
CCTGCCGCGCCGTCAGCGCCTCGGTGCGCGCGCGATCCGCGACCGCCACGGCCGCTGCCTTGTCCGCCGCCGCTGCCTGCCGCGCCGTCAGCGCCTCGGTGCGCGCGCGATCCGCCTCGGCCGTCGCGGCCGCCGCCGTGCTGCCCTGCTGCGCCGCGTAGTTGCGGGCCGTCTCGGCCTCGCGCCGCGCCCGGTCCGCCTCGTCGCGCGCCCGCTCCGCCGCCGCGAGCTGCGTCGCGGCTGCCTGCTGTGCGGTGGCCGCCTCGGCCCGCGCCCGCGCCGCGTCCTTGCGCGCCGCCGTCGCTTCGGCCTTCGTGCGCTCGAGATCCGCCTTGGCCGCATCCGCGTCGTGCGCCGCCGCGATCCGCGCCGCCTCGGCATCCCGCGCCGCCTGCTGCTTCGCGCTCGTGGTCTCCGCCTTGGCCGCCGCCTTCGCCGCCGCCGCATCGACGGCCGCCTGCCTGCGCGTGGCCTCCGCCTCCGTCAGCGCCGTGCGCTTCGCCTGCTCGGCCGCCGCGAGACTCGCCGCCGCCGCGTCCGCCTGCTTCGCCGCCGCTGCCTTCACGACCTCGGCCTCGGCCCGCGTCGCCGCCGCTGCATCGGCCTCGCGCGACGCCGTCGCCTTGGCGGCCTCGACCTCCGCGCGCGACTTCACGAGATCTTGCTTCGCCGTGTCGGCCTCCTTGCGAGCCCGCGCGGCCTCCGCCTCCGCCTTGCGCTGCGCCGACTCGGATGCCGTGCGCTTCGCATCGGCATCGAGCTGCGCCTGCGCGGCCGCCTTGCGTGCCGCTGCTGCATCGGCCTGCGCCTGCGTCGCGGCCGCCTTCGCCTGCGTCGCCGCGAGCTTCGCCTGATCGACGGCGGCCTTCGCCTTCGCCAGATCGGCGGCATTCGCCTGCTGACCCGAGCGCGTCGCCTCGTCGCCCGCGTGCTGCGCGGCGGCGGCGGCTCGCTCGGCTACCTCGGCCCGCGCCTGCTGCTGCGCCGCGGCCTGCCGGAGCCGTTCGGCCTCCGCCTTGGCCTTCGTCGCATCGGCCTGCGCCGCCGCGAGTGCCTCGGGGCTCGCCGCGGAGGGCGCGGCGTCGCGCGCCGTCACGATCACGGTGACGTCGGTGCCCGACGTCTTCACGTCGTAGCGCCCGGGCCGAGCGAGCGCGATCACGATGCGGACGAGCCGACCACCATCATCGAGCTCCTGCGCGGCGATCGAGCCGACCGCCCAGGTATTGGCCGTCATCACCGACGAGCCTTCGTGACCCTTCAGCGCTTCCGCGAGCGTCGCCCGCGGCACGTCGATCACGACGCGCGTGGGACGTTCGAGCTTGTAGACGGTGAAGGTCGGTGTCTGCGCGCCATGTAGATGGATGCGCGTCGTGCCTGCATCCTCGTCGTACGTGACTGTGCGGATCTCGTTCTTGTCATCGGCGTGTGCCGACGAGGCGATCGTCGTGGCAGCGACAACCGCGATCGCTGCGATCCATTGCGTGGTTCGAAACATGTGCACCCCTCGGCGAAATAATTTTCGCCCGGCTGGAGCGGCGTCACAAATTTTTACTTCGAAGGCGCAGCCGAGGGCCCAGAAAGACTGGGCGCAGGGCGCTCGGGCGTCATCGTGGGGCTCCCCGGCGGCGGGACCTTCGGCGCGCTCGACTGATTCGGTCCCGGGACGGTCGTCGGGCCCGCGGACGGCGCGATGATCACGGGTCCGGTCGTGACCGGACCGCCGTCGAGCACGGACCCGCCGAGCGTGACCTCGTCCGGATACAGCTTCACCGAGAGCTCCTCGGGATTCTGCTGCGCCGCGTTCGTCGGATCGGGCGAGATCGAGAACGTGATGTAGCGCTGCCCGATGTCGCGCACGAACGCCTTCTCCTTCCCGACGCAATCACCCTTCCGGATGATGTTGCCGAGGTTGGCGTTGTCGAGCATCAGCGCCTTCTTCACGGTGCCCTGCGACACGATGCCGATGAGCTTCAGGTCGCGCACGCTGTAGCTGGTCGCGACGAGCTGCTCCTTGCGCACGCACACCTGGGAGGGATCCCGGACGAGCGCGACGGTCGGTTCGGGTGCGAGCCCGGGCATCGTGACGACGAACGACTGGAACGGATCGCGATTCTCCGACGGCACGAAGTCGCGCGGCTTGAACGCCGTGCGGATGCCATCGCGCTCGGGGCACGGTCCGCAGAACGCACCGTTCGCGGCCTGCAGGCAGTAGTCGCCCGGCCCGCAGATCGGCGCCTTCATGTCGCACGTCTTGGCGGTGGTCGGCGTCGGACACGAGACGCGATCCTCGATGTGCACCATCGGCACGAGCGGCTTGCCCGGCACCTTGGCGGCGGCGCTGGGCGCACCGGCAGCGGGGGTCGCCGGAGTCCCGGCGGGAGGCGGCGGGGCAGCCTCGTCGTCGCCACACGCGGCGAGCGCGAGGCAGCACAGCGTCGCGGAGACGAGGCCCTGACGCAGCGATCTCACAGGCCACCTCCGAGTCGCGCGGCCGAGCCTTCGCCGCCGCGCGTGCGAGCCTCGTCCTTCTGCATCGCACCCTCGACGCGCGTGCGCGCTCCTGCGGGAGTGTTCGCGCTCGGCAGTGCCGGCGACGCGGGCGACCCGGGGGCCGTCGCCGCACCGGGTGCGCCCGGCGCCACGGCCGCGCCCGCTGCTGCCCCGGGGGCCGGTACGAGCGCATCCTCCTTGCGGAACGTGACTGCCGTGAACCGGGCGGTCAGGTAGATCTCGCGGTTCCGCACGTCGGGCTTCGACAAATTCAGGTTCTCGATCGACACGATGCGCTCGCGCTCCGGACCCTTGCGCGGCTCGGGGGTGACAGGCAGCGGCGGCAGGGTGGCGGGCGCCGGGGTGCCATCGGGGTTCAGCGGCGTGGGAGTCGGGGCGATCGGCGAGATCGGGGCCCGCATCGTATCGACGTCACTCTGCACGAGCGATGCGAAGAAGCGCTTGAGCTGGAGGAACGTCCCGGAGAGCTCGATGTCGACGGGCACCTTCACGAACTGGTCGACGGGCTCTTCGGGCTTCTTGGTCCAGCGCACGATCTCGACGCCGGACTCGCGCACCTTGCGCTCGAGCGTGTCGAAGAACGCCGGCACCTCGGCCTCGGTCGGGAGCGCCTTCTGGTTCCCTTCGAGCCTGTTCTGCAGCTCAACCATGGCGTCGCGGAGGACCACGTAATTCTTGATGTTCTCCGTGTTCGTTTTGAACCGGGCGATCTGCGAGACGTGGACGCCCTTCGCATCCGCGATCTTCACCGTCAGCGGCTTGTAGAGGAAGCGGTAATAGAGGAGGCCGAGCATGAGGCCTAACACGACGAAGACGAGCACCTTCTGGCGCGTCGGCAGCTTCGCGAAGTCGGCCATGGGACCGGTGGTCGCCATCAGTAGGCCAGCTTTCCCGTGATGGTGAAGTGGAAGTAGTTCATGCCCGTCGGGATGTCAGTCATGCGATCGACACCTGCGGGCGTGACGTCGATGAAGTAGACCGAGGCCGCGAGCCGCTTGGATAGCTGCGTGACATCGGACTCGGATTGCGCGCCGCCTTCGAGAGTGAAGACGCCGGCGGTATCGGTGAATGCGGACATCCACACGTGCGATGGATCCCAGTCGAGCTGGAAGCGGCGGTTCGGATCGCTGCCCTGCCCTGTCCCGACCCGGCGAGTCATCTCGTCGGTCATATCCGGGAGGCGATTCGTCGTGAGGATCTCCCCGAGCTGGTGCAGCACGTGCGCGGGGACGACCTGCGCGTGGATGAGCCGGTCGATCGCGAACGCGCGCATCTCCGCCGTCTCCTTGGCGGCCACCATCTCGTTGTAGCCCTCGAGGTCCTTGGTCTGGCGCGCGATCTGGCGGCGCAGGTCCTCGTTGGAAGCGTCGATCCGCTTCAGCTCCTCGCGCTTCGAGCGGTCGACCATGAAGAACACCAGCGCGCCGGCCGCGACCAGCGAGCCGACGCCGACGAGCGCCGCCTTGGCGGAGGGCTGCGATGCCGAGCGCTTCACGCGCCGCTGCGGGAGTAGGTTGATCTTGATCATGTCACTTGTCTCCGCCCGATCGCATCGCGAGCCCGACGCCGATCAGGGCCGCCGAGCTGTGCGCGGCCAGGTAGGCCCGGTCGAGAGAGGGGTCGATCTCCACGCGGCGCCAGGCATCGGCCACCTCGAGGGGAAGTCGCGAGCGACGCTCGATCGCGCGATGCAGCGAGCTGACCTTCGCGCTGCCACCGGCGAGCACGATGCGCGTCACGTTCGCGTCGGCGGTGGTCGCGAGGAAGAAGTCGAGCGAGCGCTGGAACTCGCCCGCCATCACCTCGGAGACGCCGTCCATCACGCGCAGCACCTCCTGCGGTACGACGCCATCCTCGGTCTCGCTGCCGCCGATCTTGTACGCCTCGGCCTCGTCGGCCTGGATGCCCAGCTGCTTCTGGATCTCCTCGGTGAACGCGTTGCCACCGATCGTCACGTCGCGCGTGAACAGCGACACGCCGCTACGCACGATGTTGATGTTCGAGATCGCGGCGCCGACGTTCACGAGCACCACGGTCTCGCGCGGATCGAGCGGGTAGTTCACCTCGAAGCCGTTCTGGCTCGCGAACGCGGCGACGTCGACGATCTGCGGGATCAGCCCCGCATCGCGGACGACCTGCACGTAGTCGGCGACGACCTCCTTCTTGGCGGCGACGAGCAGGAGCTCGGTCTGCCCCGACGCGGAGGCCTGGTTCGTGACGTGATAGTCGATCTCGACGTCGTCGCGCCCGAACGGGATGTGGTGCTCCGCCTCGGTGCGGATGTTCTGCGCGAGGACGTCCGGCGACATCTGCGGCACCGAGATCTTCTTGATGATGACGGAGTGACCCGCGATCGCGATCGCGACTTCCTTCTGCTTCAGCCGCAGGCGCGACCACAGCTGCCGGATGGCTTCGGCGACGGCGCCCTGATCCATGATCGTCCCGTCGACGATGGTTTGCGGTACGAGCGGTTGCATACCGAACGCTTGCAGCGCCCAGCCCGATCCTTTTTTTCGCAGCTGTACTGCCTTGACGCTGCTGCTGCCGATATCGAGCCCGATACACTGCTTGGCCATGCGCCCTCGCGATAATGGTAGGACGCTCCGGCGAGATCTCCAAAAAACGCCACGCGAACCGCGCTCTTCTATAAGGAGAACGCCTACACGGCGCGCAGGACGGCGGTCGTGGGACGCCGCGTATGGCGTCTCGGACCGGAGCGCATCATTCTGACGGCGCCATGAGCGTAGCCGGTCCCGGTGAAGACAACGTCAAGAGCACGGTCCCGGTCCCGGACCTGTCCTGCATCGACCGGGCGCTGGCCGGCGACCCCGAGGGGCTCAGGGAGGCCATCCGGTCACTCCGGCCCGCTGACCTCGGACGCGAGCTCTCGCGCCGAACACCCGAGCAAGCGCTCTCGATCCTGAACGCGATCGACGACCGCCGCGGCTCGGCCATGCTGCGAGCCGCGCATCCATCGGTCGCCGCGCAGCTCATCGCCGGCATCGACACCACACGTGCAGTTCACCTCCTGAGCTTCGTGCCCACCGATCGCGAGGTGGCAATTCTCGGCCACCTCACATCGCTGCAGCGAGAGAAGCTCGAGGCCTGCTACCCGCCGCGCGAGAAGGCAGGCGTCGACCGCTTGCTCGCGTATCCCGAGAATGCGGTCGGTCGGCTCATGACCACGAAAGTGCTGCGCTGCGAACGCTCCGCACTCGCGGGCGCAGCCTTGGACGCGCTCGGCTCGGACCGCGACGAGATCGAGGTCGCGGTGAACTGCTACGTCACCGACGGCGGCGTGCTCGTCGGGGTGGTGCCACTGCGCGAGCTCGCGGTCGCCGACCGCGCGACACCGGTCGTGAACCTGATGACGCCCGATCCGATCGCCGTCCGGGGCACCGCCGCGCTCGCCGATGCCGCGGAGATCATTCACACGCACAGCTTCCTCTCGATCCCGGTGGTCGACGACACGAAGCATCTGATCGGCGCGGTGCGGATCGACGACCTGTTTGGCGCGACGCTCGACAAGTTCGGCACGGGGTTTCTGAACCAGGCCGGTGTGCGCGGCCAGATGGCGGGTCGGGCACCGTATTTCCTGACGCCGATCCTGCGGACGGTGCGCAGCCGTCTGACGTGGCTCGTGTTGCTGTTCGTGGCCGAAACCGCGACGGGTACCGTGCTGCGGTATTTCGACGACGAGCTGGCGAAAGTCGTCGCGCTGTCGTTCTTCGTACCGTTGCTCATCGGAACGGGCGGTAACGCGGGCTCGCAGACCGTGTCGACGATCATCCGCGCCCTCGCGCTCGGCGAGGTGCGCGTGCGCGACGTGGCGCGCGTGGTCCGCCGCGAGGTCACGGCGGGCGTGGTCCTCGGCGTGCTGCTCGGGACCATTGCGTTCTTCCGCGCGCTGCTGTGGGGCGTCGACTACGACCTCGCGATCTGCGTCGCGGTGACGATCCTCGCGGTCTGCACCTGGGCGAACGCGGTCGGCGCAGCAATCCCACTTGCGGCGCAGCGGTTCGGGATCGATCCGACGGTGATCTCGGCGCCACTGATCACGACGCTGGTAGATGCGTCGGGGTTGTTCATCTACTTCACCGTCGCAAAGCTGATGATCGCGTCGCTCTCGACGGCGACCGCGGCGCACGAGATTCCGAAGTGGCAGTCCGTCTCGATCGTCGCGCGCTCGCAGAGCGTGGGTGACATGACGATCACGTCCACCGCCGACGCCGAGGGTCACGTTCGAACTCTCGCGCTCGCGACGCGAGACTTCCACATCGACGTGCCGGCGCCGTACCTGGCAACGCTCCCGCCACTCGAGCTGGCGACGGTCGCGCTGCGCGGCGAAGGCCCGCCGGCGATGCACGTTCTCACGGTAGGCTTTGCGACCGGCGGCGGCGACGACGAGCACGTGGTCCTGACGATCGACCATGGCGCGATCACCGGAACCGCGATCGTGCGCATCAGCTCCGAGGGCAAGGAAAAGCGCACCGCTCGCCCACCGCCGCCCAAGGTCGCCCCCCTATAGTCCGCGTCCATGTCGAAACCGAGCCGGTGGATGGCAGCTGTCCTCGCGCTCGCAGCCGGCGCGGCGTGCGGCGCGCGCACGACGCCCATCGCGCCGATCGTGCTCGCGTACGACGCGTCGACGGCGGACAGCATCTCGCGGCTGCTGCTGCTGAACATCGCGCGTGCACGCCACAACGAGCCGATGCACTTCACGACGCTGTCGAACATCGTCGCGACGTACAAGTTCACGGTCAGCGGCGGGTTCGTGGCGGCCGTCACCGGGGACCGGGGGTTCTTGCCGGTGCCGCAGCTCGGTGGCACCACCGAGGAGAACCCGACGCTCAGCATCTCGCCGATGCAGGGCGACGAGTTCACGCAGCGACTGCTCACGCCGTTCGAGGGCGCGAAGCTGACGCTGCTGCTCCGCCAGGGCTACGACGTGGACTCGCTGTTCCGGCTGCTGGCGGGCGAGGTGTTCGTCGTCGACGCGGGAGACGCGGTCGCCGGGTATGCCAATCGGCCGGCGACCGGGACTCGTACGCGGCCTTCCGGCGCGTGATCGCGCACCTGTCCAGCATCCAGGACCAGCACGGCCTGTACGTCGAGGCGCTCCACTTCGAGTACGAGTGGACGCTGCCCGAGAGCGCCGTGACGCCGGAGACGTTCGCGGCGACGTATCACGACTTCTCGATCTCGCTCGACGCGCTCGAGCATCGATACCGTGTCAGCAAGCGGGTCGAGGGCCGCGTGGTGATCACGAACTACGATCCGGCCACGCTGCCGAACGAGGCGCGGGTGCATCTCAACGAGGAGGCCGAGGAGACGCTGTCGAACGAGGTGCTGCTCGACATTCGCCCGGGTTATCCGGGCGGGAACTACCCGATGCACGGCCGCCTGCGCCTTCGCAGCTTTCACGAGGTGCTGACGTTCATCGGCCGCGGGATCGACGAGGACCCCGAGTTCGAGGTCGCGCTCGATCCGCGGACGCCGCCGATCAGCGAGAACCCGGCCCGCACGCTCGACATCGTCGAGGCCACGCGACTTCCGCCGGGCGCCGGCCTCTCGATCGAGCTCCACGGCCAGACCTACGCGGTCCGGCCGCAGCGCGGTTACCAGTGGAACCGCAAGGCGTTCAGCGTCCTGTACCAGCTCTATCAGATGAGCATCGCGACGACGACGAACACCGGCCCCGCGATCACGATCGGGAAGTAGTCGCGCGCCATGTCGACAGGATTTCGCGAGGTGAAGCAAGAGCTTGCCGAGCGCGACGGACGGCTGGGCGGGCTCGCGCTGGAGCTGATCGACCAGCGGGTCCAGACGCGGATGGCCTTCCAGTCGCTCGACGACGAGCGTCGGACCGATCCGCGTGGCCTGGCGCTCGCGCGTGAGATGCCGGAGAAGCTCCGGAGGCGGCCGCCAGCTGGCGTGGGTCGTCGAACCCGCCGGTCGAGCTCGCCCGCGGGCAGGATGATCGAGCGTGCGACGCCCACGTGGGCGCAGGTAGGGCGCTCCCACGGGTGCGGCGACCGAGACCAGCGCTCGGGATGCAGTTTCGCGGCGCGTGCCGAAGGCCGTGCGACGCGCGGCGAGGATCGAGAGGTCGCTGCCGTCGTGGCGAGCGGCAGGCGAAACGAAACCGATGCCGGTGTGCAGGTGGCCGTGGTTGCAGTGCTCGACGAACCCGCCGACCCACGCGCGAGCGGGCTCGACGGAGGCGAAGCCGGATGTCGAATATCCCTGATACAGGGAGCCGCCTCGGCGCTGGCCTCGGCGTCGGCCTCCAACATCGTCTCGGACCAGCATCGCGCCGGCGCCCACGTTGGCGCGTGAGTCGGGACGACCTCAGCTGAGCCTAGCCGAGCTCACGGTGCGGTCGCGCGCGTGAGTGTCCGGTGGCCGGACGGGATCTGCTCGCATCGGCAGGAATCGATCTTTGCGCTTGACCGGATTTCGCACGCTCGCGATCGAGGTGTCGCGAGTCGACACCTGACGGCCTCGAGGACGCACGGTCCTCGTGCGTGGCGCAGCATCGAGAGGCACGTGGCGATTCGCGCGAATGCGAGGCGTTTCGTCGCGTGGCGGCGACGCCAAGAGCTCGAAAATCTCGGGGTTAGAGTTTCATTCGCGACGAACGCGAAGGGAGCCGACGATGGACATGGGTGGCAGCGTCTCGACGACGGAGTACACGTT
>JAYSYE010000588.1:0-9269 GCA_043716635.1 Deltaproteobacteria bacterium | reverse complement strand
GTGCGGTACGCGTCGAGCTGCAGCGCGTACGTGTGCGGCGCCCGCCCGAGCACCACGAGGTCGCGGTGGACGACGCGGCCCGGCGAGTGACACGCGATGGACCAGTGCGAGCCCGCGAGGCCGTCGCGCGCGGCGATCGGCTGCGTGGGGGCGGCGATCTCGACGCGCGCGCCCTGCGCTCGCTCGTGCCGCACGAGCGCGTCGTACACGGTGAACGGATCCTCGTGGGTCGGGGCGGCCGGGTACACCACGATCGTCGTCGGACGCGCGGGGAACTCCGCCGGGAACCAGTGGGTGACGAGCCCGGTCGCGTGCCCGTGCCAGCCGTCGGGCCGCAGGTAGAAGTAGCGCCGCGGCCGCACGCCGAGCCGGAGCGTCACCGACCCCAGCAGCTCCCGCGCCTGGGCCTCGACGGTCCCCGCGCGGCCACCGCCGAGCCCGACGCCACCGCTCACATCGAGCACGTCGAGCAGCGACATCGCGTCATCGCCGTACACCACGCCGAGGTAGCGCTGCGCCGGCTCGCCGAGCCACGTGCCGGTGAGCAGCGCGCCGTACGCGTACTCGCCCTCGGCCGTGACCACGCGGTGGCGGGCATCTTGCGCGGTCGTACGCCACTCCGGCATCGCGGCCATCGCCGCGGCCACCGTCGCCGCGAACGGGACGAGCGGGGTGATGTGGCTCGTGTAGCGCGCCTGCACCGTGCGCGCGGGGTTCGCGACCACGTCGGAGCCCACGCTCGTGATGCGGCGCCAGCCTTCGGGGATCTCGATCACAGGTCGGCCAGCGCCACGATCGCGGCGTCCCAGGTCGGGACCGCCGTCGCGAACACGGCGCGCACCGCGGCGCGGGTCTCGGGGGTCACGCCGGTCGCCCGCGCATGCACCGCGCGGTCGAGCACGGCGTAGAACGCATGCATCGCGCCCGCGACCTCCACGATGGTCACGGCCCAGCCTTCGGGCGCGGTGAACTCCTCGCGGATCGGGGCGAGCGGAGGCGCGCCGAGTCGCGCATCCCGCCAGCGATTCCAGTCGATCGGCAGCGGCCGGCTCACGTCGATGACGATCTGGACCCCCGGCGGCACGGGTGCTCGCAGCGTGATCTTCACGGCCGCTCCACCGTAGCGCGCGCTACTCGACGTTCGGGGCCGGCGGCGCGACTTTTGGACCGGCGGGGCGAACCCGCAGCGGCACCAGCAGCGAGCCGTTGGCGCGGTTCGCGAGCTGGCCGCACGCCGCATCGATGTCGTCGCCGCGCGGGACTCGCAGGTACGTGGACATCCCGAGGCGCTTGCACTCCTCCTGGAACGCCGTCACGGCCGCCGCGGTCGGCCGCTGGTACGGCGCCTCGGGGTGCGGGTTGTACGGGATCAGGTTGACCTTGCACTTGAGTCCACGCAGCAGGCTCGACAGCTGCTTCGCGTCGGCCAGCGAGTCGTTCACACCCGCGAGCAGCACGTACTCGAACGTGATGCGACGGCGCTGCTCGAGCGGATACGCGCGCAGCGCGCCGAGGAGCTTGCCGATGTTCCACTTGCGGTTGATCGGCATCACCTGGTCGCGGATCGCGTCGTTCGGCGCGTTCAGCGACACCGCCAGGTTCGGGCGGACATCCTCGCCGCCGAGGCGCTCGAGCTTCGGGACGAGCCCCGACGTCGACACCGTGATGCGTCGCTGCGACAGCTTCGCGCCCTTGTCGTGCGTGAGGATCCGCAGCGAGGCGATCAGGTTGTCGTAGTTGTGCAGGGGCTCGCCCATGCCCATGTAGACGATGTTCGTGAGGCGCCGATCCGGCTCGACCTCCGCGAGCAGCTTCCGCGCGAGGTACACCTGATCGACGATCTCGCCGGCCTCGAGGTTGCGGGTCAGGCCGAGCTTCGCGGTCGCGCAGAACTGGCAGTCGACCGCGCAGCCGACCTGCGACGAGATGCACTGCGTGGTCTTCTCCCCCGACGGGATGAGGACGCTCTCGATCGAGTGGCCATCGTGCGTGACGAGGCGCAGCTTGCGCGTGCCGTCGCGGGACAGCTGCACCTCGGCGATCGTCAGCGTGCTCATGCGCGCGACCGCGGCGAGGCGCTCCCGCGTGGCCGCGTTCAGGTTCGTCATCTCGTCGAACGAGCGGACGCCCTTGTCGTGGATCCAGCGCCAGATCTGCTCGCCGCGAAACTTCGGCCAGCCCTGCGCGAGCGCGAAGTCCTCGGCCCCGGCGAGCGTCATGCCGCGGAGGTCGACGCGCCCCTCGAAGGCAGCGGCAATGGCGGCGGCGGTGCCCATGACCGCTGTCAGGTACCACGCCAGCTACTGGATGGTAATCGCCAAGTTCGTCGCGAAGCCGTCGCTGAGCTTCATGCTCTTCGTGGCCGCCTCCACGACGCTGCGGACGCACAGATCGGCCGCCGCCTCGGGCCCGGAGAGCCCGGCGGGCCGGTCGAGCGTGATGAAGAACCGGCCCTCGCCCTCGTAGTCGCTCTCGACGAACGACGCCTTCACGGCCACGGAGACCGTGAGCGTCGACGCGCCGGTCGCGGCGTTGAGGCCCGACCAGCAGCCGACGAGCGCGCTGCGGAGCGCGGGAGCCTGGAGCGCCTCGGGCAGCTGCGCGAACGACTTTGCGGTCGGGACCGGCGACGCGACGACCGTCACGGCGAGCTTGTCGGTCCCCGCCCGCCGCGCCGGCTTCGTCAGGTACAGGTCGGCCACGGTGCTCGCGCCCAGCAGCGCCGGGTCGAGGCCGAGCGGCTCGAGCGCGGCCAGTTGCTCGTACGCGCCGCCCGCGAGCGCGCTTCCCGGCGGCGTGGCGAGGATGCACCGGTGCAGCACGGTCGCCGCGAGCTCGTCGAACTTCGCGGCCGCCGCGGGGTCCGCGACCTGGGCCATCGCGACCAGGCTCGCGCCGTAGCTGCAGTCGAGGTCGGGCGGCGTGGCGAGCTTGTCGGTGCTGTACTGCGCGAGCGCCGCCGCGTACGACGCGACCGCGCCGCGGGCATCGCCCTTGCGGGCTGCCACTGCGCCGGCCGCGGCCTGGTAGTCGCCGATCCGCGAGCGCGCGGTACGCTTGCACGCCGCATCGATGCAGGCGAGGCCGGTCGCGCAGTCGGCGCTCGCGGCGCAGCTCTCGTACTCCTTCGATGCGAGCTCGGGCGGCGGCGGGGCCCCCGGCGGCTCGGACGCGGTCGCCCGGGGTTCGCAGGCGGCCAGCAGGAGCAACCACAGCGCGCGCTTCATGCGGAGAGCGTACCCCGGATGCCCCGTCCTACGCAGACGGCAAGGCCCTACGCGCGCAGCACCGCCGGCGGCAGGCGAGCATCCGGTTGCCACGCGAGCTCGACGAGCCAGAACATGCCGCCCGCGAACAGGCCGATGGAGCTCGCGAGGCCGAGGTACGCGCCGACGAGCGCATCCGGGGTGGCGGCCCACAGCGCGAACCACATCGCGCTGACCGCGCCGACGAGCACCGCGATCACGGCCATGCGCAGCTCGGTGGTGCCGAGCGTGCGACCACTCATCGCGACGACGAGGAACACGCCCAGCACGAGCTCCACGGCGCCGGCCGGCGGAGCGGCCGCCATCATCGCCGCGCCGCCGACGAGGACCATCCAGCCGAGCGCGCGCAGGATGCCGCTACCGACCGCGAGCACGCGCCGGCTGCGCGCGAGCCCGAAGATCGCGAACACGAGCCCGTAGACGTGAGGCACCCAGACGCGCGGCAGCTCGAGCGATGCGTCGTCGTGCTCGCACCCGCGCATCATCGGCAAGAAGAAGCACGCGGCGAGCAGGAGCCCGCTCGTTCCCGTCAGCGGACGGTGGCGCCGGTTCGGCAGCCCTGCCGGCTCGTAGCGCCGCGGCAGCTCGATCGCGCTGCACGCGCTCGCGAAGTCACCCATCTCGCTCACGACCGTCTCACGCGAGCCGGCCGCGCATCATCCCAAATCAACTCCGAGAATCTCCCAGGCCCGCGGGATCGCTCGCGAATGTGTAGTCGAGGTGCCTACGCGCGGCGCAGCAGCTGGCCGAGCGAATCGCGCACCTGCGGGTTGGTCTCGATCTCGAAGTGCTGCCGGAGGATCGGCAGCACATCCGCGTTGTCCATCGCCGCGAGGGCCGCGTGGGCCGCCTCGCGCAGGTTCCCCGTCTCCTGCCGCAGCACCATCACGAGGAACTCGCCCGCCTCCACCGTCTGGATCTTCCCGATCGACTGCAGGGCCGCGCCGCGAACGCGCGGATCCGCATTCTCGCGATAGATGCGCGCGAGCGGATTGAACGCGTGCGGGAAGTGCAGCCCCGCGATCGCCACGAGCGCCGCCTCGCGCACCTGGGCGTCCGGATCGCCGAGCGCCTTGCGCACGATCACGAACGAGCGCTTGAAGTACAAGAACCGTAACGCCCGCACGGCCGCGCGCCGGATCAGCGGGTTCGTCGACTGGAACAGCCGCTCGAGCGGCGACAGCGCCGCGTACGACTGCAGCTCGCCGAGCAGCTCCGAGATCTGGACCAGCGTCTCGGGCTCGAGCTCGGCGCGCCGGGACTGCGCATCGGCGAGCGTGAGCAGCACGACGAGCGCCCGCCGCCGGATCCCGTTCGGATAGCGCAGGTCGCCGACGATCGACGCCGCGACCGCGAACGGATCGCCATCCATCTCCCACTCGAGCAGGTCCACGAACCAGATGTCCGCGTACGCGTGCTGCTGCTTGAGGTAGTCGGGCAGCCCGGGCAGCTCCACCGGCGGCGCCGCGAGCCCCTTGTAGCGCTGGGCGATCGTCGCGAACCGCTTCTTCGCGCGCTCCGGCAGCTCGAGCCCGGCGAGCCGATCGAAGCACTCGCGCACCGCCGGATAATCGCCGACCGCCGAGTGCTGCGACGCCGCCGCGAGCAGCGCGTTCTCCGTCATCTGCACCGGCACCCCCGCCTCGACGAACTTCTCCGCGCACTTCATCCACGTCAGCGCGCTCTTGTGCTGGTAGTGCCGGTCGTACGGCAGGCCGGCGCGCGCCGCGAACGCCGCCGCCTCCTGGTACAGCGTGGCCGCCGCGTGCAGCTCGCCGCGCTCGAGCGCGAGCTTGATGAAGTCCTCGTAGTACTGCAGCACGTAGAACTTGAGGTTGTCCTCGCGCAGCACGCGGATGCAGTTGACGTAGCCCTCGGACAGGTTCTCGAACTGCTGGCTGTCCTTGCCGAGCTTCAGCAGGATCTGGAAGCAATCGAACGCCCGCTCGAGCTCGCCCACCTGCTCGAAGTCGTCCGCGACCTGCTCGAGCTTGCGCTGGCTCTCGATCAGCGCGCGCCGTGCCTCCTGCGAATTCGCGTCGAGGCGGACCGCGGCGAGCCCGTAATCGAAGTGCACGAGCGCGGCCTCGTAGCCCCGGGAGCTGAGCCCGGGCGCGTGCAGGAGCGCCTTCCACGCCGCCGCCGCCGCCGGGTACTCCTTCGCGCGCTCGAACGCGACCGCCGCGTGCACGGGGAGCTTGGCCTGCTGGTAGAGCACGGCCGCCTCGGACCACTTCTTCTCGATCTCGGCAAGCCGCGCTCGCATCGCGACGTGCTCGTCGCCCACGAGCTGACCGCGCGCGAGATCGAAGTAGTGCAGGTACAGGTAGACGAACGACGCCTCGCGACCGCGGCCGAGGTGGCGATAGATCTCCCCGAGGCGACGCAGCCAGTCGTCGTACTCGTAGTTGATGACGTGCGTCTGGCCGATGAGCTCGCGGTAGTGCCGCTCCGCGTCCGCCCAGCGGCCCTGCTGCACGAGCGCCTCGGCCTGATCCGCCGTCGACTCGATCGAGTTGAACGTGCGGCGCGCCATCACCGCACCACGTTCATGCGGCGGCTCGTCGCCGGATCGGTGGGCGAGGGCGACGAGGGCGGGTTCGCGACCTTGGAGTTACGCGTGGCGTCGCCGACGATGTCGAGCGCGCGCCGCTGCCGGTCCTGGCGGTTGCCGAGCACGTCGCCCGTCACGATCTGCGAGCGGTCGAGCATCTGGACGAACTCGGGCAGCTGGTCGGACGACGGCAGGACCACCACGCCGTAGAGGAACGCCTGCTGCTTGAGCGCGGTGACGAGCTCGGGCTCGATGTGACACTGGCCGTGCGTGATCGTGTAGAGCACCACGCGTCGCTTCTGCTCGCGGCGCAGACGCGTGACCTCGGTCAGCAGCTGGCGAAACACCTTGCCGTAGTTGCGGCCGCGCTCGCTGCGGAACGACAGGAGATACGGCACCGGGACCTGGCCCGAGCGCCCGATCTTGATCGTCTCGTGCAGGCGCGAGTCGAAGAAGCGCACCCAGATCTCGTCGCCCTCGAGCGTGAGCTTCTTGATGAGCGCGAGCGCGAGGCCGCGCGCGAACACCTGGCGCTGGCCGCGCATGGAGGCGGAGCAGTCGATCAGGAGGTACTGGAGCCGCCGCTCGTCCTCGCGCTGCTTCTCGCGGCCGTAGTACAGCAGCTCGTTGTCGACGATCTTCTGCTCGAAGACCTCGCGGTCGTATGCGAGCTCGGAGAGCACGAGCGAGTCGATGTTGCCCTTGCGCTCGATCGACGCGTAGCCGTCGACGGCGAACGTCTGGCTGCCCGTCGAGCGGCGCGTCTCGAGCACGCTCGGCAGCAGATCGAGCGAGAAGTTCGCCACGTCGTTCGCCTCGGGCGAGCCGAGCGCCGCAAACAGATCCACCAGATCGATCGCGCCGCCGAGGGCCTCGCTGCCGCTCGCGCTGTCCTCCTTGAACAGGCCGAGCAGGCGCACCGTGTCGAGATCGATCAGCTCGACCTGCGTGTAGATGTGCATCGACTGCGCGACCACGTGCTCGACAAAGCCCCACAGCGCCTTCGGCTCGAACTCGCGGAAGTGCTCGGCGTAGTCGATCTCGCCGAGGATGCCGAGGTCGAGTGGCAGCGGCTCGACGCCCGCGCTCTTCGTGCGGTCGCGCCAGCGATTGAACGTATCGCCGAGGATGCGAGACAGCAGCACGGCCAGCATCTCGTCGCGCAGGCGCAGGCCGGCGAGCCGCTCGGTGACCTCCGAGCTCGCGATGTTCTCGAGCAGGCGCCGGTACTGGTCGAGCATCGGCTTCTGGGTGGCGGGGACATTGATGCGGGCGAGCTGCGCCTCGCGCGCCCGGATCGCGTAGCCGCCGGCACCGCGTGCCATCGACAGCATCACGCCGACGTCGTGGATGATGAACAGCGGCAGGTACACGCCCATCCGCGCGAGCGAGTTGTTCCACGCGGCGGCGCGGACGAGCGCCATCGGCGTGTCGACCTGCACGTGCGAGAGCGCCATGGTCCCGACCTGGCGCGCGAGAAAACTGCGACGGCGGTCCGCCGGGATAGGCACGTTCCGACGCTAGCACGGAGCCCTGCGAGTCCACCCCAGGTCCCCCGTGATCGACGCCGGCCGTTCGGATCACCGGCCGGCAGTCGTCTGGCCAGCCCGCCGGTGAGCGAACCCCAGGGCTCACCTGTGCTGACCCGCCTCGCCGTCGCCTCTCACGCGATGCCGTCGTTGCGTGCTCGCCCGGTACGCCCGGTACGCCCGGTACCGGGCTCCGCGCGCGCCTTGGGCCTCGCGCGAGATGCTTGGCGATCCGGGATCATCTCGGGCGAGCCCGGGGGTTAGTCTCGCCTCGTGATCAACCTCTACGACGCGACCATCCCCGTCTTCACGAAGCACCTCCTCCAGATCGACAAGTGGCTCGACAAGGCGACCGCGCTCGCCGACCAGAAGAAGTTCGATCCCGAGGTGCTCACGGTGGCGCGCCTCGCGCCCGACCAGTACTCGCTGACTCGCCAGATCCAGGCCGCGTGCGATCAGACGAAGTTCACCGCGTCGAAGCTCGCCGGCAAGGAGGCGCCGAAGAACCCCGACACCGAGACGACGATCTCGCAGCTGCGCACGCGCATCGAGACCGCGGTCGCGTACCTCCGCACCTTCACGAAGGAGGACTTCGTGGGCGCCGAGGATCGCTCGATCACGTACGCGTGGATGGGCGGCAAGTCGATGCGCGGTGGTGACTACCTCGATCACATGGCGCTGCCGAACCTGCACTTCCACCTGACGACCGCGTACGCGATCCTGCGGCACAACGGCGTGCCGCTCTCGAAGAGCGACTACATCGGCGACGTCCCGTTCGCGAAGTAGGAGCGGGGCAGCGACCTCGCGAACCAAGGCGACGCGACATCGGCGCGTTTATCATTCGCTCCCCGCGTCGACGAAGCCAGCGCGAAGCTGCGCCGCGACGAACGTCTCGAGCTCCCAGCCCGTCTTGACGGGACGCTTGAACGTCTCGGTCTCGGTGCCCTCGATGAGCGTCGAGTGCAATCTCTCGCCACGGATCGTGACCCCCCAGCGTCGGCCGTCGGGATGGCGGAGCGAGCGCGTGGCTGCGGCGGCGGGGACTGGATAGTCGATCGTGGTCGGCGGAATGCCGGGAAAACCCATGCGCACGAGGCCCGCTGTCGTCCGCTCGCGCTCGAGGAGGAGCTGCGCGCGTGCGATCGGGATCGGTGTGGGCACGAAGCCGTCGCGGTCACAGCGGCCGAGGCGGATCGATCCCAGGTACACATCGAGCTCGTGCTCCCACGGCAGTGCGGGCGCGGCGGCGTCCAGGAGCGCGCGGACCAGGAATGCGCTGGTCGCGTGAATGAACGTTCCCGTCTCGGTCGTGACTCCGAGTGGCGACGATTCGATCATCTCGTGCACGGCCCGCATGCACTCGAAGCCAAGCCCGGTCGCCTCCGTGCGCACGGGTTTGCTGGCGGTGGGGCCGGCCCAGACGCCGAAGCGGGGTCTGGCGCCCGACTCGAACTGGAAGACGAGACGCTCGACGTTCTTGGCCGCGGCGTGCTTGGCAAAATATGGGATCAGCACGGTGCGCGCGAGCGCGGCGGCATCGTCGAGGGGCGCGGTCGCGAGCTCCGCCAGGTTGCAGTACGGCAACGCGGCGTCGAGCGCACGCGCGATGTCACGCAGCACGGGGGCCGGGTCAAGCCCGGAGCTCATCGCGTGGAGGATGAAGAGCGTGAAGTCCGTGTGCTCGACTTGGTGGTCGGTATACTGCGTGGCCACTTCGTGAAGTGCTTGATTGCCTGCCACTACGTGTTCTTCGAGTACACGGCGAAGGAGACCAGCACTGCGGTCGCCGGCCTGTTCCGCGGGTTCTCGGGCTACGTCGATGCCGATGCCAAGAGCGTCCACGACGTGCTGTTCAGACCGCCATCGCAGCGCCCACCACCCGAGGACGGCGCCGATGCCGACCTCGCCGAGCGACTCGAG
>JAYSYE010000587.1:0-27601 GCA_043716635.1 Deltaproteobacteria bacterium | reverse complement strand
ATGCGTTCGGCGAGCGCGAGCTCGCGTTCGCCGTGAAGCTCACCCCGGCCGCGCCGGGGAGCTACACGCTGAAGGGGAGCTTCAAGTTCGCGGTCTGCGACAAGGATCAGTGCCTCCCCAAGAAGGAGCTGATCACGATCCAGGTGGCGGCGAACTGAGCATGCCGGGCCGTCCGGATTCGGCGCCCGCGGTCGTGACCGATCTGCTCGTCGGGCTCGGCACCGCCGTGCGCGACGACTTCACGCGTAACCGCCGCGTGCTGTCGTTCGCGGAGTACCTGAACCTCGTGGTCGCGGAGCCGGCGCGCCAGCTGCGCAGCTCGACCCAGTACCTGGTCGATTGCTTCGACCACTACGGCAGCTCCGTCATCACGTATCCGTGGGGCGTGGTGCGCAGGTTTCATCTCTTCGACTCGCCCTGGGCGGGCGGCGAGGATCGGCTCTTCGGCCAGGAGCACGTGCAGAACGCCGTGTACCGGACGCTGCGCTCGTTCGTTCAGGATGGGCGGCCCAACAAGCTCGTGCTGCTCCACGGCCCGAACGGCAGCGCGAAGAGCACGTTCATCCGCTGCATGGGCCGCGCGCTCGAGCACTTCTCGACGCTCGACGAGGGCGCGCTGTATCGGTTCTCGTGGATCTTTCCCGCCCAGAAGCACACGCGTAGTGGCATCGGCTTCGGCGGGATCGCGGGCGGCGCGGGCGCGGTCCCGGTCGACAGCGCGGACTCGTTCGCCTTTCTCCCCGACGATCTCATCGACGCGCGCATCGTCGACGAGCTGCGCGATCATCCGCTCCTCCTGGTGCCCGAGGTCGAGCGACTCGCGCTGATGGCGAAAGTCGCGCCCGACTTCCAGGTCGGCGACTACCTCCGCGGCGGGTCGCTGTCACCGAAGAATCGCGCGATCTACGACGCACTCCTCGCGAGCTATGGCGGCGACTACCTCATGGTCATGCGCCATGTCCGCGTCGAGCGGTTCGAGGTCTCGCATCGCTACCGCACGGGGTGGGTCACGGTCGAGCCGCAGCTGTCCGTCGACGCGACGGAGCGGCAGGTCACCGCCGATCGCACGCTCGGGGCGCTGCCGCCGTCTCTCCAGGCGGTGTCCCTGTTCGAGTACGGCGGCGAGGTCGTGGGCGCCAATCGCGGGATCATCGAGTACGACGACCTGCTCAAGCGACCCCTCGAACACTACAAGTATCTGCTCACGACCGTCGAGCGCGCGGCGCTGTCGCTCCAGAGCTCGACGCTGATGCTCGACGTCACGTTCATCGGCAGCAGCAACGACATCCACCTGTCGGCCTTTCGCGAGATTCCGGACTTCCAGAGCTTCAAGGGCCGCATCGAGCTGGTGCGCGTGCCGTTCATCCTCGACGTGCGGCACGAGGAGGCGCTCTACGCGGAGCGGCTGCGCGAAGCGGCAGGGGCGCGTCACGTGGCCCCCCACACGGCCTATGTCGCGGCGCTGTGGGCGGTCCTGTCGCGCATGCGCAAGCCGCAGGTGGAGCGGTATCCGTCCACGCTCGCCGAGGTGCTCGGCAAGCTGACGCCCCTGGACAAGGTGGAGCTGTACTCGACGGGCACGCTCCCCGAGGACATGGCGCCCGATCGTGCGCGCGAGCTGACCGCGCAGATCAAGGAGCTCTGGCACGAGAGCGACACGTATCCGATCTACGAGGGCCGGGTCGGGGCGTCACCGCGCGAGATGCAAGGCGTCCTGCTCGCAGCCGCGGGCTCCACTCGCTACGACTACGTGTCGCCGCTCGTGGTGCTCGAGGAGATCGTCGAGCTGACCAAGCAGGCGAGCGTCTACGAGTTCCTGCGCCAGGACGCGCAGCCCGGTGGCTTCCACGATCACAAGAAGCTCGTCGAGGTCGCGCGCGGTCGGCTGTTCGATGTGATCGACGACGAGGTGCGCGTCGCGGTCGGGCTCGTCGAGGAGAGCGAGTACACGCGCGTCTTCGACCGCTACGTGAACCACGTGATGCACGCGCTGAAGAAGGAGAAGCTGCGCCACACGCAGACCGGCCGCATGGAGGATCCCGACGAAGGGATGATGCGCGACGTCGAGCGCACGCTCGTGATTGCCGGCACGCCCGAGGAGTTCCGGCAGAGCCTCATCGCCAAGATCGGCGCGTGGTCGCTCGATCATCTCGGGCAGAAGCCGGTGTTCGCGGAGATCTTCGCCGAGCACCACCGGCGGCTGCGCGACGCGTACTTCGAGAAGCACAAGGTGACGATCGCCAAAGGCATGCGCGACCTGCTCGTCTTCCTGTCCGGTCACGAGAGCAGCCTCGCGGCAGAGGCCCGCACGCGCTGCGAGACCGCGCTCGAGACGCTCGTCACGAAGTATGGCTACCGCAAGGACTCGGCGCGCGACCTCATCGGGGCGCTGGTCGGGCTGCGCTACCGCGCCTGATGCCCGTGGCGACCGCGGCGATCATCATCATCGGGGACGAGATCCTGACCGGCAAGTTCGCCGACGAGAACGCCGTGTTCTTGATCGGCGAGCTGCGCGCGCTCGGCGTCGACCTGCGGCGCATCGTCGTGATCCCGGACGACGAGGCGGAGATCGGCGCGACGGTCCGCGACGCCTCCGCACGCTTCGATCACGTGTTCACCTCCGGCGGCGTCGGGCCCACGCACGACGATGTGACGATGGCCGCCATCGCGCGCGGCTTCGGGACCCGCGTGGTGCGCCATCCCGACCTCGAGGCCAAGGTGCGGGCCCACTGGGGCAGCGCGCTCCCGGAGGCGAATCTGCGGCTCGCGGATCTGCCGGAGGGCTCGGAGCTCGCCTACGGCAAGGACGAGGTGTGGCCGGTGGTGAAGTACCGCAACGTCTACATCCTCCCCGGGGTTCCCTCGCTGTTCCGCCGCAAGTTCGTCGACATCCGCGACCGGTTCCGCGCCGAGCCCGTCACCGTCGCCCGGATCTACGTCGATGCCGACGAGGGCCAGATCGCCGGCGACCTCGACGCGATGGTCGCCGCGTATCCGGCCGTGAAGCTCGGCTCCTATCCACGCTTCTCCGAGCGCGACTTCCGCGTGCTGCTCACGCTCGAGGGCCGGGATGCCACGGCGGTCGCCGCCGCGCACGCGATGCTCGTCGCTCGCCTCGGCACGCGCGTCGTTCGCGTCGAGGCGCCCGTGCCTGTCGCGCAGCCGTCGTCGTGACCGAGCGCCCGCGCGCCCGCGCGCCTGAACGCCGCGTGCGGGGACATGAACATCCACCTGGTTTTCACCTATAAGCGAGCGCCATGGCCATTCAGCCGCGAACTCCTCCGGGCGTGCTCGAGCTCCTCCCGCCGCAGCAGCTCGCGTTCCAGCGCATGCTCGACACGATCCGGCGCGGCTTCGAGCGCTTCGCGTTCCTCCCGGTCGAGACGCCCGCGTTCGAGCTCACGAGCGTGCTGCTCACGAAGTCCGGCGGCGAGACGGAGAAGCAGGTGTACTTCGTCCAGTCCACGGGCGCGCTCGCGAAGGGGCAGGCCGCCGGCGCGGTCCCCGCGGTGCCAGAGCTCGCGCTCCGGTTCGATCTCACGGTGCCGCTCGCGCGCTACGTGGCCGAGCACGAGCACGAGCTGAACTTCCCGTTCCGCCGCTATCAGATCCAGCGGGTCTATCGCGGCGAGCGCGCGCAGAAGGGGCGCTATCGCGAGTTCTACCAGTGCGACATCGACGTGATCGCGAAGGACACGCTGCCGCTCGCCTACGACGCGGAGATCCCCGCGGTCATCCACGGCGTGTTTCGCGAGCTGGCGTTCGGCGCGTTCACGATCCGCGTCAACAACCGCAAGCTCCTGCGCGGGCTCCTCGAGAGTCTCGGCATCGAGGAGGCAGCCCACGCGGCCGTACTTCACGAGGTCGACCGCCTCGGCAAGCTGTCGCGAACCGAGGTCGAAGGCCGGCTTGCCTCGGAGGCGAAGCTCGAGCCGGCGGTCGCGACCCGGCTCCTCGAGCTGCTCACCGCGAATCGTGGCGACTCGCGCGCAGCCCTCGCGACGCTGCGCGCCTTTGCGGGCGGTAACGCCATGTTCCTCGAGGGGCTGGCGGAGCTCGAGGCGGTGTACGCGGGCACGCTCGCGCTCGGCGTCCCCGAGTCGCAGTTCGCGATCGATCTCGCGATCGCGCGCGGGCTCGACTACTACACGGGCACCGTCTACGAGACGTTCCTCGACGACCACCCGGAGCTCGGCAGCATCTGCTCCGGTGGCCGCTACGAGAACCTCGCCGGTCACTACACGAAGTCGAAGCTGCCAGGCGTCGGGATCTCGATCGGTGCCACGCGGCTGTTCAGCAAGCTCGTCGAGCTGAAGGTCCTCGGCGCCGCCGCCGGCACCACGGCGCACGTCATCGTGCTGCACGCCGAGGCCGAGCTCGCCGCCGAGTACGCCGCGATCGCGACCGAGCTGCGCGGGGCAGGGTGGAATGTCGAGGTGTACGGAGCCGCCGAGAAGCTCGGCAAGCAGCTCAAGTACGCCGACCGGGCGGCGGTCCCGCTGGCCGTGCTGTACGGGACGCGCGAGCGCGAAGCGGCGATCGTGAAGCTCAAGGACCTCCGCCCGGGCGCCGAGCCGCGCGAGCACGATGTTCCGCGAGCGGAGCTGGTGGCGCGCGTGCGAGCGCTCCTCGCGCCGTAGCCGCTCACCGCGTGCCATAGTCGGCCGATGGAGCTGGTCCCCACGATCCGGAGCTACGCGGTGGGGCTCGCCGTCGGGGGCGCGCTCGTCCTTGGCTTCGTCGAGGTCCAGCACCTCCGCGCGAAGCACGAGGTCGCGGTGGCCTTTCCGGTCGCGTGGGATCCCATTGCCGTTCCCGAGGACCAGGTCGAGGTGCGCGACCCCGTCGACGAGCACGCCGCGCTCGCCGAGCCCGTGCTGGTCGAGCCGCGCGAGCCGAGCGGCGAGCTCGACCTCGCGCTGTCCACGGCAGCCACCGCGGTGGGGCGCGCGACGGCGGGCCGAGCGTCGCGACCGATCGACCCCGCGTTCGGCGCGATCCCTGATGTCGTTGCGTCGTGCCGCCAGTACCTCGCGGCCGTGACCAGCCTCGAGCACTGTGCCGCGTTCCCGGCCGACGCACGCGCGGCCATGACCACCGCCGGTATGGGCCTGGCGGACTCGTTGCGCGCGCTGCAGGACGCCGGGCGCCCGCTGGCGACGATGGCGCGAGCCTGCACGTCCGCGCTGGATGCGGTCCGGCAGACGATCGATGCGACGTGCCCGGAGCTAGGCTCGACGGCCGGTCGCCCGGGCCGGACCGAGTAGTCACTCGCACCCGCGTCGGGGCACCGACCGCGCCCGGCGCGCCAGGAGCCGTGCTACACCCGCCCGCGATGGAGCCCGGCGACCTCGTCCTGCGCGGTGGCCGAATCCTGGATCCGTCGGCGGCGCGACCGCTCGACCAGGTGGGGGACCTCCGCATCGTCGGTGGCCGCATCGTGGAGATCGGGCGCGGTCTCGTGGGGGGCCGCATCCTCGACGTGCGAGGCCTGTGGGTGGTGCCGGGCCTCATCGACCTGCACGTCCATTTCCGCGAGCCGGGCCACGAGTACAAGGAGGACATCGAGAGCGGGACGCGAGCGGCCGCCGCCGGTGGGTTCACCACCGTGTGCTGCATGCCGAACACGCGCCCGGTCAACGACCAGCGCACGGTGACGGAGCTGATCGTGCGGCGCGCGCGCGACGTGGGCTCGGTGCGCGTGAAGCCGATCGGCGCGATCACGCAGAACCTCGAGGGCAAGGCGCTCGCCGACATCGCCGACATGAAGGAGGCCGGCATCGTGGCGATCTCCGACGATGGTCGGCCGGTCATGAACGCGGGCCTCCTGCGCCGCGCGTTCGAGTACGCGCGCACGTTCGATCTGCCCCTCGTGCAGCACGCCGAGGACCTCGACCTCAGCGAGGGAGGCGCGATGAACGAGGGCGCGGTCGCGACGCGCATCGGCATCCGCGGCCAGCCGGCGTGCGCGGAGAGCGCGATGGTCGCGCGCGATCTCGAGATCGTGGAGTGGACGGGGGCGCGGTATCACGTCGCCCATGTCTCCACGGCGCGCACGGTCGCGCTCGTGCGCGAGGCGAAGCGCCGCGGCCTGCCCGTGACGTGCGAGGTGACGCCCCACCACCTCGCGCTGACCGACGAGGCCTGCAGCCACTACGACACGCGCACGAAGGTCATGCCGCCGCTGCGGACCGCCGCCGATCAGGAGGCACTGCTCGAGGGCCTCGCCGACGGAACCATCGACTGCATCGCGACGGATCACGCGCCGCACTCGCCGGTCGAGAAGGACGTCGAGTTCGAGTGCGCCGCCCCCGGCATGCTGGGACTGGAGACGGCGCTGCCGATCATCCTCGACTTCGTCCGCATGGGCACGCTCGACGAGAAGCGCGCCCTGGCGGCGCTCACGGGGGCGCCAGCACGCGCGTTCGGGCTGCCCGGAGGCACCCTCGCGATCGGCTCGGTCGCGGACCTGTGCGTGATCGATCCCGAGCGGCCGATCACCATCAGCAGCGAGGGGCTGTCGAGCAAATCGAAGAACACGCCGTTCCTCGGCCACCAGCTCGCAGGCCGCGCCGTGCTCACGATCGTCGAGGGCAAGGTGGTCTACGACCTCGACGGGAGGATGAAGTGAGCACCACGACCGCCGCGACCGCCACGACGCGCTGGCCCGCCGCGCTCGTCCTCGAGACCGGCCAGGTGTTCCGCGGCGAGGGGTTCGGCGCACACGTCGAGTCGATCGGCGAGGTCGTCTTCAACACGTCGATCACTGGCTACCAGGAGATCATCTCCGACCCGTCGTACTGCGGGCAGATCGTGGTGATGACGGCGACGCAGATCGGCAACGTCGGCGTGAACGAGGACGACCGCGAAGCCGAGCGCGTCGCGTGTGCGGGCTTCGCGATCCGCGAGCTGTCGCCGGTGCCCGCGAGCTGGCGTTCGACCGGCAGCCTCTCGGCGTGGCTCGAGCGCTCGGGTGTGCCCGGGCTCGACGGCATCGACACGCGCGCGCTCACGCGTGTGCTCCGGGAGCAGGGGGCGATGCGCGGCGCGGTCACGCACGCGGTGGCAGACCTCGCCGGCGTGCTCGAGCGGGTGCGGGCGGCGCCACAGATGACGGGGCTCGACCTCGTGCCTCGCGTCACGGCGGCCGGGACGTCCGAGTGGAGCGAGCCGTCGTGGCGCGCGCTCGATGACGGCCGCGCGATCGCCCCCCCGCCGATCGAGCATCACATCGTCGCGTACGATTTCGGGATCAAGACGAACATCCTGCGCCAGCTGCGCGACATCGGGTGCCGCGTGACGGTGGTGCCCGCCACCACGCCCGCGCGCACCGCGCTCGCGCTGGGCGCCGACGGCTACTTCCTCTCGAACGGCCCTGGCGATCCGGCCGCGGTGGACTACGGCGTGGTCGCGACCCAAGCGCTCGTGGCGAGTGGCAAGCCGGTGTTCGGCATCTGTCTCGGCCACCAGATCCTCGGCCTCGCGCTCGGAGCGAAGACGCGCAAGCTGTCGTTCGGGCATCACGGTGGCAACCACCCCGTCATGGACCGGACGACGGGCAAGGTCGAGATCACCTCGCAGAACCACGGGTTCATCGTGGATCCGAGCACGCTGCCGAGCGGCGTCGTGCAGACGCACGAGAACCTGTTCGATCACAGCAACGAGGGTATCGCCGTCGAGGGCAAGCCCGTGTTCTCTGTCCAGTACCACCCCGAGGCCTCCCCGGGCCCCCACGACGCGTCGTACCTGTTCACGCGCTTCCGCGACCATCTGCGACGGGCGAAGTGACCGCGGCGCCGTCGGCGGCGCCGGCCGCGCTGCTCGAGCAGGTGACCGAGGAGCTGTACGCGCGTCACACGGCGAACGCGGCGAATGCAGCGCTCGCCCGCCGCGAGTACGAGAAGCGACGCGGCAAGGTCCACCAGGACGACGAGCTGTGGGAGGCCTGGAGCGCGGCCTTCGTCGAGTGGTTCGTGGTCGAGCGCACCGCGCCCGGCGCGGCGGTACCCCCGGCGGCGATCACGTATCGCGAGCTCGCGAAGGACGATCCGAAGCGGGCCGCCATCGCTGCGCTCGTGACCTCGCAGCGCAGCCTGTACGAGATCCGGCGCCTCGACCGCTCGGGCGGTGGCGCGCTGCTGCTCGATCTGCTCGGCGGCGCCGAGGTCCACGTCGACGAGCAGCGGGCGCTCCACGGGGTCGAGGTGGGCGATGTCGCCGAGCTGCGGCTCGTGGGCCTCGGCGGTCAGGTGCGGTTCGGGCGGACCTTCATCTATCACCCGAAGGCGGCCCGCGGCGCGATCGTCGAGCGAGCGCGGACGGTGCTCGGCACGGGCGGCACGCGCCGGGACGTGATCGATCTGATCGCGCAGCTCCGCGTCCAGGTCACGCGCTATCGCCACATGGAGCCCGCGCGCGTGTACGAGGTCGGGGCCCGGCTCGCCGGGCTCGCCGGGTGAATGGCCTGGCCATTCGGGACCCCCTTGTGCCGGACGAACCGCGCAAGGCGCGCCCGGCCTACGTCGCGCCGACGGTTTCTGACGACAGGTAGTCCTTCTTCTTGCCGGCGATGGCCGTCGCGACCTTCGCCGCGGACCAGCCGGCCGCGAGCGCGCCCTCCACGCCGAGTGCGGGCAGCATCTGCTCGCCAGTCAGCGTCAGGTTCTTCAGGCCCGTGATGTACGTGAGCAGGCCGAGCTCGGCGGTGCCCGGGACGGCCGCCGCCGCCGATGCGGGGGCGTACACCGGCATCATCGACAGCGGGAGATTGCGCGGCACCTCGTAGCTGCCGCGACCACCGGGCACCTGCGGCGGGTTGGCCTCGAACGGCGAGTGCGCCAGGACGAGGTGCCTCTCGAAGAACGGCATCACGTCGCCGAGCCGCTTCCACAGCCCCGCGCGCAGCGCCATGCACTTGGGCGCGAGGCGCTCCTCGTCGACCGCGCCCTCGACGGGGAGCACCGCCGCGATCGTGGCGACGACGCGGCCGCTATCGTCGACCTCGCCGAGGTGGATCGAGAACGCCGCATCGCCGACCGGCTCGCGCTCCGGCGCGGCGATCACGGCGACGGTCGGCGCCATGTGCTCGGGCAGCCCGCCGTCCTCGAGCACGACGTTCAGCGTGTAGCGATACCCGACGAGCTTCATGCTCTCCGCGAGCTCCGCGAGTCGCTTCGGCGCCTTCTTGCCGAGCAGCGCCGCGACCTCCCCGGGGGCCAGGCTGGTGACGACCTGGCCCGCGCCGAGCTCGTCACCGGTCGCGAGCGTGATGCTGGAGACCTTGCCCCACGACGTCTCGATCGCAGCGGGCCTGCCGGCGCGCAGCTCGCCACCGGCGGTCTGCAGCTTCTCGATCAGGAGGTCGCGGATCGCGTCGCCATCGCCGCGCAGCGCCGACGGCCCCGCACGCCAGGCATCGATCGCGCGCGCGATCGCGAGCGGCGGCACGGCAGGATGCCGGAGCGCCACGGAGGCGAGCTGGCGCCAGGGCAGGGCGCCGGGTGCGACCGACACATCCCCCCACCACGCGGCCGCATCGGTGGCCGCGCGCTCCGCGAGCCGCCCGAGCTCGCGCTTCTCGAAGAACCCGACGCCCGGGAACGCGTGCTCGCTGCCGAGCATCGGGTCGAGCGCGCGCGCGAGCTCGGCGCTCTTCTCCCAGCGCGCGAGCCAGGTCGCGCCTTGCTCCTTGCCGAGCTCCCGCACGAGCTCGCTCGCGAGTCGGTCGGGCCCCAGATCGATCCGGAAGTCGGGCCCGATCAGCTGGCCGGGGACCTTGGGCTCGCGCAGTCGCCGGCGCAGCCCCATCTCGCCGTGGAGCTCGCGCATCACGCGTTCGGCCGCGGAGCCGGGCACGGTCGGCCAGCTCGCGGGCTCGACGGGAAGCTTGTGAGGTCCTAGCAGGTAGCGCGCCGGGCGATCCGTGCCGAGCACGAGGGTCCGCATCCCGCGGCGGGCGCACAGCGTGCCGCACACGAGCGCGGCGAGGTCGTCGCCGAGGACGATCAGGTCGTAGCTGTTACTCGGCATGCGCGCCCGTCGTGACGGTGCGACCTTGGCACGACAGCCGACCGGCCGCCAAGTCGCGCGCGACGGTGGGGAGTAGCACGTGCTCCTCGCGCTGGATCCGGGCGTGGAGCGCCGCGGCATCGTCGGTGGCGGCGACGGGCACGGCGACCTGCGCGATGATCGGGCCGCCATCGAGGCTCGCGTCCACGAAGTGCACCGTGACGCCGGAGAGCTTCACGCCGTGCGCGATGGCCTGCGCGGGGGCGTCGACGCCCGGGAACGCGGGCAGCAGCGACGGGTGCGTGTTGATGATGCGGCGCGGAAACCGATCGACGAAGCGCGCGGTCAGCACGCGCATGAAGCCGGCGAGGATCACGGCCTCGACGTGGTGCTGCGCGAGCACGGCGAGGAGGCGATCCTCGAACTCGGGTCGCGACAGGCCGCGATGCTCGACGACATGCGCGGGCACGCCCGCCGCGACGGCGCGGTCGAGGGCGCGGACACCCGGCTGGTTCGAGATCACGACCGCGATCTCGGCGGGCGCCAGCGTGCCGGCCGCGGCCGCATCGAGCAGGGCCTGGAGATTGGTCCCGGTGCCGCTGACGAGCACGCCGAGCTTCACGGCGCGAATGGTCCGTGCAGCACGCGCGCGGGCTCACCGCCATCCCGCGGGACGAGGCGGCCGACCACCCGGGCCTGCGAGCTCGCGAGCAGCGCGACGGTCCGATCCGCGTCCGCGGCCGGCACGACGATCGTCATGCCGAGGCCGAGGTTGAACGTGCGGGCCAGCTCGGCGCCCGTCACGCCGGCGCTCGCGATCAGGCGGAAGATCGGCGGCACGTCCCACGTCCGCGCGTCGAGCTCGACGGCGAGCGTGTCGTCAGCGAAGATCCGCGGCGGGTTCTCGACGAGGCCACCGCCCGTGATGTGCGCGGCCGCCTTCCACTCGATCCCCGCCGTGCGCAGCGCGGCAAAGGCCGGGGCGTAGATGAGGGTCGGGCGCAGTAGCTCCTCGGCCACCGTGGCCCCGCCCAGCTCGGGCGGCCGCGCATCGAGCGCGAGGCCGAGGTGCTCCAGCACGACCTTGCGCGCGAGCGAGTGACCGTTCGAGTGCAGCCCCGCCGACGGCAGCCCGATCACGATGTCGCCCGCCACGAGTGTGCGCCGAGGGCGGATGGCATCGCGCTCCACGACGCCGACGCAGAACCCGGCGAGGTCGTAGTCGCTGCCCTGATAGAGGCCCGGCAGCTCCGCGGTCTCGCCGCCGACGAGCGCACAGCCCGACTGGCGGCAGCCCTCGGCGATGCCGGCGATGACGGTCGCGGCGGTCTCGACATCGAGGGCCCCGGTCGCGAAGTAATCGAGGAAGAACAGCGGCTCGGCGCCGGTGACCAGCACGTCGTTCACGCACATCGCGACGAGATCGATCCCGATCGTGTCGTGCTTGTTGGCCGCGAACGCGGTCTTGAGCTTGGTGCCCACCCCGTCCGTGCCGCTGACCAGGATCGGCTCGCGATAGCCGGTCGGGATCCGGCACAGCGCCGCGAACCCGCCGATGCCGCCGAGCACCTCCGGACGCTTCGTGGAGGCGGCGAGCGGCTTGATCCGGTCGACGAGCGCGGCGCCCGCGTCGATGTCGACCCCGGCTCCCTTGTACGTGAGGCTCACGCCTGGTGGGGTATCACGAAGCGCCACGCGCACGCGCAGGTGCAGGCTCCGGTCGCACCTGCGGCGACCCGATCGCATAGGATGGGGCGTGCGCGATGCCGTGATCGACGTGGTGGTGCCGGCCCGTGACGATGCCGCGTCCCTCCCGGTGCTGCTGCGCGACCTGCCAGCGCGGATGATCCGCAGCGTGGTGGTGGTCGATCGCGCGTCCAGCGACCGCACCGCCGAGATCGCGCGCGATCGGGGAGCCCTGGTCCTGCGGGAGAGCAGCGGGAGCTATGGCGCCGCGTGCCTGCGCGCGATCGCGCACTTCCAGGGGCTCCCTCGCGTGCCCGACGTGATCGCGTTCGTGCCGGGCGATCGGCCCGCCGCGGCGGGGGCGCTGCCGGCTCTCGTGGCGCCGATCGTCGACCGCGGCATCGAGCTCGTGCTCGGTGCGGAGCCGGGGCGCCGGCGCATGGGCGAGGCCCTCGTCGCCGGGCTCATCGACACGGTCTACCGCCACAAGTGGTCGAGCATCGGGCCCGTCCGCGCGCTGCGCTTCCCGGCGCTGGTCGCGCTCGGCATGAGCGACCGCGGCCACGGCTGGGATGTCGAGATGCTCGTGCGTGCCGTCAAGCTCGGGCTCACGACCGACGAGGTCGTGCTCCCCGTCGACACGCGGCGCGAGCGGCCGAACCTCGGGCGCGCCTTGCTGCATATCCTGCGGCACTCGACGATGCGCTGAGCGCGTGTGCCGAGCGCTCGGCGCGCGTGCGATGATGCGGGCGTGAGCGATCCGCTGGAGCGATTCGCCCGGGACTTCGGCCCGGGGAGCGTGCTGTTCGAGGAGGGGGCTCCTGGCGACTTCATGTACGTCGTGCAGGCGGGCGAGGTCGAGATCCGGCGGAAGGTCGGGGCTCAGGATCGTGTCCTCGCGGTGCTCGCACCCGGCGAGTTCCTGGGCGAGATGGCGATCCTGAACGAGCGGCCGCGGTCGGCGACGGCGGTGTGCCGGACGGCCGCGAGGTTGCTGGTGATCGAGGGCAAGACCTTCGAGGCGATGCTGCGCGCGCGACCCGAGATCGCGCTTCGCATCATCAAGTCGCTCGCGACCCGACTCGAGAGCGCGAACCAGCACGTCGAGCTGCTGCTGTTACCGACGGCGAACCACCGGGTCGTGCAGTGCCTGCGGCTCATGGCCGACGAGCAGATCTCGCTCGCGGGGACGCAGCTGAACCACGGCACGGCGATCCTCGTGCCCCGCACACTGGATGCGATCGCCGCTCGCGTGGGCGTGCCGCTGGACGAGGTGCAGGAGGTGATCGATCAGCTGCGCGCGTCGCGCCTCGTGCTGCTCGCGGAGGACGCGGGTATCGATGGCGGTGGCTTCATCGTCCCCGAGGTCGGGCGCCTGTCCGAATTCCTCGAGTTCCTCACGCTCCGCGACCGCTTCGGAGCCTAGCTCCGCGGAGCATCATCAAGCCGCGGCTTCGCCGTCGCGGATCCTGATGATCTTCTTCACGAGCGCGGACAGCTCGTCGTTCTTGCCATGGACGAGGGTCTCGATCTCGGGCGCCATCTGGGTGAGCTGCTGCTGCAGCGCCGTAGGGTTCGTCCCGGTGAGGAGCGTCGGGATCACGGCGACGAGGAACGACCCGCCCCAGATCTCGCGAGTGGCCTCGGCGGCAGACGACGCCTGCACGACCTCGAATCCCTCGGCTTCCACCGCTCGCGCGATCTCTTCGCGCTCGGTGCTGATTTCATTCACGATCAGGATCGACGGCATGGCGACCTCGCTACAACCGGGCTCGACCCCGGGAAGACTGCAATTTTCCCCCTGCTGATAGCAGACTGCTCGGGGCTTTACCAGTCGCGACCGGGGGTGCTATCTAGCCACTCGATGGCGTGGTGGTCGCGTACGCAAGGACTCGCTGCCGAGTCCAAAAAGTCTGTCCCCAAGGGGGTTTGGACGAAATGTGAGCGATGCAACACCACGCTCTACGAGGCGGATCTCGACGCCAACGACCGCGTCTGCACGAGCTGCAACCACCACTTCCGCATGGCCACGGAGGCGCGGATCGCTCATTCCGTCGACGTCGGGACCTGGCAGGAGCACGACCGGACGCTCGAGAGCGGCGATCCCCTCGGCTTCCGGGTCGACGGCAAGAAGTACGTCGATCAGGTGAAGAGCAGCACCCGCAAGGTGGGCCCGGGCGACGCGTACCGGGCGGGGACCGCGGCGATCGGCGGGATCGCGGTCGAGGCCGGCTTCTTCGTGTTCGAGTTCATGGGTGGCTCGATGGGGTCGGTGGTCGGCGAGAAGATCACCCGCCAGTTCGAGCGCGCGGTCGCGCACCGGCGCCCCGCGATCATGTTCTGCGCGTCGGGCGGGGCCCGGATGCAGGAGGGGGTGCTGTCCCTCATGCAGATGGCCAAGACCTCGGCGGCGCGCTCGCGCATGCGCGAGGCGAAGGTGCCGTACGTGTCGGTGCTGCTGCACCCCACGACGGGTGGCGTCGCGGCGTCCGTGGCGATGCTCGGCGACATCATCGTGGCGGAGCCCGATGCCCTCATCGGCTTCGCGGGGCCGCGCGTGATCGAGCAGACGATCCGTCAGCAGCTCCCGCCGGGCTTCCAGCGCTCGGAGTTCCTGCTGGAGCACGGCATGGTGGACATGGTCGTGTCGCGCCGCGATCTCAAGGCGACGATCGCGCGCTCGCTGCGCTGGTTCGAGCGCGGTCGCGACCCGTCGCGCACCACCGGGGTTGTCAGCGGCGAGCTGTGCGAGCTGCCGGCGGACTGACCGCGTACCGCGAGCTGCTCGATCGCCTGGTGCCCGCGCGGCGCTTCGGCGTGGTGCTCGGGCTCGAGCGGATGCGTGCGCTGCTCGACCGGCTCGGCGCGCCGGATCGGCGGATGGGCACGATCGTCCACGTCGGCGGCACGAACGGCAAGGGCTCGACCGTCGCGATGATCGCGGCGCTCGTCGGCGCCAGCGTCCGGGTGGCGACGTACACGTCGCCGCACCTCTCGAGCCTGCGCGAGCGGATCGGGATCGCGGGCGCTCCCATCAGCGAGCAGGCGATCGTCGCGGCCGCCGACGAGGTGAGGGCGGCCGGGGGTGACGAGCTGACGTTCTTCGAGCAGGTCACGGCGATCGCGTGCGTCGCGATCGCGGCCGCCGGGGTCGCCGTCACGGTGCTCGAGGTGGGCCTCGGGGGCCGCCTCGATGCGACCACCGCGATCGCGGCTCCGATCGCCGTGGTCACGGGGGTCGCGCTCGACCACGAGGCGATCCTCGGCTCCACGCTCGCGGCCATCGCGGCGGAGAAGGCGGGCATCTTCAAGGCCGGGCAGCACATCGTGGTCGGCGCGTCGGGAGAGCCCGCGGCGGTCGCGCAGCTGGTCACCGCCGCCGAGGGGTGCGGCGCCGCGTCGGTCACCGTGATCGACGCCGCCGCGATCGCGCGCGTGCCGCCGGTGGGGCTCGCGGGTGCGCATCAGCGAGCGAACGCGGCCGCCGCGCTCGCGGCCGTCGCGCACCTGGATGCGCTCGGTGCCCTCGGCCCGCCCGGCACTCCTGGCACGGACGCCGACGCGCGTGCGCGGGCGCTGGCGGCGGTCACGCACCCGGGTCGATTCGAGATGTTCGCGCTGCCCGCGAGCGGCGAGCCGGGTGGGCACGTGGACGCGGAGCGACCGCCTCCCGCGCCAGGCCCGCTCGTCATTCTCGACGGTGCGCATAACCCGCACGGCGCCGCGGCGCTCGCCGCCGCGCTCCACGCGCGCGGGCTCCAGCCGACGTGCATCCTCGCCGTCTCCGCCGACAAGGACGCGGGCGCGATGGTGCGGGCGCTCGCATCGGTGGCCTCGAGCTTCATCGCGACGCGGTATCAGCAGGATCGCGCGCTGCCGCCGGAGGCGCTCGCCGCGGTGATCACGGCGGTGATCGCAGGGCCCGGATCCGGACCCGGGACGGGCGCCGTCGAGATCGCGGCGACCCTCGCCGATGCGATCGCCACGGCCCGGACGCGCTCGCAGCCGATCCTCATCGCAGGATCCCTGTTCCTCGTCGGCGAGGCGCGCACGCTGCTCCTCGGTGCGCCGACCGATCCGATCCTCGTGACCGATCCCCCGGCCCGCGCGCCATAGCGGCTGCCCGCGGTCATTGAGCCCGCGCGATCAGCGCCCAGGCGCCGACCGCCAGGTCAGGTCGATCACGGTCTCGGGCGCATCGGCCCACGCCTTCGAACGAAAGGTTCCGCGGATCTCGCGCGCACCGGCGAGCTCGAGCAGGCCCTCGAAGAACCCCAGGGTCTGGACGGCCGCTGCCTCTTCGGCCGGCATGGCCATGTGATAGCGGACCGCGAGCTGGGCCTCGTCCTCGTGCAGGAGCCGGACGTCGAGCGCGGCGAAATCGAAGAACGTCTCGCGGAGCACGCGGAAGCGATTCACCGTCTCCACCGGGTCGAGCGCGGCGAGCAACATCGGGTTCGCGGCTCGCAGCTGGCCCGCGGAGAAGCGGCCCCACAGCTGGACGAGCGAGAGCTGTCCGACCGCCGTGGTGCGCAACACCTCGTTCCCCATGCGCTCGAACGACGCCATCGGATACCAGCCGTCGGGATCGATGCACGAGGCGAGCAGCGCCACGTCCTCCGCCGGCAGGTGCTGGTCCCACTCGACGTCCTTCTGCGCGCGCAGCATGCGCACGTAGTCCCGGAACAAGATGCCGCGGACGTGACGCATTCCCTTGGCCTCCGCGGTCAGCATATGCCGGCTGCATGTAGGCGCGCTCTAGACCAGCTGCAGATTTGCGCCGCGCTCGCGGGGCCCGTACGATCGCCGGATGCTGTGCCGCGCGCTGTTGGTCCTGCTCCTCGCGAGCCCGGCGGTCGCGGATACGATCTCGACCGCGCCGGCCTCACGGCCGGCCGCGGACGCCCCGAAGCGCGAAGGCGAATACGGCGGGGTCACCCCGGGAGAGGCGCCGGCCGGCCCCGGCACGGGCGCGGCGCGGCCCAGGCGCCTCCCGCACACGGGTACGCTCCACTGGATCGGCTTCGAGGCGAAGGATGGCGGCGCCGAGCTGTTCTTTCAGTCCGCGGCGGCATTCGACGTCGAGCAGCACCTCGAGGGCTCGACGCTGATCGTGCATCTCGCCCTCGTCCGCCTGGGGGCGAACGCCTGGCGCACGCTCGACACGCGGTTCTTCGATAACCCGCTCGCCGGCGCCACGGCTCGCGTCGTGTCACCCCGCCGCGCCTCCAGGACTGCGCCCGCGCGCACGCGCGGCATCGACGTTCGCATCGCGTTCAAGAACGCCGCGGATGCCCGTGCTGGCACGGTGCGGACCGCGACGGAGGCCGACGGTAGGTTCTATGCGTACCTCACGTTCCCGGAAGGCGCCGAGCCGACCGCGACGCCGTGATTCGAGGGCGGCGCGCGCGGAAGCCTGGGGGCCCGGGTCCGGCGCTCAGCGCACGTCGGCGAGCGCGGCGCGGAGCGTGGATTCGGTCTGCTCGCCTTGGAACGCGCGCTGGGCGTGACCGTCCGCGCCGAGGACGAGCGTGTACGGCACCGACTCGATCGCGTAGCGCTTGCGGAGGCTGCCGTCATCCGTGAGCACCGGGGCGACGAAGCCTGCACGCGCGGCCACGCCGGCCGCCCGGTCGGGCGTTCCGACCACGAAGACCGCGACGAGGTTCGCGCCTGCCGCGCGGGCGGCCCGCTGCGCCACGGGAAGCTCTGCGAGGCAGTGCGGACAGGTCGGGCTCGCGAACATCACGACGCTGGGCTTGCCTCGCAGCGTGCCGGGATCGAATGCGACCCCGCCGACCCTGGCGACGGCGAGCGAGCCCGCGATGTCACCGGGGGGGACCGGCTCCTCGCGTCGGCACGCGAACGCGAGCCCGATGGCCACGAGCGCGGCGACCACCGCGAGCGACCCACTCGGCCGTTGAACCGGATGCCGGACGGATGGCATAGAATGAGGCATGGATAGCACGGTCGAGATCGAGCCCGCGGACGAGCTCCTCGACGTCGTGCATCGGCTGCGCGCGCAGCTCGCGGCCCATGCCGCACGCGGGGCCTGGAGCGCGCCGGGAGCGAGGACGGTGCAGCCCGCCGCGCCTGCTGCGATCACGCCGGAACCGGACACGCATCCAGGCGAGGCGCCCGTGCCGCGCGAGCGGCAGACGCTCGCGCAGATCCGGGCCGAGCTCGGCGAGTGCACGCGCTGCAAGCTGTACGCGACGCGGACGAATCTCGTGTTCGGCAGCGGCGCGGAGACCGCGCCGCTGATGTTCGTCGGCGAGGCGCCTGGCGAGCAGGAGGATCTCCGCGGCGAGCCGTTCGTGGGTCGCGCCGGCGAGCTGCTCGACAAGATGATCGAGGCGATGGGCTGGTCGCGCTCCAGCGTGTACATCGCGAACGTGGTGAAGAGCCGCCCGCCCGGCAATCGCGACCCGGAGGCTGACGAGATCGCGGCGTGCGCGCCGTTCCTCGATGCGCAGATCCGCGCGATCCAGCCGCGGGTGATCGTCGCCCTCGGCAAGCCCGCTGCGAATCACCTGCTCGCGACCACCGCGGGCATCGGCTCGCTGCGCGGACGCTTCCATGATCGCGAGGGCATCCGCGTGATGCCCACGTTTCACCCCGCCTACCTGCTCCGCGAGCCGGCCAAGAAGCGCGAAGCGTGGGCCGATCTCAAGCTCGTGATGGCGGAGCTTAGCGCGCTCGGCATCATCCCGCCCCAGCCGCCGCGGGCGTGACCGGCTGGCTCGCGCGCTGGAGCCAGCCCGCCGATGGTGATGTCGCGGCCGAGCTGATCACGCGAGCGGACGTGGCCGCGCTGACACGAGTCGCGACCGCCGAGCTGCCGGCGCACCTGCGTGCGTTCGCGGCGGCTCACGCTGCCGGCACGGCACCGCCGCCGGCGCCGATCCGGCTGGCATCCCCCGCGGCCCTCGCGGTGCTTCGCCGGGGACTGGCGGTGTCGGACGTCGACGTCCACGCCGCCGCGCTCGCGTTGCTGCGGATCGCCGCTCCACTCGCGATCGATTCGGCGCCCGGTGTGATCGCGGCGCGGCTCGCGGCCGCCGCGACGCCCACCTGGGCCGACCTGCACGCGCTCCATGCGGCCCGCGATGTCGCCGCGTCGCGGTGGTTCGGCGCCCCGCACCTCGCCGTGCGCCAGGCGCTGTTCGGCGTCACGGCGACGGCAGGTCACGACGGCGGCGCGTGGCCGGCGCGGCTCGACGCGTGGCACGCCCCCGATGGCGCGGCGGCGGTGGACCCCGAGGCGGCCTGGCGCGTGATCGCCGTGCGGTACGGGGCGTCGGGTGACGTGCGCATCCTCCGGTCGATCGGGGCGCGACCGCGAGCGTTCGTCGTCGACCCCGGTCGCGAGGTGATCGTCGTGGTGCCCGCGCGCGCGGATACGCCGGTCGCGCGCTTCGAGATCCTGCACGAGCTCGGGCACGCGGTCGCGGCGCTCGTGGGGCCGGTCGGGTTGCCGCGCGTCCTCGACGAGGCCGTGGCGGCGACCGTCGCGCGGTGGCAGGAATTCCCGACGGCGCTGCCGCCCGGGTGGCACAGTCCGCTCGCCGCGGAGGCGCGGGTCCGGCGCGGACGCATCGCGCGCCGCCTCGCTGCCATCGAGGCCGCGCCGGCAGCGGCGGGGGCGCACGCGGTGGAGCACGCGACGTCGGAGCCGCCGGCTGGGTCGGAGCGGTCGCAGCCGCCGGCGCCATGGGCGGCCTCCGGGTTGACCGTGCCCCCGTGGGCGCTCTGGCACGACCCGGGGGCGCAGGCCGCGTATGCCTGCGCGGAGACCGTCGCGCAGGCATGGGCAGATGCCGACGTCGACCTCAACGCCGAGTTGCAGCGAACCGGGCCGCGTGGTGATCATGCGCTGTGAGACGCGGCCCGGTGCTGGTGCTGACCGTGGCCGCGGGCCTGGCTGCATGCGCGCCGCGACCGCGGGCGCCGGCCCCGCGTGACGCCACGGCGCTCGTGGTCCGGATCGCGGACAACCCGCGGGACGTGCCGGCGCGACTCGCGCTGGCGGAGCTCGCCGAGCAGCTCGGCCGTCCGTCCGAGGCGATCGACCAGCTCGACGCGGTGGCCCGTCTGGGTGGTCCACTCGGGCCCCGGTGGCACGCCTCGGATCGCGCCCGCTTCGGCCGTCTGATCGCCGCGCGCGGGCGCGCCCGGCTCGAGCGCAACGCGCCCACGGCGACCGCGGACCTCCAGCGCGCGCGCGACCTCGGCGCGACCGTCGATCCCGACGAGCTGCGCCGGGGCCAGCTCGCGACCGCGATCGCGAAGCTGCGCCACAGCGACGACCGCGTGCGCGCCGAGGGCTTCGCGCTGCTCGCGTCCGGCATCGCCGACAGCACCGCGGCCTGGCGCGGGGTGCGCGCCGGGGCGAGCCCCGAGGACCGGGCGCAGCTCGGCCGCTGGCTGTGGAAGCAGGGCGCCCGTCGCGCCGCGTGGATCGAGCTCTCGGGCTGGCACGACCTCGCGCCGGCGCCGCGCGATCCGGCGCTGCTCGCCGACTACCTGATCGCGTACGCGTGGTGGATCCCCTACGACGGACCCGCGCCGCGCGCCGAGGACCTCGTGGGGCCCGAGCGCTGCCGGTGGCTCGCGTGCGATGCCGCTGCGCCCGCTACGACCCCAGTGAACGATGACGCCCCGGTCGCCGCGACTGCGATCCCCGCACCGCCGCCGTTGCCGCCGGCGCCGACGGCGGAGATGCTCGTGGCCGCGGTCCGCGCGGCGCTGCCCGGCGGACCCAGCGAGGCCGACTTGCAGCCCGTAGCCGCGGCGTACGCGGGCGACCCGGACGTCGCCGCACGTCGCGGTCGCGAGCTGGTCGCGCGCGCGACCGACGCCGCGCTGGCGCACGCGGCGCTGGGTGTGCTGTTCCAGACCGCGGGCGACCCGGCGCGGGCGCGCGTGGAGTGGGAGGCGGCGGTCGCGTCGAGCCCCGAGCCCGCGTTCGAACGTGGCCTCGCGATCGCGATCGCGCGCGCGGGCGATGGTGACGCGGCGCTCGTCGCGGCCACCGGTGCCGCAGCCGCCTCCGGCGATCCCGCGCGCGTGTGGATCGACGTGTCGCGCGCGCTCGCCGATGTCGGAGCCCTCGTGGAGGCGCTCGAGGCCGCGCGCTTCGCGATCGAGCTCGCCGGCAGCGATGCGATCGCCGAGGCGCTCGATGGCGGCATCCGCGCGTCCGAGCTCCTGGGCCGCCCGGACCAGGCCGACTCGCTGCGCGCCGTGCGCGCGAGCCTGCGGCGCTGATCCAACCGCGCGGCCCTCAGCGTCGCGCGGGAGGCCTCGCGCCGGTCGCGCGATACGCCGCGTAGTCGGCGACGATCGTCGCGTGGTCGAAGACGAGCGGCTGGGGCAGGCGGTCGGGCGCGCACACCACGCACGCCGACGCATCGTCGCCCCCGACGGGGACCCCGCGAGCGCGGCCGATGAAGCACGTCGACATCGTGTGCTGACGCGGATCGCGCGCCGGGTTCGAGTACACGTGGAACAGCTCCACGATCTCGACGTCGAGGCCCGTCTCCTCCTTGACCTCGCGCACGCAGGCATCCGCGACCCACTCGCCCTCGTCGACGAACCCGCCCGGCAACGCGAGGCCGCGCGGCTCGTTCGCGCGCACGATGAACACGAGCTCGCCGGGCCGGCCCTCGAGCTCGATCAAGCAATCCACCGTCGGCGTCGGATTGCGGTAGGCCGCCGCGCCGCCGCCGCCGCTCATCGTCCACCTCCCGCCGCGAGCGGACCCTCGACCCACTGGCCGATCTGCCGCTTGATCTCGGCCGCCCTCGGGTCCGTGTCCATCACGTTCTTGCGCTCCTCGGGGTCGGCCGCGAGATCGTAGAGCTCCCACACCGAATCGCTGAGCGAGTAGAACACGTGGTACTTGCCGTCGGCCGTGACCATCGACTTCGCGTCGTGGTTCCACTCGTCGACGGCCTGCATCTCGGCGTACGCCGGCGCGGCCGGCGCCTTGGCCCCTTCCATCAGCGGCACGAGGCTGTGCCCCTGCCAGGTCGCGGGTGCCGCGACGCCGAACAGCGCCGTCACGGTGGGCGCCATGTCGACGAGCTCCACCACGTCGGTGACCTCGCGCGGCGCGCCGCCCGGCACGCGGATCATCAGCGGCACGTGCAGGAGCTCGTCGTAGAGCGTCGAGCCGTGGAAGTACTGCCGCTCGCCCCCGAAGCGATGCACGCCGAACGCCTCGCCGTGATCGGAGAGCAGCACGACGGTCGTGTCCTTCGCGAGCCCGCTGGCCTCGAGGCCATCGAGGATCTGGCCGATGAAGCCATCCTCCGCCGCGATCTCGTAGTCGTACAGTCGCTTCAGCCGGTCGTCGCCATGCTCCGTCACCTCGGGCATGCCGGGATGTTCGATGTAGGTCGAGTGCGGCTCGAAGAGATGCACGAACATCGCGAACTGATCGGTCGGCTTGCGCTCCTTCCCGAGCCGCGCGAGCCGCGCCACCGTCTTCTCGACGATGCGGGTCCCCGCGATGTCGTGGTTCGAGTCGCTGATGGTCTTCGCGCCCTCGTTGTCCCACTCGTCCGCGCCCTGCCAGACGTTCGAATTCATCGACGCCTTCACGCCCTCGCACGAGGTCGGCGAGCGCTGGCGGTCGCAGAAGAAGAAGTGCGACGTCTCGCCGATCGTCCGGAATCCCGCGCCCTTCAGCGCCTCGAACAGGAAGTCATTGGCCTCGCCGAGCTGCGGATAGTTCGAGCTCGGGTTGTCCATCGCGAGCTGCGACGGATAGCGCGACGCGAGGAACGACGGCACGGAGCGCGGCGTGTTCGGCGCCTGCGAGTACGCGTGCGTGAACACCACCGACTGGTTCGCGAGCGCGTCGACCCGCGGCGTCAGCGACTTGCCATCGCGCTGGTAGCCCGCCACGCCGAGTCGGTCGAAGCGCAGCGTGTCCACGAAGAGGACGAGCACGTTGTGACCCGCCGACGTGGTCGGCTTCGCGGGCGGCTGCGCGGCGAGCGGGGCGCGCGGGTCCGGCGTGGCCGTCGCGGGGACCGCCGGCGCATCGCCGTTCATGCAGTTGTCGTCGATCCCGTTGCCGACGATCTCGGGCGCCTTGGGGTTCACGTTCGAGCGCGTGTCGTCGCAGTCTGGACCGCCGAAGAACGCCGAGAACCCGTCCCCGTCGTGGTCCTTGCGCGCGCGCAGCATCTCGATCAGCTTGGGGCCGATGTACGACCGCTGCATCACCGCGGTGCGCACCGGCACGGACGGCGTCCGGAACCCGAACGCGATCGCGAGCGCGGCGATGGCAGCGCCCGCCGTGGCGACGATTCCGCGGTAAGGCAGCGCCTCGCGCGTCCGCGCGAGCGGTCCGTAGCCGAGGAGGCCGATCGCGATGGCGACGACGGGGAGCAGTGCGGGGGCAACGTACAGCCCGAGGTTCATCGCCTGATAGTCGAGCTTCTTGAACACCACGAAGAGCGCGGCGAGCACGAGCGCGCCCGCCGCGACGACCACCATCACGAGCACGCGTGACAGCGGGCCGATCGCGGGGACGATGCCGATCACGCGGCGCACCGCGCGATACACCGGGAGGACACCCAGCGCGAGCACCGGGAGCAGCGCCACGACCACGACCCCGAGCAGCAGCGCGCCGACATTCGTCCGGTGCACGTTGGCCACGAGCGCGACCGCGAGCTTGCTGATGACCAGCGCGAGCAGGCCCGCGACGAGCGCCACCGCGACCAGCAGCGAGGCGACCAGCCGGTCGAGCGCGTCGTCCTCGCGCAGACGCGCGACGCCGCGGCGCAGCCAGCCGATGCCCCACTGCGCGTTGCCCGCGCCGAGCACGATCCCCGCTCCGAGCGCGAGTGGCAGCGCGATCAGGCTCCACAGGCCGAGCAGCGGCGGGAGCGCGCCGAGCCCACCGCCTGCGTGCACGAGGTCCGCGACGGCCATCACGAGCCCGGCCGCGAGCAGCACGCCGAAGCCGGTCGCCATGCCGCGCGCGTACGGTCGCGAGCGCCGGGACTCCCCGCGGTCCCCTGGCTGCGGGACCGGGTCGAGCGCGCCCCGGGCGGGCGCCGGTCGGGTCAGCTCGTCGTCTTCCACGCGATCGTCGGGCATCGCGCAGTCGATATCACTAATCGCGTACGACTTCGACGAGGACGCCCTCGACGAACCGGGGATCCACGGCGGCATCGGCGATCTCGCCGAGGATCGCCTCGAGCTCGGCGAGCCACTTCACGAGCAGGCCCGTCAGCACGGCCGTCGAGGCGCCAAGCTGGGCGGCACCGATCCGACGCTCGACCACGAGCCGCACGCGGGTCGAGACCTCGGGCGTGAGCTTGCCCCCGCGCATCGGCCCGGCGCGCAGCGCGGCCAGCTCCGCCTGGGTCAGCGCGTCGGCCGTGAGCTCGCCACCGGCGGCCACGCGCGCGATCGCCGTGCGGACGTAGTCATCGAGCGTTGGCCGCGGCTCCGGCAGCAGGCCCGCGCCGAGCACGTCGATGCCGAGGCTCTCGACGAGCGTGATCTCGACGGTGAGCCCGGCGAGGAGCTCGCTCGCGCGCCGGACGTCGGCCACGGACTCGAACGGTCGCAAGCCCGCGGCAGGCGGATCATCGACCGCTCGCGACAGCAGCGGCCGCGGCGATGCCAGCCCCGCGACGAGCTCGCGCGCCGGGGACCCGGCGGTGATCGCGCGCGGTGCGAGCGCGAGCGCGAGCCGCGCGAGCTTCGACGTGACCGTGTAGCCCACGCGGAAGAGCCGCGTGAGGCCGACGGACTTCAGGGCCTCCGTGGCCCGACCGACGTCGCCGCGCGTGAGCGTCTCGAGGCCGAGCGACAGCGTCGACGTCGCGTACAGCGCGCCGCGCTTCACGACCTCGGCCTGGCCCGGTTTCGCGCGCCCCGCCGCGAGCACCTTGTTGACGAGCACCATCAGCGCGGACTCGATACGCTCGGCGGCCTCGGGCTCCTCGATCGCCGCGAGCGCACGCGCGAGGAAGCTGCGTCCGATGAGCTCCTCGACCACGGCGAGCGGCAGCCGGCGTGGCTCGTCGGTGATGCCGCGATCCTGGGTCTCCTCGCCGATCGTGACGGCGGCCGCCTCGAGCGGCTTGAACAGATCGAGGGCGTCGAAGAAGTCGACGTAGCCCTGATCGGCGAGCCGGCCGGCGCGCCAGCGATAGCTCTGCTCCTCGAGCTCTGCCGGCGGCTCCGAGCGCGCGGACATGATCGTGAGGCGCGCGACATCGGCATCGGCGCGGTACAGGTCCTCGATCACCTGCTGGTAGAGCCGCTGCTGGTCGTCGTCACCGAACAGCTCGAGCATGAAGAACCGATCGGGGGTGGCGAGGATCGCGCCGTCGTTGTCCTCGGCCGGCTCCTCGCCGAGGTTCACGTCGTAGACCTTCACGGCGCGCTGAAAGATCAGCGCGCGCAGGTCGGCGTCGAGCCCGTTCCACACCTCGCCGAGCTTCTCGAAGCCCGCCTCGACGAGGGCGGTGAGCCAGGGTTTGAGCGGCGCGATGTCGAGCTCGTCCTTCGTCCAGGCATCGAGATCGAAGCAGCCCTGGATCTGCTCCGGCGTGGCGAGCGGAATGAGGTCCCCCGCGTCCTCGAAGCCGACCTCGTGGACCATCTCGTAGATCTCGCTCGGCGCGAGGGCAGCGATCGCCTCCGCGGCATCGTCGCGCGCGAGCAGCGCGTCGATGCGGCGCATGCCGCGGAGCCCTGCGAGCTGCTCGCGGAGGCGGGCGAGGGGCGTCGTCAACGTGGTCGCCAGCGTGGAGCCGGACGAGGAGATCGGTGGTTCGCGCTCGTCCATGCGCGCTGGCTGTAGCACGGTACGATGCGCGACGATGCGCACCGGAGCGAACGCAGCGACCGGAGCGGCCCGGGTGGCGGGCGACCCCGTGCTGGCCGCCGTGTGCGGTGCGCTCGGCCGCGTCGGCGCGGGCCTGTACGCGGTCGCGTGCTCGGGCGGCGCGGACTCGATCGCGCTCGCCGACGCGACGATACGGGTGGCCGGCGCGACGCACGTGGTCGTGATCGCGATCGACCACGGGCTCTATCCCACCAGCGCGGCGGTCGCGGCCCGCGTCGGGGCGTGGGCCCGCGCGCGCGGCGCGGCGGCGGTGATCGAGCGCGTCGAGGTGGCGGTCGGCGCCTCGCTCGAGGCCGCGGCACGGCGCGCACGCTACGGCGCCCTCGACCGGGTGGCCGGCGCGATCGGCGCGGTCGCGGTGCTGCTGGGACACACGGCGCGCGACCAGGCGGAGACCGTGCTGATGCGGATCCTGCGCGGCACGGGGCCGGCGGGGCTCGCCGCGATGGCGGAGCGGCGAGGGCCCTACGTGCGGCCGCTGCTCGCCGTCGAACGGGCCGACGTGGACGCGTACGTCGCGGTGCGGGCCCTGCCGGTCTGGGACGACCCGATGAACGCGGACCGTCGCTTCGCGCGGGTGCGCATCCGGACGGAGGTGCTGCCCCGGCTGCGCGAGGAGAACCCGCGCGTCGACGAGGCGCTCGTGCGCCTGGCCGCGCAGGCGGCGGAGTGGACGCTGGCGATCGATGCGCTGGCCGAGCCGTGGGCGCGGTTTCCGCTCGACGCCCGCGCGCTCGCGCGGCAGCCCGCCGCCGTCCGGAAGCGTGCGATCACGCGCGCGCTGGACGCGGCCGGCCTCGGTTACACCAGCGCGCATGTGGACGCAGTGGATGCGCTGGTGCGGGGCGACGCGCGCGGCGAGCGAGGCGTGGACGTTGGCAGAGGCAGGGTCGTGCGGACGTACGATCGAATCGAGGCCGCGCCGGGACGCTGCGTGGGCCGCGGCAGCGCCGACGATCGCGCTCGCGGTGAGCCTGCAGTCGGGGGCGGAGGCTGGCCGAACGGGCAGGGATCTGCCGCCGATCGCGGCGGAGGTCCCGCCGTACATCCGGACGGCCACGCGGTCCGGACGTGGCAGCCGGGCGATCGGATGCGGCCCGCGCGGCTGCTCGGGCGGTCACGCAAGCTGTCGGACCTGTACGCCGACGCCAAGATCCCGCGCGCCCGGCGGGCCGAGGCGAGGGTCCTGGTGCGCGTCACCGACGGCGTGATCACCTGGGCCGAGCACGTGGGCCTGGCGTTCGGCGAGGTGGCCCACGCCGGGCCAAAGTGACGCCCACCTGGCCGAAACGTCGGGAGGTTTTCGCTAGTTTGAACTTTGCAACGGGCTCCCGAGGCCCCATGCTACGCCCACACTCCTCCTCGGGAAATTCGATTGCGCCAATCACACAAGACCATTCTGATCTGGGCGATCCTGATCCTCATGTTCGTGAGCATCTACTCGATGTTCACGGACTCCGGGTCCAAGGAGAAGGAGCTGAACGTCACGGCGTTCCGCGGCCTCCTCGTGAACAAGGAGGAAGCCGCCAAGATCGAGAGCATCCGGGCCGAGCCGCGTGGTCAGCAGGACGCGCGCTACGTCATCACGCTGAAGAGCGACGCCGTCAAGCGCGTCGTCTACGGGCCGTGCTGCACCGATGGCCCCGGCACGATCGCGCGCGAGATCACCGACGCGGGGATCGACTACTCGGTGAAGTCGAAGGAGGAGTCGAGCATCTGGCCGCAGATCCTCGTCTGGTGGCTCCCGATGCTGTTGCTCGTCGGCGTGTTCTTCCTGTTCATGCGCCAGCTCCAGTCGGGCGGCGGCAAGGCGATGTCGTTCGGCAAGTCGAAGGCGAAGCTGCTCTCCGATCACTCGAACAAGGTGACGTTCAAGGACGTCGCGGGGATCGAGGAGGCCAAGGAAGAGGTCGAGGAGATCGTCGCGTTCCTCAAGGACCCGAAGAAGTTCACGCGCCTCGGCGGCCGGATCCCGAAGGGCGTCCTCATGATGGGCTCGCCGGGCACCGGCAAGACGCTGCTCGC
>JAYSYE010000586.1:0-9325 GCA_043716635.1 Deltaproteobacteria bacterium | reverse complement strand
AACACGATCGCATGTCGTCACGCGCGCGTCGAGACGGGGATCAGCGCTCGCGTGACGAGGGGTGCCGCTGCCAGCGTGGCAACGCAGCGGGGCGCGTGGCGAGGCTAGATGAAGGCTCGTCCTGGCCGCTGGTCGCCACCCGGCGCCGGGACCCGGAGCTGCCGGCACGTACCGAGGGGCCGGACCGCGTCGAGCGAGCAGCGAGTCCGGGATTCGCGCGACTCGACGACCCGCAGCGGTTACGGTGTTGCTCGATGGCATGGTTTCGGATCGGGGTCTGCATGCTTGCCCTGGGGTGCCGTGGGCCGGCCACGTCGTCGCCAGACGAGACTGCTGCTCGACAGCCCATCCCTCGCATCACCGTGACGTTCGACGCCGACACGGCGGACGCTACCATTGCACGCGAGGCGGTCACGCCACGGCCGCCACAGCCGATGGTATCGCCCTATCACGGCACTCTGGAAGTCCGAGTCCGCGATGAACTCGGGACCCCGATCCCCGCGCGGCTCACGTTCCTCGGAATGGCCGGCACGAAGACTCCGGCCTTCACCTCTGCCGATGTCGGGCTCGACCAGCCCGGCGGCGTGATGGCCTACAATCGCGCGTTCATTGTCGACGAGGCGACGCTCGCGGTCCCGCCCGGCCGTTACGAAGTCTGGGCCAGTCACGGCATCGAGTACGAAGCGGTCCCGAAGATCATCGATATCGCGACGGGCCGCACCACCGTACTCGGGGTCGTGCTGGCTCACACGGTCGCTACTCCGGGCTGGATCTCCGGTGACTTTCACGTTCACGCCGAGCGCTCGTTTGACTCGCACGTGGCGATGACCCATCGAGCTCTTCAGTTCGCCGCCGATGGGGTCGATCTCCTGGTCTCCACGGATCACAACGTGATCGCGGACTACACGCCCGTGATCGCAAAGCTGGGATTGGGCGCCGAGCTGGCCACGCTGCGCGGTGACGAGTTGACGACGGCGGACTGGGGCCACTTCGGCGCGTTTCCGCTCGCGGGCACTCCTGATCTCCCCGACGGAGGCGCGCCGATCACGGCGGGACGTACTCCGGAACAGCTCTTTGCCGACTTACGCGCGCACGACCCCGATGCTGTGATCGACATCCATCACCCGAGGCTCGAGGACGGCCACATCGGATATTTCCACCTGGGCAAGCTCGACACGGCTCGGCTCGTCGGAACGCGCCCTGGCTTCTCGTTCGACTTCGACGCGATCGAGGTGCTGAACGGCTACCAGGACCCAGATCGACACAGCCTCGACGTCGTTCTCGCCGACTGGTTCGCGTTCCTCCGCCACGGCCACCGGGTCACGGCGACCGGTAACTCCGACACGCATCATCTGACGTTCAACCTCGGAGGATTTCCGCGGAACTACGTCGCCCTTGCGAGCGCTACACCAGGTTCCGTCGACGGACGTGCGCTCGCGCGAGCCGTGAAAGCGGGTCGCGCCTACTTCACGACCGGCCCGATCGTCGCGGTCACCGTCGGCGACGCGACGCTCGGGGACACCATCACGACGCATGGCGAGCCCCTGTTGCTGCACGTGGTGGTGCGTGCCGCGACCTGGATCGCGGTCGATCGAGTCACGATCATCGTCGATGGCGTGGTCACATCGGTCTGGCCCGCCGCGCGTGGTCCCATCGTGCGGTTCGACCAGACCATCCCCGTGCCGGTTGCGAAAGACGGGTTTGTCGTCGTGCGGGTGGATGGTGACCGAGCGATGGCGCCGGTCATCGGGGATGCGCAGCACTTTCGCGTCTATCCGCTCGCGATCACCAACCCGATCTGGGTGCACCGCGAAGCAGCGCGGTAGAACGTGAGTCCGGACGTCGCACGATGCCCCTATCACGGCGGAGCGCGCGGTCCGCGAGGACAACCATCCAGCCCGGAGTCACCTGCCATCGGGGCCGCGTCGCAAGCGCTTACCCAGTAGGATGCCTCGCATGTACCTCGCAGCGTTCGGTCAGATGAAGAAGCAGCTCGGCCAGCTCTCGAAGTGGCTCGACAAGGCCTCGGCCTATGCCGAGACCCGCAAGTTCGACGCGGCCAACTTTCTCGGGCTGCGCCTCGCGCCGGATCAGCTCCCGCTGTCGCGCCAGATCGGGATCGCGTGCGACACCGTGAAGCTCGGCGCGGCGCGCATCACGGGCAAGGACGCGCCGTCGCACGCGGATGACCAGACGACGTTCGGGCACTTCAAGGAGCGCATCGCCTCGGTGATCTCGTACCTCGACGGCTTCACCGCGAAGGACTTCGAGACCGCCGCGACCCGCTCGGTCACCACGCCGCGGTGGGAGGGCAAGACGATGACCGGCCACGACTACTTCCTCGAGCACGTGATGCCGAACTTCTACTTCCACCTCGCCCACGTGTACGCGTTGCTCCGCCACGGCGGTGTCGAGCTCGGCAAGGCCGATTACCTCGGTGCGCTGACGCAGAAGGCCCCGTAGAGGGTCCGTAGGGGCGCCGACTTCGCGGAAAGCTGACACACTCGCCGCGATCGCGATGCTCGCACCTCCCCCGAAGTCCATCGGGCGCTACACGATCCTCGACCGCCTCGCGGTCGGTGGCATGGCGGAGCTCTTCAAGGCGACGCTGTCGGGTGATCATGGCTTCGAGAAGCTCGTCGCGATCAAGAAGATCCTGCCGCACCTCGCGCAGGACCGATCGTTCGTCGAGATGTTCATCGACGAGGCCCGCCTGACCGCGCAGCTCGATCACCGCCACATCGTGCAGGTGTTCGAGCTGGGCACCGATGCGGATACGCCGTACATCGCGATGCAGTTCGTCGATGGGCTCGACGTGCTCGCGCTGCTCCGCGAGTGCGCGCGGGCCCAGGTCCGCCTGACGCCCGACCTCGCCGCGCTGATCGCGCGCGACGTGCTGGATGCGCTCGACTACGCCCACCATGCGGTCGACTCGAGCGGCCGCGACCTCGGGATCATCCATCGCGACATCTCGCCGGGCAACGTGCTGCTGTCGTGGCGCGGCGACGTGAAGCTGACCGACTTCGGCATCGCGCGGGCGGCCGAGCGGCGCCACAAGACGGAGGCGGGCACGCTCAAGGGCAAGTACGGGTACATGTCGCCCGAGCAGGTGTCCGGCGGCGAGCTCGATTTCCGCAGCGACCTGTTCTCCGTCGGCATCTTGCTCTCGGAGATGGTGATGGCCCGGCGCCTGTTCACCTCGACGAACGACCTCGACATCCTGCTGATGGTGCGCGACGCGCGGCTCGATCGCCTGACCAAGTACGCCGCGGAGTTTCCCCCGGAGTTGCGCGTGATCGTGACCAAGGCGCTGTCGCGGCGCCCCGAGGATCGCTGGCAGACGGCCGGTGAGTTCCGCGACGTGCTCGACGACTGGCTGCGCCGCACGACGCGCACGAGCCAGCGGGATCTCGCGGCGCTGATCGGCCGGACGGTCAATGCGCCGACTGCCGAGCTCGATGGCGTGGTCGACCAGCCTGCCGTCGAGCGGGGCCTGTCCGGACCGCTCACGCGGATGTCGCACGTGAAGGCGGACCTCGAGGCCGCGCGCGCCCGGGCCGAGTTCATCGCGGGTGGCGTCCCGATCGGCGAGCACGCGGGTGACGAGTCGAGCGGCACGATGACGTTCGGCGACGAGGTCGATGCGCTGCCCGGGCTCACGACGGTCAGTCCCACGGGCGGCATGCGCTCGGCCGGACCGAGCGAGGTCGGTGACTTACGCGACACCCCGGCGCTGAAGGTCGTCCATCGCCTCGTGACGAGCCGCGCGACCGGCATGCTCGCGCTCGAGGGGCGGGCGGGCGTGCTGAAGGAGGTGCACTTCGAATCGGGGCAGCCCCAGTTCGTGAGCAGCAACGTCGAGCGCGAGCGGCTCGGGAGCTTCCTCGTCGAGCAGGGGGCCCTGACGCCGCAGTCGTTGCAGCGCGCGCTCAGCGTGATGCACCACTTCGGCGGCCGGCTCGCCGATACGCTCGTCGGGCTCGATATCCTGGACCCGCTCGAGGCGTATCGCCTGCTCGCGAAGCAGGTGGCGGCCAAGCTGATGGAGGCGTTCTCGTGGCCGAAGGGCAAGTACGCGTGGACGGACGGCCATCCGAATCCGTGGAAGGCGCGCTCGCTGCACCTCGACGCCTATCGCGTGATCGGTGCCGGCGCGGCCATGCTGTCGGAGTCTCTCGTAGAGGACTGGGCGGCCGCATCGGCGAAGGCGTTCGTGGTCGCCGAGCCGGCGAAGGAGGGCGAGCTGGCGCAGTACGCGCTGGGCGCGGCGCTGCTTCGCGTGTACAGCTTGCTCGACGGACGCACGCGGCTCGGGGATCTGACCGGCCGGGTGCGCTCGCGGGAGGCGCGGCTCAATCTCCTGCGGCTCACGTACCTGCTGGTGCAGACCGAGCTCGCACGATTGTCGTAGCCCTTCGTAGTACCTCTTCCGAAAGATCAAATCCGTGTCCGCGATCCTCACCGTTCAGAATCTCGAGAAGCGTTATGGCTCCCGCCGCGTGCTCGCCGGCGCATCGTTCGCGGTGCACGAGGGCGACCGCATCGGCATGATCGGCTCCAACGGGGCCGGCAAGACCACGCTGCTGAAGACGGTGGTCGCGCGCGCCACCGGCGATGACGATCCGGCGCTGATCCCCGACGACGGGCTCGTGACGTGGAAGCGCGATCTGGTGCTCGAGTACGTGGCGCAGGAGCCGAAGCTCGACCTCGCCGCGACGATCGCGAGCGAGCTCGCCCGGGACGGCCGCGAGGAGTACGAGATCGCGACCGTCGCGGAGGCGCTCGAGCTGCCCGGGATGGATCGCATCGTGGCCGACCTCTCCGGTGGCGAGCGGCGCCGCGTCGCCCTCGCACGCGCGCTGCTGGGGCAGCCCGACGTGCTCGTGCTCGACGAGCCGACGAACCACCTGGACGCGCAGACCGTCGAGTGGCTGGAGGGCCGGCTGAGCGCACCGCCGAACCGCGGCGGCGTGAGTGCGCTCATCGTGGTCACCCACGATCGCTACTTCCTCGATCGCGTCGCGACACGCATCATCGAGGTCGATCGCGGCAAGGCGTACTCGTACGAGGGCAACTACGGCGAGTTCCTCGTGCAGCAGGCGCAGCGCATGGCGACGGAGACGGAGCACGAGTACCAGCGGGTGTCGTTCATCCGCCGCGAGATCGAGTGGATCCGGCGTGGTGCCCCGGCGCGGTCGACCAAGGCGAAGGCGCGCATCGATCGCTTCGACGCCGCGGTCGGCGCGGCACCCGGTGCCGACGACCAGCGTCCCGCGCAGCTCGGGCTCCGCTTGCCGACCGGCCCGCGGCTCGGCGGCAACATCGTCGAGCTGAAGAAGGTCTCGAAGAGCCTCGGCGGCAAGGTGCTGTTCAAGGACCTGTCGCTGATCATGAAGCCCGGCGATCGCCTCGGCATCATCGGCCCCAATGGCGTCGGCAAGACCACGCTGATCCGGACGATCCTCGGGCAGGAGCCGCCAGACTCCGGCCAGGTGATCGTCGGGTCGAACACGAAGCCCGCGTACCTCGAGCAGGGCCGCACCGAGCTGCGCGACGAGCTGACCGTGCTCGAGGAGGTGGGCGACGGCTACGACTTCGTCGATCTGCCCGAGGGCAAGGTCCACGTGCGTGGCTTCCTGCGGATGATGGCGTTCCCGGACTCCGTCGGCGACACGAAGATCGGCCAGCTCTCCGGTGGCGAGCGCAATCGCGTGCAGCTCGCGCGGCTGCTGCGCCGCGGCGGCAACCTGCTCGTGCTCGACGAGCCGACAAACGATCTGGACCTGCCGACGCTCGGCGCGCTCGAGGACGGGCTCGTGAACTACCCGGGCTGCGCGCTGATCGTCTCGCACGATCGCTGGTTCCTGGACCGCGTCGCCACGGCGATCCTCGCGTTCGAGGGCGATGGCGTCGTGACCCTGTACGAGGGCAGCTACTCGTTCTACGCCGAGCGCCGGCCGGGCGCCGCGAAGGGCACGCGCGGCAGCGGCGCGGGCGGGGTGGGGAAGGAGAAGAAGCGGAAGGGCACCCCGAGCACGCCGCCGCCGATCGTGGCGCCCGCAGCGTTGCCACCTGGCCCGAAGGCGGCCGTCGGTCGCAAGCTGACGTTCAAGGAGCTGAAGGAGCTCGAGGGCATGGAGGCCGCGATCGCCACGGCGGAGGCCAAGGTCGCCACGCTCGACGCGACGCTCGCGGATCCGGACGTGTTCAAGAAGGGCGCGGAGGTCAACGGGATCCTCGCGAACGCGGAGCGCGCCCGCGCCGACGTGGACCGCCTGTTCGCGCGCTGGCAGGAGCTCGAGGCGCTGAAGGCCGTCGCGCCGAAGTAGGCGGCGACCGGGACGGGGTCCGGCATGCGGGCCGGCTGCACACGGTGATGGGCAACGGCGAGGTGACTCCCCGCCCCGGCGTATGCAACCCATCGAGATCACACGTCCTCGTGCGGGTACATCACGTGCAGTGTCCGCACAGTGATGACACTTCGCGCCAGGGTACCGGCGGATTTGCACCGCACGCGCCGACGCTGGGTGCTCGCGGGACTGCTCGCGCTCGCCGTCGCGGGGACCGGCGGCGTCATCGGCCGCACGCGGTCGAGCGCAGCCGAGACGTCGTCCGTGGAGGCGGGGACGGGCAGGCACGCCGGAACGCGATCTCGAGCGCTGCGCCTGGGTATCCGCGCCAAGCTCTCCGGCCCCGCGCCGTGCTGGCAGGGACTCGCGCGAATCGACCGTGCGCTGACGCTGGCAAGCTTCCGTGATCTGGCGCCGGCGCTGCTCGAGTCCGGTGACGAGCTGGTCGCGCAGTTTCTCTCGGAGCGGCTCGCCGAGCTGATCGGCGACGATCCCCAGCGCGCGCTCGACGTCCTCGCGTGGGCGCAGGACGCCGACGGCGATGGCCTGGCCATGCTGGTCGAGGCGCTTCGCCTGTCGCCGACGATTCACGCGCCTGCCGTCGCCGCGGAGCTCGGCCGGATGGCGATCGATCCAGCGCTCGATCCCGACCAGCGCACCCAGCTCCTCGCCGCCCTCGACACGCAGAGCACGCTCGCCCCGGAGCTGCTCGGTTCGATCGCGTCGCTTGCGACCTCGACGGATCCGGACGACTCCGGCTGGGTGGCGGCACGGACGATCGGCCGCGTGATGGACGAGCACATGAAGACGGGCGGCGATCCGGCGCCCTACCTGGACAAGCTGCTCGACGTCGGCGCGCGCTCGGCGGACTCGCAGGTGCGAAGCGTCGCGCTCGAGATGCCGATGCACTCCGACGTGCTGCTCGACGCGCCGACGATGTCGCGCCTGGCGACGGTGATCACCTCGGACCCCGACCCCGACGTGAAGGTCATGGCGATCCACGACCTGTCACTCGGACGCGACCGCGACGAGGTGCTCGCGACGTACGAGGACGCGTTCCGCATCGAGACGGACGTGTGCGTACGCTGGGCGCTGTTCCGGTTCTCGGCTCGAGCCGCGGGTCCGCGCGCGCTGCCGACGATGCAGCGGATGGCGCGCGTGGATGCGCAGTTCGCGCCCGACTACGACATCTTCGCCGGCCTCTATGCGAGCGGGGTCGTCGACTTCGAGCGCGTCTGGACGAGCCTGCCCGACGACGACCCGCACCACTGTCTGCTCCACGAGGACGAGGGAGACCAATGAGGCACGGACTGATCGCATCGCTCACGTTGTGCGTCGCGGCCCTCGTCTCCGCGAGCGCGCGGGGCGAGACCCCCGACGACTCCGTGCCCGCCCCGGTCACCCGGCAGTGCACGCTCGATGGCGTGTTCGACGAGGTGCGCGCGGGGATCGCGACCGGCTCGCCCGCGTACCGGCACTACCTGCGCAGCCTGATCCGGGACGCGGCGACCGACCTCGACGAGGCGACGCTCCGTGCCGCGTTCGTGGGCGAGACCGAACCGGCGATGGTCGAGGAGCTGGCGGCCGCGCTGGCGGCGCGCACCGACCGGCTGGGAGATCCGGGTCCGCTGCGCTCGGTGGCAGCGCGGGCCGTCGCCGACCCGAACCCCGAGGTCCGGCTCGCACTCACGCGCGCACTGCAGGGCACGTCGGCCCTCGAGCAGACGCCGGACGTCTACGGGCAGCTGGTGCGCGACGGCTCGCCGGCCGTGCGCGAGCTGGCGGCGCAGAACCTCGTGACGGACCTCGATGGCATCTATGCGGGCCAGAATCGGCCTGCCGCCGAGGCCGGCGTGCGGGCCGCGATCGGCGCCGACGATCCAGCCGTGAGCGCCCGCATCCTCGGCGGGATCTCGACGGAGTCGCTCGGAGCCGAATCAGCGAGGTCGATCCGCGGGCTGCTGACCAGCCCCTCGAGCGAGGTACGCGAGGCCGCGGCCACCGCGCTCGGCGGAGTCTCGGCCGACGAGGCGCAGGGTGCACGCACGGCGTTGATCGCACTGTTCTCGGCCGAGCCCGACCTCGCGCTGCGGCGCTCGATCGTCGAGAGCGTCGTCCGGCTCGGGCGCAGCGCGGCGGCGCCCGATCTCGCGCGCATGCGGCAGGTCGAGCCGCGTCTCGCCATCGACATCGCCGAGTGGCTGCAGGTCCTCGCCCTCGAGCTCCAGGAGTGGAGCCTGATCGTCCGGGAGAAGCAGCGCCTCGAGCAGGAGCGCCCGTGAAGCCACCGCCTCGCAGCAACGGTTCAATCTCTTCAGAAGTCCAACGCAGAAGGAGTCCCAGGTGAAGTCGAAGTCGAAATTGCTGAACATGTTGATCGTGCTCGCGGCCGTGGTCGCCGTTCCCGCCGCCGCGAAGGCCGCGTACGTGAAGTCGCCGCTCGATGGAGTCGTCGTCGCCACGACGTACTACTCCAGCGGCAGCTTTCATGGCGCACTCGACATCGCGGGCCCCAGCTCGACGTGTGGCACCGGCGGGGTGACGACCGGCGTCGTCCAGACCAAGTTCTGGACCATCCGGATCCACACGACCGCGCGCGTCTGCTACGGCAACGGAAGCGGGAACGAGAACAGCGCCACTGCGGCGTACGGGAATGGCTGGTCGTTCCGCCAGTTCCACTTCAACCGCTCGGCAAACTCGCGCAGCCGCACGTGCGATCGCTGCGTGATCGGCACGCACGGCGGCACCGGACATGCCACGGGTCCCCACGCGCACGTCCAGTACGATCGCTACGGCACGCGAAGCACCAGCTGGTACTCGGTCGGCCGCGGCCGCTCGGTGAGCCGGGCCACGACCATCGGCCGCATCTAGGTGCGCTGCGAGCCGCGCTAGAACCGCGGCTTGCTCGTCGCGAGGCGATAGGCCTCGAGCTGGTCGCGCAGCGTCTCGACGAGCGTGGTCCGGCGGTCGGACTG
>JAYSYE010000585.1:0-9340 GCA_043716635.1 Deltaproteobacteria bacterium | reverse complement strand
GGGCGCTCACGGTCCTCGACTCGCTGCAGCCGCAGCTCACGGGCTTTCTGCAGACGGTGTCGTCGGGCTTCATGCCTCTCGAGGAGGAGTCCGCGCTCTTCGTCGAGATCGCGCCCGGGATCGCCATCAACCAGCTCACCGACGTGGCGCTGAAGGCGACCACGTGTCGACCTGGCATGCAGATCGTCGAGCGCGCGTACGGCATGCTCGAGCTGCACAACGACGACAAGGGCCAGATCGAGGCCGCCGTCGACGTGATCCTCAAGAACATGGGCGTCAAGCGCGACGACCGGATCAAGCCGCGGGTCGTGTCGTCGCAGATCATCAACGGCATCGATGGTCACCAGAGTCAGCTCATCAACCGCATGCGCCACGGCGACATGATCATGCGCGGGCAGACGCTCTACATCCTCGAGGTCTATCCGGCCGCCTACGCCGCCCTGGCTGCCAACGAGGCCGAGAAGGCCGCGAACATCCACCTGATGGAGGTCATCACGTTCGGCGCGTTCGGTCGGCTCTGGCTCGGCGGTTCGGAGGCGGAGGTGCGCGTCGCCGCCGATGCGGCCGAGAGCGCGCTCGCGAAGGTCACCGGTCGCGAGTCGAAGTAGTCACGCACCCGTCGCGGCGCGCGCGCGCGCGCGATCCAGACGGACGAGCAGGCTGTCCGTCTTGAATGTCGACGAACCCGCCGATCACGATCGCCGCGGCCCACGCACCCCCACGGCCGCGGCCCGTCGGCGCGAAACCGCAACTCGGAAATGAATTTCCGCGCCTGAACTGCGGTACCTCCCGCAGATGACAGCTCCGAACGCGCTACGCATCCTGTCGCTGTGCTCGCTCGTACTCGGTTGCGGCTCGGGGTCCAAGTCCTTGCCCGATGCACTCGCGGTGGGCGCTTACCTCGGCGGTGGCTCATCGGCGTTCGGCCCGTCCTCGGTGAAGTGCACGTACGCCGCGACCCCGCCGGCGATCGTGGAGCTATCCGCGGACAGGCAGCGCGGCACCGTGGTCGGGGTGGGCCGGGTGACCCGGACCTGCGACAGCGGCGTGGTCACGACCTACGACACGGTGGCACCGGCCGGCGCGAAGATCGTCGGCGAGCCGAACGTCAAGATCGGTGTGGCGTCGGACTTCAGCGCCACTCCGGTCAAGGGTGGTCGCGAGTTGACCTCCGAAGGTACGTTCGAGGTCCGCTGGTCGTTCGGCCCGGACTGCGCTGTCTCCGCGACGACCGAGGTCGACATGCCGGCGGGTGGCGACAGCTTGCACGGTAGCTATCACCTGAGCGTGATCGGCAAGGCCAAGGGCAGTTGCACGATCACCGGCGAGGTGCTCGCGCAGAAAACGAGCCTGGTGCTGACGATTCGGTGATCCGGACCAGGAACCCGACCCCGGCACTGACCACGAGCAGCACGAAGAGCATCATCGGGGCCGAAGCCGGGAGCCCTGGACATCGCGCGCACGGCCGCTCGCTCGGACGGTCTCGATGCGCAAGAAGCTCGTGTTCTTCGGGGCCCGACGGCCTGGCGCTCGGCCACGAGCGTGACGAGGACCGCGCTCTCGTCTGCGCTCTGCTCCACGTCGCCGGGATCCGCCCCGTGTCAGTGCTTGGGCGCCGAGGGCCCGTCGCCAGACCTGGAGCAGCGCAGGCGTGCCGACGGTGTACGCTGCGGTGATGGGGCTGGCCTACCCGGACCACGCGCAGTCGACCGGCACGTTGCGCGCGATCTACGACCAGATGCTCGCGCGCCCGCTCCCTCCGGCGTACCGGCCCCGGCACGGTGGCGTCGCCGGCATCATCACGGCGCACGCGCTCGATCCGCTGCTGATCCCGAAGGTATTTGGCGCGTCGACCACGCTCAACGGTGCAGGGCCCCTGACCTGGCCGGAGCGCGAGCTCGTGAACGCGACGACCTCGCGGCTCAACCAGTGCCTGTATTGAACGGCCTGTCACGCAGAGTTTCTGCGTGTCGCGCTTCAGGCCGAGGACGACGAGCTCCCGCTCGCGGTGATCGCGCACCCGCGCGAGCCGAAGGGGACGCCTCGCCAGCGCGCGCTGATCGAGCTCGCGACGCTGGTGACCGAGGCGCCCTGGCGCGTGCGGCGGTCAGCGTGGCTCGACGATGACTCGCTGCTCCACGCGATCGTCCTGTCCGCGTACTTCGGGCACCTGAACCGCATCGCCGACGCGGTCGCCGTTCCGCTCGACTACGACGTGCGCCACCTGCCGCCGCCCACGGACCCGACCGTGCCGGCACTGCCCTCAGCCCCTGGCCTCGTGGCCGGCGAGCCCACGCTCACCCTCGCGCAGCGGCCGGCCACCGCGGCGGCGATCGCTGCGTGGCAGGCGTATGTGTTCGATCGCGATGCCTCGCTCGGGCGCGACGCGCGCGTGCAGATCACGGGCTGGGTCGCGGGTTGGCTCGGCGATCCGCGAAGCCCGGCGCGCGCCGACGACCGCCCGGAAGCATCCGACCTCCGGCGGCTCGCAGAGCTGATCACGCTGGCGCCGTGGCAGCTCGACGATGCGGCATTTGCACCACTGCGTGCTCGCGGGTGGGACGATGCGATGCTGTTCGATGCGGTGGCGACCACCACGACCGCCGGCCTGCTATCCCGCGTCCACGTCGCGCTCGTCGCGCTCGAGGCCGGGACCCGGGTCAGCGGCGAGTCGAAGTAGCTACGCGCTCGGCGCGTCGAGCTGCCCCAGCACCCGACGCGCCCGCTCGGAGCCCGGATCCAGCGCCAGCGCGCGGGTGATCCAGCGCCGCGCTGCCTCTCGATCCTCCGCGGCCAGCGCGAACTCGCCGAGCTCTGCGCAGACCTCCGCGCGCTCGCCGAACAGCGCGATCGACCGCAGCGCGTACTCGATCGCCTCGCGCGGCCGGTGCATGGCGGCGGCGATCCGCGCGAACGCCATCGGCACGTCCTGCGCGCCCGGAAAGTAGCTCGCGTACGCACGCATCATCGCGATCGCGACATCCCGTTGCACGCGAGCATCTGCGGCGCCGACGCTCGCCACGAGCGGCCGCGCGAAGTCCGCCAGCACCTGGGGCTCCCAGCCGGACAGCCGCACCAGCGACAGGATCCACTCCACGGTCATCGCCCCCGAGGCGCGATGGTGCTGGAGCAGCTCGAAGAACTCGCCCGGTCCGAACTGCTCGACGTGCACCTTCACCGCCGCGCGCGTCGCCGCGAGCGCGGCCGCGTCGGCGCCCGTCCATGCCGCCAGCGTCCTCAGCACCAGCGATCGGCGCTCGCTCGCCGCGTAGCCCCCGCCGCGCGCCTCGCACCACTTGCCGATCGCGCCGAGGTCCACGTCCATCGAGAAGCAGTCGGCGTGCTGCTCGATGCGCTGCATCTCCGCGCCCGCGAGCTCGTCCTCGTGGGTGAACCCTTTGTCGCTCGCGAGCACGAGCATCCGGCCGCCGGACAGCGCCGCGATCACCTCCAGCGCGCGCAACCCGCTCGTCGGCACCGCGATCGTGCAGTCCGGTAGCCGCGAGCGGTAGCCCTCGAGAACCGTCGCGAGCGCGGCGTCGGTCGTCGCGGCCGCCAGGGTCACCTCGCGATGCGCGTGGCCGATCCGCAGCGCTCGCAGCACGCCGGGCGCGCCGAGGTCGTCGACGGGTGCGGGCGAGCTCAGGCTCACCACCGTCTCGTGCAGCACTCCGCGCTCGACGTGGAACAGGTCCTGGCGGAAGCTGTCGAACGCGTAGTTCGCGAGCACCACGACCGGATTCGCGACGTTGCCCGCGGTCAGGTGCGCGCCTCGCGAGGCGAGATCGAGGTACGTGTGCCGGTCGACATCGAACCACGCGAAGTCGAGCGCGAGCGTCCGGGACAGCGGGCCGAGTAGCGGGTGCGCGCGCCACGCCGCGACCGAGGCGTGCGTGAAGTCCGTCATCACATAGCAGACGTCCAGCCCGCGCAGCGCCGAGGCGTCGAGGAGGCTGCGGAAGCTCGTCACGAACTGGTACGCGAACCGGCCGAGCCCCGCGGCGAGCTCCACCAGGTACACCGGCTCGCGGCGATCGATCATCCCGGCCGCGGAGGCGTCGTGCAGATACGCGAGCACCACCTCCGCGTACGCGCGCGCGATGAACGTGTTGCACGTCGCATAGCTCGGCAGCTCGCCGCTGTGCCAGCTCGCCGCGCCGCGGCGCTCGTAGTACCGCCGGTTGATCTCCCACAGCAGCGACTCCGAGAGCCGCTTGTCCTGCTCCAGGAAGCCATCCGTGCTGCCCGCCATCGGGACGATCTTACTCCGGCTTACCCCGGGAAACTCGTCGATCGGGCAGGGCCCCGTCGCACGTCGCGAGCTATGCTGCTCGACGATGACCACGACGCTACCCGCGGCGCTGCGCGCGCCGTTCTCGGCCGGCGGCACCAATGCGATCGACGCGAACCTCGCGAACCGCCTGCTCGGGCTCGCGCTCGCAGCCGGTGGCGACTACGCCGATCTCTACTTCGAGTTCCGCGTGTCCGCGGACTACGCGCTCGAGGAGGAGCAGATCCGCACCCTCGGGCGCGGCATCACGCTCGGCCTCGGCGTCCGCGTCACGAAGGGGGACGCCACCGGCTACGCGTATTGCGAGGATCTCGGCTGGGACAAGATGGCCCACGCCGCGAAGACGGCAGGTCAGATCGCGGTGGGCGGCGGTCACGCCCCGGTCAACGTCGCACAGCTGTCCCGGGTCTCGACGCCGAGCTTCTACGCCGTGCCGATGCCATCGCTCACGGTGCCGACGCCCGACAAGCTCGCGCTGCTCCGTGCCGCCGATCGGGCGGCCCGCGCGTACGACCCCCGCATCGTCAAGGTCGAGGCCTCGTTCGCCGAGTCGATCAAGGAGGTGCTGCTCTTCACCTCGGACGGTAGGATGGCGACGGACATCCAGCCGCTGCTGCGATTCGGGGTCCGGGCGGTCGCCGAGGATGGCGGCAAGCGCCAGTCGGGCTCCGGCGGCGGCGGCGGGCGCTACGGTATGGATTACTTTGCCGACGCGAAGCGCGACGCCGAGGCTCACGGCCGCGAGGCGGCACGCATCGCCATCGCCATGCTCGACGCACGCGATGCTCCGGCCGGCGAGATGCCCGTGGTGCTCGGGCCCGGCGACTCCGGCATCCTGCTGCACGAGGCGGTCGGTCACGGGCTCGAGGCCGACTTCAACCGCAAAGAGACGTCGAACTACTCCGGCCAGATCGGCAAGGAGGTCGCGTCGAAGCTGTGCACCGTCGTCGACGACGGCACGATCGTCAGCTCGCGCGGCGCGATCAACGTCGATGACGAGGGCTATGCCGGGCAGAGCAACACCCTGATCGAGAACGGCATCCTGGTCGGCTACATGCACGATCGCCTGTCAGCGAAGCACTTCGGCATCGAGCCCACGGGCAACGGCCGCCGCGAGTCGTTCCGCTCGATGCCGATGCCACGCATGACGAACACGTCGCTGCTCGGCGGGCAGGACAACCCCGAGGACATCATCAAGAGCGTGAAGCGCGGCATCTACGCGAAGCGCTTCTCCGGCGGCCAGGTGAACATCTCGAACGGCGACTTCCTGTTCTCGCTCACGGAGAGCTATCTCATCGAGGACGGCAAGCTCACGGCGCCGCTGAAGGGCGTGAACCTGATCGGCAACGGGCCCGAGGTCCTGCGCCGCGTCGACATGCTCGGCTCGGACTTCGAGCTCTCGGACGGCATCTGGACGTGCGGCAAGGATGGCCAGAGCGTCCCCGTCAACGTCGGCACGCCGACGGTGCGCATCGCATCGATCACGGTTGGAGGCACGCAGGCATGAGCAGCGGGACGCAGATCACCGAAGCGACGATCGCCGAGCTCCGCGACCTCGCGCAGCTCACCGTGGAGCTCGCGAAGCGGGCAGGTGCCGATGACGCCGAGGTCCTCGTGCGCGATGGCAGCGAGCTCACCGCCAAGGTCCGGCTCGGCCAGCCCGAGCTCGTGCAGGAGGCGGGGAGCCGCGCACTCGGCCTGCGCGTGCTGAAGGACGGCAAGCGCGCCGTCACGTACACGAGCGACCTGCGCCGCGAGGCGCTCGAGGCACTCTGCCGCGAGACCGTGACGCTGTCCGATTTCGCGGAGCGCGACGAGTTCTCCGCGCCTCCCGATCCGTCGCTGCTGGCGACGAGCATGCCCGAGCTGGATCTCTACGACCCCGCCGTGGCCGAGGTCGAGGCGGCGTGGGCGCTCGAGCAGGCGATCGCCGGCGAGAAGGCAGCGCGCGGCAGCGACCCGCGGATCACGAACTCGGAGGGCGCCACGTGGTCCCGCGTGCTCGGGGCGACGGCGTTCGCGACGAGCGGTGGCTTCGTCGGCGGCTATCGCGGCTCGTACGCGTCGTTCGTGGTCGAGCCGCTGTGCGATGACGCCACCGATCCCTCCGCGCCGAAGAAGCGCAACGGGTACTGGTGGACGGCCTCGCGGTTCCTGAAGGATCTCGACAGTCCCGAGGCCGTCGGCCTCGAGGCCGCGCGCCGCACCATCGCGACCATGGGCTCCCGCAAGGTCCCGACGCAGGAGTGCGCGATCGTGTTCGATCCGGAGGTCTCGCGCGCCCTCGTGGGGACGCTGTTCTCCGTCGCGAACGGCAGCTCGTTCTGGCGCAAGTCGACCTACCTGCACGGCAAGGAGGGCGAGCTCGTCGCGTCGCCGCTCGTCACCATCACCGACGATCCGCTCATCCCGCGCGCGCCCGGCTCGCGGCCCTTCGATGGTGACGGCTTGCCCACGCGCAAGAACAACGTCGTGATCGCGGGCGTGCTCCAGCCCGTGCTCTGCGACGTGTACAGCGCGCGCAAGCTCGGGCGCGCGTCCACCGGGTCGGCGAGCCGCGGCATCGGTGGCAATCCGGGGCCTTCGACCTCGAACCTCGTCATGCAGGCGGGGACCATGAAGCGCGAGGAGCTGCTCAAGCAGACGGGCACCGGCCTGTACGTCACGAGCCTGATGGGCTTTGGGTTCAACCCGGTCACGGGCGACTTCTCCCGGGGCGCGCAGGGCTTCTGGATCGAGGGCGGGGAGCTGACCTTCCCCGTCAGCGAGATCACGATCGCCGCGAACTTCGACGACATCCTGAAGCGCATCGATATGGTCGCGGACGATCTGGAGATGCGCACCTCGACGGCCGCACCCACATTCCGCGTGTCCCACATGACGCTGGCGGGCACATCGAAATCGTGAAACGATTTCATCAGTGCCAGCCGTAGCCACGGCCGGGGGGGTTCCCACACGTCTCGGCAAGTACGAGATCTTGTCGCCGCTGGCGACGGGCGGGATGGCGCGCATCTACATCGCGCGCACCACCGGCATCGGCAGCTTCGAGCGGCACGTCGTGCTGAAGGTGATCACGCCCGAGCGCGAGCGCGACATCACGGCGGTCCAGATGTTCCTGGACGAGGCCCGGCTCGCGGCGGCGCTCAATCACCAGAACGTCGCGCAGGTGTTCGAGGTCGGCGAGGACGCCGGCATTCACTACCTCGCGATGGAGTACGTGCACGGCCAGGATCTCCGGTCGCTGCTCGCGAAGGCCGGCAGCGGGGGTACCCGCGTCCCGCTCGAGCTCGCGCTGACGACGATCGCGGGCGCCGCGGCGGGCTTGCACCACGCGCACGAGCGGCGCGGACCAGACGGCGTCCCGCTCGGCATCGTGCATCGCGACGTGTCGCCGTCGAACCTGGTCATCGGCTACGACGGCTCGGTCAAGCTGCTCGACTTCGGCATCGCGAAGGCCACCGCCCGCTCGGTCGAGACGCAGAACGGGGTGATCAAGGGCAAGTTCGCGTACATGGCCCCCGAGCAGTGCCGCGGGCGCGAGGTGGATCCGCGCAGCGACGTGTTCTCGCTCGGCATCATCCTCTACGAGGTCTCGACCCAGCACCGGTGCTTTCGTGCCGACAGCGACTTCGACACGATGCATCGGATCGTCACGGGCGACGTCGTGCGACCCACGCGCGTCGTCCCGAACTATCCCGCGGCGCTCGAGGCGATCGTGATGAAGGCGCTCGCCGTGGATCCGAACCAGCGGTACGCGAGCGCGGGTGCGCTGCTCGAGGCGATCGAGAGCTTCGCGGTCGGAGCGCGCATGTCGCTGTCGACGATGGCACTCGGGCGCTTCATGCGCGAGATGTTCGGCGAGCAGCCCGAGCCGTGGTTGAACACGACCGCACGGCTCGCCGCGCTCGCCGCGTCGACACCCCGCGAGTCCACCATCTCGTCGACCGACGGCGGCGCGAACGAGGCACGAGGCGCGGCGGCCTCGGCGGCAGAGGTGGCCGCGCGAGCGGAGCGCGCCGACATCGCCACCAAGTCGCTGACCCCGGTGCCGACGTTCACGGCCCCCACGACTGCCAAGCTCCCCAGGGTCGTCAAGGTCGCGCCGGTCGCGCCGACCGCGCCGATCGCGCCGACCGCGCCGACCGCGCCGACCGCGCCCGTCACGCCACCGGTCGTCGACGACCCCGACTCGACTTACGCGCAGGTCGCGGAGCGCGGTACCGACGACGAGAGTGACGCGGCGTCCACGCTGACCGGTATGCAAGAGGCGGAGTGGGGTGCCGGGTCCGAGCCCGTGACGCGGCCCGCCGAGTCCGATCGCCAGTCGGCAGTCGCGTTGCCGGCACGGCCGAGAGCGCCCACGAGCGCGCCCGCCCGTGTTCCCGCGACCGCGCTCGCCCACGTTGTCGCCCGCGTACCGGTGTCGGCGCCCGCGCCCGCACCGGATCCACGCGGGCCATCCGGACCCATCCGGGGCAACCCGTTCGGCGTCGCGCCGGGGTCGCGCTCGGGCTCTGCCCCGGCGCATGCCGTTCCGATCTCGCACGGATACGCGAATCCCCCGACGGCAAGCCGGAGCCAGCTCGCGTATCCGCGCTACGAGCCGCCTCCCGGCGAGGCCGTCCGCGGCGCGCGTCCGAACCGACGTCCCGTCGTGATCGGGCTCGGCATCGTGACGGTCGCGCTGCTCCTGTTCGTGGGTCTGCGTGAGAAGCGTGAGCAGCCGGCGGCCTCGCCCGTCGCCGTGGCGCAGGCCGCCGCGCGCGAGGCCTCGGGCACGTTCCACGACGCGTCGGCGGCGACCACCGGCGTGCCCGTCGCGGTCGCGCATCCCCCGGCTCCAGCCATCGATGTGGCGGCCGTGACGCCGATCGCCGAGCCCACTGCCATCCCCGCCGATGCGGCAGCCAGTGAGCCCGTGGATGCACGGGTCGCCATCGCGGTTCCGGCTCCGGCCGATGCGACGACCTCCGCGCCCGTCCTGCCCGTGGCGTCATCGATCGAGCTCGACGTGACGTCGGAGCCGTCGGGGGCGAACGTCCTGCTCGC
>JAYSYE010000584.1:0-9394 GCA_043716635.1 Deltaproteobacteria bacterium | reverse complement strand
TGACCTTGGCAGTCCGGAATCGCGTGTCGTGATCGAGCTCGACGATGCCGCCCTGCGTGCACTTGCCGCCGAACTGGAACTTCACCGCGGTGGTGCCGCGGGGGTCGTGAATCGTGAGCGTGTCCCCGACGTCGACCGCGAAGTCGAAGTAGCCGGGGATCGCCTCGAGGACCCGGATCACGCCGCTCTTCTGCAGGAGCGCGCTCTCGCCGCGGTTCAGGTCGAGCGCGCTGCCGCCGGCGCCCGTGAGCTTGCCGGTACCGCGGACCATCGCGATCTTCGTGTCCTTGCCCAGATCGAACGTCGCCGTCGCGGGCGTGGTTCCGCTCGCCTTCAGCGCCAGGGCGCCGCCGGGGAGCGCGAGCGAACCGGTGAGGTCGCTGCTGGCGGAGCCGCTGCCCGCCTCGAGCGCGAATTCGAGCGACTCCGAGATCGTGACCCGCGAGCCGCCTGCGAGGTCGAGCGACGTCCCGCGACCGACCAGCCTCGCGCTGGATCCGGCACCGAGCCGGAGCTTGGTCCCGGGTGCGAGCTGCGCGGCGCCCGCCGGCACGGGGGTCCATGCGGTCTGGCCCGGGAGCTGGACCTCGGCGCGCTTGCCCGTGATCTCGGCCGTCACCCCGCTCGCAGGGTCGACGACCGCTGCGTCCGGGACGCCCGCGTCGAGCGCGTCGGCATCCGGAACTCCCGCGTCGTCGCCGGCCGCGGGGAGCGGGGTCACCGCGACGTCGAGCCCGATCTCGATCGGCTTGCCGAGCACGAGATCGATGGTGCCGCCGGCGAGCGACGTGATCTGCGCTTCGCCGACGGTGAGCTCGACGGCGCTCTTGCCGCCGCCCTGTGCCGTGATGCGGATCGTGCCGTTGCGCGAGAGCCGGACATCGCCGATATCGAGCGAGAAGCTGCCCGTACCCGAGAGGTCGACGGCACCCGCCTCGACGGAGATCGTCCGGTTCGCCGCGCCGCGCGCGCCCCCGCCGAAGCGCAAGATCGTGTTGCCCTGCATCTGGATCGCCGCCGTCCCACCCACGATCTCGAGCACCGCTGGCTTGTCGGCGGTCCGCGCGGCGTCGCCCAGGAAGTACGACGTGCCGACCCTGGCGTCCGCCCACGCGCCCGGCGCAGCGGCGGCCTCGCGCTCGACGGGGCCGTCGGCCTTCGAGAGCCTGGCGATCGCGCTCGACTTCTTGCCGCCGCAGGCCGCGAGCGCCGCGAGCCCGACAGCGAGCCCGACAGCGAGCAGGACGGCGAGCACGAGGGCGGACAGGCCGACGCGGGCGCGCACTACTTTGGCAGCTCGAAGTTTTTGACGGCCACGCCGTTGGGATCGATCGTCACGTCGAGCGTCTGCGGCTTGAACCCGGGTGCCGTGGCCCTGGCCTTGTACGTCCCGGGCGGCAGGTCGATCGCGACCGTGCCATCGGGTCCCGTGGTCGCGGTGGCCCCGCTCGGATCGATCACGACGGTCGCGCCGACGACGGGCTTGCCCGACGACCCCGCGCGGACCACCGCCATCAGCTGGCCCGGGGGCAGCATCGGATCGAGCGTCAGCGGTGGCACGGGATTGAGTCCCTGGGCGAGCGTGATGGTCTGCATCGCGGGCTTGCGGCCGTCCACGGCGACCGAGACCTCGGCGGCGGTGTCGTCGATGTGGTTCTGCTCGCCGACCGTCTGGCCGATCGGCAGCTGCTCGACGGCGTACGCGCCCGCGTCGTCGGTCACGTCGGTGCCCGTGTGATTCGTCGTCTTGACGGTCACCGTCGCGCCCACGATGGGCTTGCCGGTGTCGTCGACGACGGTGCCCTGGATCGTCGCGTACACGATCACCGGCACGACCTGCGGGTGAACGTTCGTGATGATCACGCCGCTCGACGCGTTCGGCAGGCCACCGAACCGCGCCTGCAGCCCGACGCCGAACGTCACGTACGGCTCGTACGGAATCGTGGTGATGCGAGCGGCGAGGACGGCGCTGAGATCCATGCCAGGGACCTTCGCGCCCTCGACGAAGACGAGCGCCGAGACCGCCGGCGTCAGGTGAATCGCGGCACTCGCGCCGACGCGCAGGATGGGGCCCGGCGAGCCCGAACCGATGAAGAAGTCGCCGCTCGCTTCCGCCACGAGGACGGCCCGTGCCCCCGCGGGCACGCGGTACGCGAGGCCGGCGAGCACGGCGTTGTAATCCGAGACGCCGAGCGAGACCTGGTCCTGGATCGAGAGCCGCGAGAGATCATCGACGGAGTTGACGCTGTGATCGAGACGGAAGCCGACGGTGGCCCCGAGCGTGCCCCGGCCCGCGGCGACGGACGCGAGGCCGCGCGCGTCGACCGAGATGGCCGAGGTTGCCACGGACGGCGCGTCCTTGCCGGGCACCCACAGGGTGCCCTGGGCCCCGAGGTGCAGCGTCCCCAGCCGCTTCGCGAGGCGGACGATCAGGCGTGGGTCACCGACGAAGCCTTGGTCCTGGCCGATGCCGTAGTGCTTGTCCGCGTGGCCGTCGAGGGCAAGGCCGAGCGTCAGCCCGGCGACGGGCGCGTAGGCCACCGCGAGGTCGCCGATGCCGCGGAGGAAGCTGTGCGTGGGCCCGAGGAGGCCGCTGCGATAGCCGTAGCCCGCGAGCGCGCTGAGCGCGACCTGCCCAGCGGGCAGCGTCTCGGCCGTGGGCACGTGGAGGCCCCCCGGCATGGCGCCGTAGCCAAGCTGCGTGGGCTCCGCGCCCGCGGCGCTCGACAGGACCGCGAGCGAGGCCACAGCCACGCACCAACGCAACGCGAGCCCCCGAGGACGCATGATGAAAAAAGTGTACGCGACCCGCGGGAGCGATTGCGAATCCGGGCCGCCGAAACGAGTCATCCGAGGAGGCCGGGCTGGCCAAGCGTTGCGTGGATCCACCCGGCACGAGGGGGGCCCGAAGGGCTACGCCATTCACCCTCCTAGTGCCGGACCCAGCGCCACAGCTCGGCGAGGCTCGGGCGCTTGCCGTACATCAGCACCCCGACCCGGTAGATCTTCGCGGCCACGCGAATCACCAGGACGGTCGACGCGAGGAGGATGGCGAGCGAGATCAGGACCTCGGTTCCGGTGGCGCCGCCCAGCACGTAGCGCATCGGCATGAGGATCGGCGACCACGCCGGCACGAGCGTGAGCAGCTGAGACGCGGTGCCACGCGGGTCGTTGCTGATCAGCTGCAGGCAGGTGACCCCGACGACGAGCACCATCGTGATGGGGAGCTGGACCTGCTGGGTCTCGGCCTCGGACGAGACCATCGCGCCCACCGCGGCATACAGGGCCGCGTAGAAGAAGAAGCCGAGCACGAAGAACGCGAGCACGCAGGCGATCTGCGCGGCGGCGAGCGGCGGCAGAGTCGGTCCCCCGCCGCGGGCCCCGAATGCGCCGAGGATCGTATCTCGGTAGGCGAGGGTCATCGCGCCCATCGCCAGCCACGCCGCAACCTGGACGAGGCCGGCCGCACCGACGCCGAGAATCTTGCCCGCCATGAGCGAGCTCGGCTTGACCGCGGCGACCATGAGCTCCATCACGCGCGAGGTCTTCTCGACGACAACGCTGCGCATGACGGCCACGCCGTACAGCGTGATGACCATGTAGAGAATGATGGCGAGCACGTACGCGATGAAGAACGCACCCAGGCCAGAGGACCCCGGCGTCTCGCCGGTGGTGTGCTGCGAGGAGAACTTCACGTCATCCGTGAGCGCCCGTAGCGTGGCCGGATCGACATGTGCGCGCACGCCGCGCGCACCGATCACGACCTTCGCCACGCGCTGGTGCAGTTGCGGACCCACACTCTGACTGCTGGCGTTATCGCCCCGGTAGACGGTCTCGCCGCTGTCGAGCGCGTCGGCGGGAACGACGATGTATCCGTTGAGGCTCTTCGACCGGATCCGGGCCCGCAGTGCCTCGTCCGTCGCGTCCTTGCTCTCGGGTGCGATCAGCTCGGGTTTCCAGTCGAGCGCCGTGAGCTCGGTGGCAAGCGCCGCGCCCACCACGCCGCTGTGATCGACGATCGCGACCTTGCTCCCGCTCGCGCCGCGCCCGGCAATCAGCGCGGGCACGACGATCATCGCCACCATGAAGAACGGTCCGAGCAGCGTCATCGCCACGAACCACACGGACTTCACGCGCTCGAGGAACTCGCGGCGCGCGATCACGAACGAGTCCCGAGCCATGCTCATTCGACTGCCTCCCGGCGCTCGGCGACCGAGGCCTTGTCACCGACGCGCTCGACGAAGATCTGGTGCAGGGTCGGCGTGACCACCTCGAACCGTCGTGGCGTGATGCCGGCGGACACCAGCGTCGCGAGCAGCCGCGCGGGGTCGGCACCGGCCGCGAGCTTGACCTCGCAGTCCCCGCTCTCCCCTGCACGGCCCGCGCGCTTCTCGGCCACGATGCTCCGGTCGGCGAGCACCGGCGCCGCCGCCGCACGCGCCGCATCGTCCACGAAGTCGAGCGCGACGAGCCCCTCCGCGGCCCAGGCGCGCTTGAGCTCGCGCAGCTTGCCCTCGAGCAACAGCTTGCCTCGCGCGATGATGCAGATCTCGTCGCAGATCTTCTCCGCCTGCTCCATCTGGTGCGTCGAGAAGATCACGGTGCGCCCCGCCGTGCGCAGGTTGTCGACCGTGTCGCGCAGCACCTCGGCATTGATCGGGTCGAGACCGCTCCACGGCTCGTCGAGGATGACGAGCTCCGGGTCGTGGATCAGCGCGGTGGCGAACTGCACCTTCTGCTGCATGCCCTTCGACAGATCCTGGACCTTGTTGCCGGCCCACTGCTTGAGGCCCAGCAGATCGAGCCACGTCGCCGCCCGGCGCCGGGCCTCGGGCCTCGCGAGCCCACGCAGCTCGCCCATGAACTCGATCATCTCGCTGACGCGCATCTTCGGGTAGAGACCGCGCTCCTCGGGCAGGTAGCCGATCCGGCGGGCGGCATCGGAGCCGGGCTTCAGACCATCGAGGATCGTGATGGTGCCGGAGTCGGGGGCGATGATGTCGTTGACCATCCGCAGCAGCGTCGACTTGCCGGCGCCGTTCGGACCGAGGATGCCGTACACGATGCCGCGCGGCACGGTGAGCGAGACGTTCTCGACGGCGCGGTGGTTGCCGAACTGCTTGACGACATCCGTGACGACGAGCGCGGTCTCGCTCATGCGGCGTGCTCGGCGAGCGGTGACACCACGGGCCACTCGGCCACGATCGCGCGCTCCAGCACGGCCATGCGGATCGCGACGCCCCACGACACCTGCTGCAGGATCACCGCGCGCGGGCCATCCGCGACCTGCGACGACATCTCGACGCCGCGGTTGATGGGGCCGGGGTGCATCACGATCGCATCGGGCTTCGCGAACGCGAGCGAGCGCTCGGAGAGCCCGAACGTCCGCGACAGCTCCCGCGTGTTCGGGAAGCGCGGGGCCTCACCCTCGAAGCGCTCGTGCTGGATGCGGAGCATCATCACGACGTCGGCGCCGTCGAGCCCCTCTTCGAGTCGCGTGACGATCCGGACCCGCTCGCGCGTGAGGTCTCCGCCGATCAGCTCGATGCCGCGCGGGATGAGCGTCCACGGCGCGACCAGACGGATGCGCGCGCCGAGCTTCGCGAGGCACAGGATGTTCGAGCGCGCGACGCGCGAGTGCGCGATGTCACCGACGATCGCGACCTCGAGGCCGTCGAGGTCCTTGCGACCGGGGATGCCCTTCTTGCGCCGGATGGTCGCGGCGTCGAGGAGGGCCTGCGTCGGGTGCTCGTGCTGGCCGTCTCCGGCGTTGATCACCGCGCACTTCACCTGCGCGGCGAGCATCGCGGCGGCGCCGCCGAACGAGTGCCGGATCACGATCGCGTCCGGGTGCATCGCCTGGAGATTCTCGGCAGTGTCGATGAGCGACTCGCCCTTGCTCGTCGACGTGCCGGAGCCGCCGATGTTGATCGCCTCGGCCGAGAGGCGCTTGGCGGCGAGCTCGAACGACGTGCGCGTCCGCGTGGAGCTCTCGAAGAAGAGATTGATGACGGTGCGACCGCGGAGCGTCGTGAGCTTCTTGATCGGCTCGTTGCCCAGCGCCATGTAGCGGTCGGCGTGGTCGAGGATCCGCACGATCTCTGCAGCGTCGAGGTCGGCGATACTGACCAGGTGTCGCGGCACGTGATTCGTATAGCAGAACGCGCGGTGATATCGTCCGGGCGAGTGGCAGAACGGCGCGACCGTACGGGTCAGGTCATCGGCGACAGGTTCCGGATCGAGGACGGCATCGGCAAGGGTGCGATGGCGGACGTGTACCGGGCGCTCGATCTGAAGACGTCGGCGTACGTCGCGCTGAAGATCCTGCGCAAGCACCTCGAGCACGATCCGCAGGGGCGCCAGCGCTTCGAGCGCGAGGGCGCGGTGCAGGCGCGGTTGCGACACGCGAACGTCGCGGCCCTGCTCGGCAGCGGCGTCACCGCGGAGGACGAGCCCTATCTCGCGGTCGAGCTGCTGCGGGGCAAGACCCTGCGCGGCGTGATCAAGGCCGAGGGTGCGCTCGCCCCGCGACGAGCAGCCAGCTACACGTGGCAGGCGCTGCAAGGGCTCGCGGCCGTGCACGAGTCCGGGGTGATGCATCGCGATCTGAAGCCCGCGAACATCATGCTCGAGCCATCGCCCGGACCGATCGAGCGCGTCGTGCTGATCGACTTCGGGTTCGCGTCGTTCGAGGGCAGCGCGCGGCTCACCGCGCAGGGCGCGATCGTCGGAAGCCTGTCGTACATCGCCTCGGAGCGCTTCCGCGGCGAGCCTTCGGACATGCGCAGTGACCTCTATTCGATGGGCGTGATCCTCTACGAGATGCTGGTCGGCGTGCCGCCGTTCAAGGCGGTGAACCAGATCGAGCTGATCCAGGCGCATCTCGACCAGCTGCCGCCGCCGCTCCCCGAAGGCGTCGCGCAGGCCTTGCAGCCGATCATCACCCGCGCGCTCGAGAAGCAGCCGCAGGCGCGCTACGCCAGCGCGCTCGAGATGGCCGCCGCGGTCGAGACCGCCGCCGCCCACCTGGCGTAGCGGTCGCGCGGCACGATCGGGCTCGGGCTCGGGCTTCCGTGCCCACAGCACCTCAGGTGTACGACGTATCGGCGGGAGTACCCGGCTTACACTTCGTAGAGGTCGCTGCGCTTGATTGGCTGCGGGAAGAGGGTGATGCCCGGCGCGTCCCTGAGGCGGTTCGCAATGCGGTAGGCCCGCCCTGCCTCGCTGTCCGCGTACACGAGGCTCTCCCGGTACGGCACAGAGGGCGCCCTCCCGTCGCCTACAACCAGAAACCGCAGGAATCCAATGACCAGGGATGCCAGGACGATGCCGCCAGCGATCGCGAGCACGAGCACGAGCACGAGCACGAGCACGAGCTCGAGCATCCCACCAGGGTCAGCGTTCTCCCGACCCGAAGCAATGTGGAACCGTACAGAACGCCCCTGTCCCCGGACTCCCGTCGCCGTCGCCGTCCCCGTCGCCGCCTCCCGTCGCCGTCGCCGTCGCCGCCTCCCGTCGCCGTCGGCGTCCGCCGCAGCTCGGGCTCGGGCTCGGGCTCGACTCCGGCTCGTTACCCGGGCACGCTCCACACGCTGATGGTCCCTGCTCTCATCCAGCCTTCCTGGGCGAGCCAGCTCTGCGCGGCTGCGGTCCGCGCCCGTTCGAAGCCCGGCCGCAGCGGGTAGAGCTCCCAGCGGTCGCCGAGCTCGCGCCAGCCGCTGAAGTTGGCGGCGCTCGAGTAGGGATCCACAGGCCACGGCGCACGCGATTCCTGGTGGTGGCGCCAGTTGTTCAGAACATACCGGAGGGCGTTGCGAACCTCGGTCGGCGTCCGCAGCGCCCGCGCGTGATAGCGGTCCGCGAAGACCCGTCCCTTCCGCTTCGCCTTCGCGTTCAGGTGCTTCGCCATCGAGATGCAGAACGCCCGCACGCCGTTCGAGAGCTGCTCCTTGTGATCGGCTTCCGCGACCAGGTGCACGTGATTGCCCTGCAGACTGAAGTGCAGCACGCGAAACGCACCACGCGTCCACACCGCGCGAAGTCCCGCGTTCAGGGCCCGGTACGCGTCCATGCGCCGTAGTCCCCCGACGGCCGCGACTGTCCGTAGCGTCACGTGCGCGACCGTCTGAGGATCGATCCAAGGACGCCGGCCGTGACCTGCGCGAGCCTTCTCGCCCGCGGCGAGCGCCTTCCGCGGCCGCCCGGCACCAGCACGCCGCCCACCCCACGTGCGCTTCGACGCATCCGCCGGCATCGCAAGCTCCAGCTGCGCCGGTTTTCCCTTGATCACAGCACACACTCTATCGCAACTCGTAAAATTGTTACTTGAATTCGCGTATATTTTACCCGAACCGATGGCCCAGCGCGCGGCCGTGGATACGAGGTCCGGTCCGTCTCCAATGCTGGCGTCAAACCGATCCTCCACGCATTGCCTCGTGCGTGCGCTGGATGCCGCGGAGCGAGGTCGTCGTCAGTCGTCAGTCGTCGAACGAGACCAAGCAGCGGTGCGGTCGACAGCGGGCCACCGCCCTCGCAGCCCCGGAGCGCTGGACGTTCAGCCCGGCTAGGGCCGCTTCGGGGCAACAGCGCTCGTGGCGCAGCCGCAAATTCCGCACCTCGCCCGCCAGTTGCTGGCGCTGCTGTTCATCGAGTGCTGGTCTGGCTACTCGTCGGCAACCCGCCTTCCGACATGCGCGTGCGCCTTGCGGCGGCGCCCAACTCTCGAGCGGACGCTTCGTGCGGTGCCTCGACCGAGGCCCGAAGCGTCGCCCCCGCCACTTGCCGCGCGGACCTACAACGAACGCCGTGCCCGCGCGACCGCGTTCGGATCGTGGACTACCAGGCTCGTCACGTCGAGGCCCGTCGATGGCAGCCATCAGCCGGAGCCGCGGGCCCGGTGCACCTCGGCGAGCACGACGCCGGGGTGCGTGGCAAAGGCCTTCCGCTGTGCCCCATCGCGGCCGCGCTCCAGCCACGCGCTCCACCCGTCGTCGCGCTCCACGCGCTCCACGCCTCGCTCCGCCCTCCGCTGTGCCGGTGATTCAGGTGCGCGATCCGGGGACAGCTCGCGCCGCGCGCGCGTCTTACCTGGACCGATCGCCGTGCCATCGACCGTGATGCCGCGGACGCCCCCGCCGAACTCGTGCAGCACGCGGTTCGTCCCGCGCACCGCCGCTGGTAGTATCCCGCCCTCCTCCGGAGCCGTCCCGAGAGCCCGCGCAAGCGGCGCCCGCCGCGGATCCGTCCGACGCCGACCCTGTTCCCTCGCCTCGGGCATCGGTCACTGCACAGCGCCGCGTTCCACGCCACGCCACGCCACGCCACGCCACGCCACGCCACGCCACGCCACGCCACGCCACGCCACGCCACGCCACGCCACGCCACGCCACGCCAC
>JAYSYE010000583.1:0-3088 GCA_043716635.1 Deltaproteobacteria bacterium | reverse complement strand
CGCGGTCTCCTCGACCGGCGCCTCGACCGGCGCGAGCTCGTCGCCCGGCACGGCCTCGTCGACCTGAGCGACCGTCTCGTCGATTGTCTCGTCGATCGTGGCCAGGGCGCGCTCGGCCTCGGCCTCGTCGCTGTGGCGCGCGAGCTCGAGCTTCTCGTGCGAGAACCCGACATCGTCGAACGTCAGCGAGACCTCGGCCATGGGAGCTGGGCCCCGCGACTCGGAGCCCGCAAAGATGACGTCATCCATCGCCTTGCCGCGCAGGTGCTTGGCGCTCTGCTCGCCCATGCACCACCGGATGGCGTCGACGATGTTCGACTTGCCACACCCGTTCGGCCCGACCACGCCCGTGATCGACTCCCCGATCTGTACGACAGCCCGGTCGCAGAACGATTTGAAGCCGATGATCTCGACGCGTTTAATCTTCATGGTGCTCCCGCCCCGGATCTCCCCGAGGCGGTCGCAGGGTGGATCGCCCCTATGACATTTCGCCGTGCTATCACCACGTCCGGTGCGTTGGCTCGGGCTCGTTCTCGTCGGAACCGCCGCGATCACGGCAGGTTCTGCAGCCCCGATTTCGGCGGCACCGCGGATCGAGATCAAGGGACGCACGCGGATCGCGCTCGACCGCGTGCACCTCGTGGATGCCGATCAGGTCGAGGTGACCGGCCACCTCCTCGACTCCCTGACCGGTGACGCCATCCCGCACCAGCACCTCGAGGTGACGCTCGGCGGTCGTCACGGCGCTGCGACCACGGATGCAGACGGCCGCTTCGAGCTGATGCTGCCGGCGGTGGCGGGCCCCCAGCGCGTGGAGGTGACGTTCGACGGCGGTGCGTTTGTCGACCCGGCCGCGCTCGCCGATACGGTCGACCCCGCGCGGGCGCAGGTGACGCTCGTCCTCCGCGCGGACCCGAGCCCCACCGGCGTGAAGCTCACCGTCGACGCGACGGTGGACGACAAGCCCGCCGTGCTGCCGGTCCAGCTCTCGATCACGGCGCCGCTGGCGTCGGGAGCGTGGCCGACCGCGACCGCGCTCCTTCCGCCGCTCGCCGCGATCACCACGGATCACGCGTTCGAGCTCACGCGCGCGACCGCGGGCGGTACGGGCGCTCGCCGGATCCGCGCGACGTTCGCGGGCGATGCGGCGCGTCAGGGTGCCACCACCGAGGTGGCGATCGAGGTCTCGGCGGCCACGCTGACGGCGATGGCGCTCTCCACCTCCGAGCTCGCGTTCGAGGACAAGCTCGTCGTCACGGGGACCGTGGTCGACGAGGACGGCAAGGGTGTCCCACGCGCCGCGGTCACGCTCGCGTCCGGCGACCGGCGCCTCGCCCAGGGCGCGACCACCGCGGACGGACACTTCCAGCTCTCCGTGGAGGCCGAGGTCGTCGGCCAGGGCAACAAGGCGGTCCAGGTCAGCGCGGATCCGGCGACCCCGTACCTCCGCCCGAGCCGCGCGAACCCCGCCCAGGTTCACGTGAGCGCGCCCGAGCCCGTCCCCGTGAGCTACACGATCGCGGCCTTCGTCGCGACCGCCCTCGCTGCGGGCGGCTTCTTCCTCGCGCGCAGTAAACCCTGGCGCAAGCTCCGCCGGCGGCCCGCACCCGCGGACGCCGCCGCGGAGACCCCGGAGCGCGGCGACGGGCTCCCCGGCGGCCTCGTCACCAGCCGCCCGGGCCTGGTCAACACGCTGCGCCGCGCCTCCGACGACGGGTTCGCGGGCCTGGTGCGCGACACCGTGCGCGGTCGAGCCGTCGAGGGCGCGGTCGTGCGCCTCGTGCTCGGGAACGACGTCCGCGAGGTCGCCACGGGCCCCGACGGCACCTTCAGCCTCGAGCAGCTCACGGGCGGCGACTGGCGCGCCTCGGCGACGGCGTCCGGCCTCATCACCGAGACGTTCGCCGTCTCCATCCCCCATCGCGGAGAGCTCCGCGGCGTGCGCGTCGATCTGGTGCCCGTGCGCGAGCGCGTGTTCCAGCTCTATCGGCGCGCCGCCGAGCCCGTCCTCCCCGAGCCCCGCCTCTGGGGCGTGTGGTCGCCGCGGCAGATCGTCGACCACGTGCGGACCCGGCGCGAGAGCCCGGCCCTCGCCGAGCTCACCGACTTTGTCGAGGAGCTCTACTTCTCGGCGCGCATCGCCCCCGAGTCTGTGCTGCCGGCGGCCGCCGAGCGCGTCGAGCTGGCGGTCGCCGAGCGCCGGCAATCCGTACCGCGTGCGACGTCGGCTGGGCCGGTCTGAGCTATAAGCCTTCCGAATGCAGCAAGAGCTGATCAAGCTCGCGATCGCGGTCGTCGCGCTCGTGATCGTGTTCCTCCTCCTGCGGCGGGCTGCCGCGAAGAGCCGGCTGCGGGCGGCGAGCGCCCGTGAGCGCCTCGGGGTCGAGCCCGCGATCGAGGGTCGGCCCCGCCGCCAGCGGCAGAAGCCCGGCCAGCCCGCCGTACCGGGCCGCGCGCAGGACGCCGAAGCCGAGGCCGAGGCCGAGACCGACGGGCCGGACGCGCCGGTCGATGCCGAGTCGCGCGATGCATTCAAGCAGGGCCTCGCGCGCACGCGTGGCGGCTTCGTCGCACGCATCGGTAAGCTCTTCAGCAAGAAGCACATCGATGCGACCACGGTCGACGAGCTGGAGGAGGTCCTGTTCACGGCCGACATCGGGCCGCGCGCGGCGGATCGCATCTTCCAGTCCGTGAAGATGGGGCTGTCCCGCGCGGACCTCGAGAGCTCGGACAAGATCTGGCGCCAGATCCGCAAGACGTCTAAGCAGATCCTCGCCGTCGACGCCCCGCCCCTCGATCTGAACCGGGCAAAGCCGTTCGTGCTCCTCGTCCTCGGCGTGAACGGCGTCGGCAAGACCACCACGATCGGCAAGCTCGCGAGCAAGTGGACCCTGGCCGGCAAGAAGGTCCTGCTCGCCGCTGGCGACACGTTCCGCGCCGCCGCGACCGAGCAGCTCGAGGAGTGGGGCCGCCGCGCGGATGTGCCCGTCGTGAAGGGGAAGCAGAATGGTGACCCCAGCGCGGTGATCTTCGAGGCGATCCGCCGCGGCGTGGACGAGGCGTTCGACATCGTGATCTGCGATACGGC
>JAYSYE010000582.1:0-9418 GCA_043716635.1 Deltaproteobacteria bacterium | reverse complement strand
ACCTCGCGTGCGCGGTCGGTGCGGGCGTGGCCGCTGCGGTCGTCGTGTTCGATCGCCAGCTCGTCGCGGCACTTCCGGCGACCCTGCGGCGGGTCGATCCGCGACCCGATGCGATCGACGATGTGACCCAGATGCTGCGCGAGAAGCTGCTGCTCCCCCGCGATGGGTCGCTGCGGCTCGCGGGCTACTCCGGTCACGAGCCGCTGGACGCGTGGATGCAGGGCGCGGCGCTCCGCCTGGCGCTGACGCGTCGCCGGCGGCGCCATCCACTTCCGACACCGGGCCACGAGCTCGAGGCGATCCTCGGCCTCGCGCCGAACGCAGACATTCGCGAGCCTGCGCGCGGTCTCGGAGGGGGCCTCCAGACCGCGCTGCACGCTGCCGTTGCCGCGCAGCCGGAGCGCACGCGAGCGGTGATGCGCCACTACTACGCGGAGCGCCACAGCGTCGAGGAGATCGGCCGTGCCCACCGGGTGCACGTGGCCACGGTGTCGAGGTGGCTCGCCACCGGGCGCCGGGATGTGCTCGCGCTCGGCCGCGCGGACCTCGTCGACCGCCAGCGCGTGGAGCCCGCGCCCATCGACCTCGTGCTGGGCCACGCCGTCGTGGTCGAGCTCACCCTGGAGTCCGTGCTGCGCTCGTCATCCATGCCGTGACGGGACAGACGACGTGACGTGACTTCGCGCCGCGTGACCGCGCGGGCTCGAAGCGCGCCTCGATTCCGCGGTACATCCGTGGGCGCATGCCCGAGCCGTTCAAACCGTACATTCCGGCGGCCGCGAAGCTCCAGGAGCTCACGATCGTCCCGCTCATCGTCGGGACCCTGCTCGGGATGGTGTTCGGGGCCTCGTCCCTGTACCTGGTGCTCAAGGTCGGGCTGACCGTCAGCGCGTCGATCCCGGTGGCCGTCATCTCGATCGCGTTGTTCCGCACGCTCTCGAGGTTCGGGCTTCGCAACCGGACGATCCTCGAGAACAACATCGTCCAGACTGCGGGGTCCGCGGGGGAGTCGATCGCGTTCGGCGTCGGCGTGACGATGCCCGCGATCATGATCCTCGGCTTCGATCTCGAGCTCACGCGCGTCGCGCTCGTGGCCGTGCTCGGCGGAATCCTCGGCATCCTGATGATGATTCCGCTCCGCCGCGCGCTGATCGTCGAGCAGCACGGCATCCTCAAGTACCCCGAAGGCACCGCGTGCGCCGAGGTGCTCAAGGCGGGTGCCTCCGCCGAGTCGCGGGCCGCTGCCGCCGAGGGCAACGCGAGCGCGGTCGAGGTCAACGGTGGCAAGACGATCTTCGCGGGCTTCGGGATCGGGCTCCTCTACAAGACCGCGATGTCCGCGTTCAAGCTGTGGAAGGAGGTCCCCGAGAAGGTGTTCGGCGCGCCGCTCAAGAGCGCATCGGTCGCGTCCGAGATCTCGCCAGAGCTCCTCGGCGTGGGCTTCATCATCGGCCCGCGGATCGCGTCGGTGATGTGCGCCGGTGGCGTGCTCGCGTACCTCGTGCTGATTCCCGCCATCTCGTTCTTTGGCGAGAGCAATCCGCTGCCGATCGCGCCGGGCACGATCCCGATCGGTCAGATGGGGCCAGACGCGATCCGCGGTGCGTACGTGCTCTACATCGGCGCGGGCGCGGTCGCCGCGGGCGGCATCGTGAGCCTGCTCCGCGCCGTGCCCACGATCTGGCAGGGACTCCGGGGCAGCCTGGTCGATCTGGGGTTGATCGGGACCAAGGCCGCGCCCACCGCCCACGCGGGCCTGCGCACGGACCGCGACCTGTCACTCAAGGTCGTCGGCATCGGCATGGTGCTGCTGATGCTCGTGATCGTGCTCGCGACCCCGCTGCACATGAACCTCGGCGGCGCGGTGCTGATCTTGCTCTTCGGCTTCATCTTCGTGGCCGTCAGCTCGCGGCTCACCGGCGAGATCGGGTCGTCGTCCAACCCGATCTCGGGGATGACTGTCGCCACGCTGCTGCTGACGTGCGCCATCTTCGTGCTCATCGGGTGGACCGGCCCGAGCTACTACGTGACGGCGCTGTCGGTCGGCGCGATCGTCTGCATCGCGGCGTCGAACGGCGGCACGACGTCGCAGGATCTGAAGACGGGCTATCTCATCGGGGCGACGCCACGCCACCAGCAGATCGCCATCCTCGTCGGAGCGGTCGCCTCGGCGCTGGTCCTCGGGCCGATCCTGCTGAAGCTCAACGAGTCCGCGACGCTCTACGTCACGCCGACGACCTTCGAGCACGTGGCCGACCCGGTCGCGCTGTCGGCGGAGCGCTTCAGCGCACTGCCGGTCTACGCGCCGGCGAACGCGGGCGACATGCCGCGAGAGCACGCGGCCTACCGGACGCTCACCCTCGCCACCCAGGAAGGGGACCTGCTGCCGGGCGAGTACCTCGTCGACCCGACGTCGCACGCCGCGACCATGGTCATTCGCAAGAACTTCGCGGGCGACCTGCGAACCGATGCCTCGAAGCTGACGCGCAAGGAGCCCTTGCACGGCCCGCAGGCTGACGACGATCCGCGCGAGCTGCTCGTCTGGCAGAAGGCCGACGCGGTGGGCGGGGCGCCCGGCAAGTACCTGGTGGATCCGACCGGCCTGGCCGTCTACCTCATCGATCCGGGCATCAACGGGCTCCACAGCGAGCGGCCCGATGGCTCGCGCGTCACCAAGTTCGATGCGCCGAAGGCGACCCTGATGTCGTACATCATCAAGGGCATCCTCGACCGCAAGCTGCCGTGGGGGCTCGTGCTCCTCGGCGTGATGATCGCGCTCACGCTCGAGCTCGCCGGGATCCCGTCGCTCGCGTTCGCGGTCGGCGTCTACCTGCCGCTCTCCTCGTCCACGCCGATCTTCTTCGGCGGTGCGATCCGGTGGCTGGTCGACCGCCACGTCCGCAAGAAGCACGCGGCGGCGGCGCTGACCGAGGAGGAGCTCTCCGCCGAAGGTGACAAGAGCCCCGGTGTGCTGCTCGCATCGGGCTACATCGCGGGCGGCGCGATCGCCGGGATCGTGATCGCGTTCATGGCCGGCGCCCTCGGCAACGTGAACCGGAAGCTCGAGGCCTGGGCCCATGCCCACAATCCGTTCTTCCACGGCGGCAGCTCCGACCTGCTGTCGATGGTTCCCTTCGTCGGGCTCATGCTCCTGCTGCTGGCCGTCGGACGCGAGCGCCTGTGGAAGCCCACGACCGGGGCGCCGCCGGACGTCGGTCGCAAGCCGTAGGGTGCTGGCTGCGCGCCATGGTCGAGCACGCTCGACCGGTCAGCGCAGCGGGATCTTGCGAAGCTCTTCGGCGAGGGCGTGTAACTCCCGTTCGCGCGGATGTCCGGTGCGCCAGATCAGCCGGAAGCTGTCGGAGCGCAACCGGATCCTCGGCAAGATCCGGGTCAACCGGTGTGCATCGAGGTCGCGCTGGATGAAGTACCTCGGCAGCACCGCGACGCGGCCGGCTCCGTCGAGTAGCCGACGCCGGATGGCCGCGATCCCTCCCATGTATTCGACGCGCGCGAACTGCCAGGGCGCCGCAACCGGCGCGGCGTCGAGGAAGTAGCGGAACAGCGGCAGATCAGCCGAGACATCGACCAGCGTCAGCGCGTGCGCGTCGCGCGCGGCCCGCAGGCGAGCGTTGCGACCCACCAGCACGTACTGTTCGGAGTGGAGGGCCGCGTATTCGAGCCTGGGGCTCGTGAGCCGCATCGAGCCGATCATCGCGTCCAGGTCACCGCGGTCGAGCCGCGCGCGAAGGTCCGGACTGTCTCCGTTGGACAGATGCAGCGTCCGCTCTGGCCGGCTGCGCGACAGCACCTCGAGCGCCGGACAGAGCCAGGACAGTCCCAGCTCGTACCGCGTGCCGACCAGCAACTCGAACGGCGCAGCCGGGTCACCCGTGGCGCACGCGGCCGACCGCACGCGGTCTGCGCCGGCGATCACCTCCCGGGCCAGCGGAAGCGTTCTGCGCCCGGCGTCGGAGAGCTCGACGCGCCGCGTGCTCCTCACCAGCAGCCGCTGGCCGACATCCTCCTCGAGCCGGCGGATCCGCTCGGAGAACGCAGCGGGTGACAGATGCATGCGGCGCGCAGCAGCCCTGAAGTTCAGCGTGGTCGCGGCCGCATCGAAGCACCGGAGCGAGTCGAGGTCCATGCCGCAGTATACGGATGTACCGAACAATCTCGTTCAGATCATTCCGATAATGAGTACAGGTCGGCCGGCGTACGGTGGCGCCATGATCATCACTCGTCACCTGATTGCACGCGTTCTCGCGCTGGGGGCCGGCGTCGCTGCATGCGGAACCGATGCGCCCGTCGAGGTGTCGGAGCGCGTCGATTACCAGCGCGACATCCAGCCGGTCTGGGACCAGTACTGCAACCGCTGCCACGACTTCTTCACGCCGAACCTCGTCGCAAGCCGAGGCGGCACCGACCTGGAGATGCGCAGCTGGTACAAGTGCAATCAGGGCGACGGCCCTGCGACGCTCGTGGTGCCTGGAGACCCGGAGTCGAGCTTCCTGTACTTCAAGCTCACCGGAGAGGCCCCCGAACGCTACTGGACCGGGGAGGGCTGCGACCGCCTGATGCCGGCCGACCTCGATGGGATCGATACGCCGCTGATCCAGATCGACCCCGGTGCCGTGGATCTCGTCCGGCGCTGGATCGAGCAGGGCGCCCGCCGCGAGGATGCGCGGTGATCGTGAGTGACGAGAAGGTGAAGGTCGATATCCGGGCTGGCGACACGAAGAAGCCCGAGTTCCTGAAGCTGAACCCGAACGGGGTCGCCGCTCGTCGTCCACGACGGCACGTCGATCGTCGAGTCGGCTGCGATCACGATGTACCTGGGCGAGACGTTCGGCGTCGAGACGAAGCTGTATCCCGCGCCCGGCACCAAGCGGGGCGAGGCGATGAAGTGGATCACCTGGGCGAACGTCACGCTCGGCGAGGCCATCGCTCGGTTCGGGCGCAACACGCAGTCCTACTACCCGGACGATCAGAAGAACGCGAAGCAGGGCGAGGCCGCCAAGGCCGACATCCAGAAGCACCTCGTCGTCCTCGACGGTGCGCTCGCCGACCGCGAGTACCTCCTCGGCACGTACTCGCTCGCCGACACGCACATGACGTCGCTCCTCGACTGGCTTCGCCACATGAACGTCGTCGACTTCACCCAGCTCGGGCACCTGAACGCGTGGAGCGACCGCTGCTGCCAGCGCCCGGCGTATCAGAAGATGAAGGCGGCGATGAGCAGCCAGCCGGGCTGAGCGCCGAGTGCGATGACCCGAGCCGGCTGGGGCCTTCGGAGATGACCTCCGAACCCAGACCTTGGCGCCCTCCCTCTCCCTCATACCCGCAGCAGCGTCGAACTCTGGATGAGCGACGGGCTCGACGCGGAGCTCCCTCACGGCTTGCGCGAGCGAACTGCGTCAACGGCGGCGTTCGCCCGGGTGATCGAGTCTCCGCGCGAGAACCCGCGGTCCATGTTCGCAACCACATTCGTGGCGCGCTTCACGAACACCGCGAACTCGTCCGGAGACTCCGCTCGCAGCTTTACTCGTATGGATCACGCATCAGCGCCGCCTCGATGAGCTCACGGTCCTTGACGAGCATCGCGCGGATCTGGTGACGGCCTCGACGAGGCTAGCGTGAAGGTCTCCTCGTTGTCACACCTTGGCGTGTCGAGCCTTCCTATGCTTAGTTGCGGCGTTTGGAGGTGGTATGGGTCAGCTATCAGCGGATGAGAAGGAGCGTCTGAAGAAAGCGATCTACGAGCGGTCGGAGGTTCGCGCCAGGCAAGCGCTGCAGTGGGTGCAGGAGTTGGTCCGGGCTGCAAGCGAGCTCTCGGCTCGTGGCACGGCGGCTGGCGTCGACACGACCACCGTATTTTGGATCAGGTTGTATGGCGTGCTCGACGAAGTCGGCGGTTCGTATGAGCGCGTCTGCAAGCTCGCGAACGACTGCGGCGTCGGCAATTCGAAGCTGGCGATTGAATCCCGCGGTGTCCGCGACGCCATCCGCGCCATGCGCGACTCGATGAGCGAGGATGAGCGGCTCTGGGTTCACTACCGGCGCGATACCGAGTGTCACGTGTGGCAGGAGTCGTACGAACTCGGGCGGAGGAAGAACGGACTCAAGGAGACTCGCAAGTTCGATTTGCTCGACGGCAAAGAACTACATGTCGACGACATCGACGCGCGCGCGCGAACGCTGCTGCGGAAGCATGGCGTCAACGAGCCCGAGCTGGCCGTGTACTTCGCCACGCTTATCGCTCCGCACGCCATGCGCGTGGTCGAGGCTATGCGCCCGCTGTACTGACAGAGGAGGAAGTCACCGCGAGCAGAACCTGCTTTCCGCATTGGGACCTGGAGCCGGCCCGTCGTCCGCAATTCCGCGGATCGCGGTGAGCCACCGAAACCCGACGATTGTCTAAATCGCTACCAGCATCGCCGTGAGCTGGGTGCGCGCCGCAACGGCGCGTTGGCTCGCAGTAGACGAACACGATCAACGAACTTGTGGCCGCCGTGCACACTAGGCCGCGACAGGCCGCGACAATCGTGGTTACCTGGGGCGTCTTCATCACTCAAGGCGAACGTATGACCGACACCGTCGCCAGGACCGGCGCCCAGCTCTCGGTCAACTGGCCGGACCAGCACAGCCCCGCCCAAGAAGTCGCTGACCACCTGCGGTCGGCGCTGATTGAGACCGAAGAGTGTTTCGGCGGCCCCAAGCGACGAGCACATCCGCGAGCGGCGGCCGCTGCGGGGGCCGCGTAGGTGCCGTTCCCAACGTTTGACGAAATGATCGACCCCCTGCTCCGCGTGCTTGCGGAAGCTAGCGCCGGGCTGGACGCGCATACGGCGCACGACCGAATCGCGGACCGCATGCGACTCTCGGAGGCGGACCGAGCACTCACCCTGCCGAGCGGCGCTCAGGCGCTGTATCGGAACCGCGCTGGGTGGGCGCACGATCGCCTCAAGCGAGCACGGCTATCGTCGAGCCCGAAGCGTGGGTTCTGGCAGCTCACGCCGGCTGGGCTCGCGTTCGTGCGCGCTCATCCCCAACCGCTCACCGAAGCCGAAGCATGGGCTCTTGCGGTACCGCGAAAAGACAGCCGCGCGGATGGCGAGGGCGGTGGCGAAACCTCCTCCGACCAGACCGGGATGGCGGCTCCGGCGTCCCGCACCGAGAGTCCCTCGGAGCTAATCGAGCGCGCCGTCGCCGAGATTCGCGAGAGCGTCCGGCTCGATCTGCTGGAACGCATCATGCGGGCATCGCCAGTATTCTTTGAAGGGCTCGTGCTCGATCTCCTCCACGCGATGGGCTACGGCACGAGCCGCAGCGATCTCCAGCGGGTGGGTGGCAGCGGCGACGGCGGAATCGACGGCATCGTGTCGCTCGATCGCCTCGGGCTGGAGAAGGTCTACGTGCAGGCCAAGCGATGGACCAACAAGGTCGGCAGCCCCGAGATCCAGACGTTCATGGGCGCGCTGCAGCTCCAGGGCGCCGACAAGGGCGTACTCCTGACCACCAGCGATTTCACGCGTGACGCCGTGGACACCGCCAGCCGCGGCCGCGGCCGCATCGTGCTGGTGAACGGCACCCGCCTCGCCAACCTGATGATCGACCACAGCGTCGGCGTGACGCCCAAGCCGGTGAACGTACCGCGGGTCGACAGCGACTACTTCGATGACGAGTAGCGTCGGTCGACAGGGGAGCACCTGACCAAGATCCCGGTATCGAGCGGGAGCTGACTTGGGCGGTTGCCTCGAGTTTGAGTCGGGCGGCTTGCAGCTTGGCGACCTATGCTTCCCACGTCCTCGACCTTGCCGCACAGTTTCGTTCGGTCGTCACGAAGCTTGTCGGCATCCTCCGCGTAGCGGTTTGCTAGCTTTCTCGATCGCGGCCTGGTGCACGCTGCGCGACGCCGTTAACGCGAATGATCCTGCCTGCGCTGCCCGGCTGGGTCCCGCCTTCGCGGGTTCCGCCGGAGCGGCGACGTTGCGCGTTCGGCCGACGCCCGGTTCGTGAGCGTATCGTCGGGCGATGATGCCGAGCTGGGCCAGCCCCATCGAAGCCGCCGGTGCTTCCGATCCGAAACCGTTCGCCGCCGCGGCGAAGCTGAAGGCGTTCGCGGACTCGCAGCAGCTGTATCGAACGACGCTCCGGACCGCCGGCCCGCGGCTCCGGGACGCGACCGAGCTCGCCGCCCAGGTCGCCGCGTTCGCAGGGCAGGAGGCCGGCGCGGAGATCGTGCGCGCGTTCGACGGACCGTTCCAGCGGATCCGCAGGATGGATGATCTCGCGGAGTCCCCCGTCGCGGTCGCGGCGGTCGCGGCATACGGCGGAGTCGCGCGAGCACTGGGTGTCCGCATCGAGAGGGTCGGGCCGCCTGACGCAGGGTCCGGTCCTTACGATCCGGCATTCGGCGTCGACCTATCGACATTGCCACCCGAGATCATGGATGCCATCGAACGACTCGATGTGACCGTGCTCGAGGGCTTCATCGACGCGTTTCCGGACTCGGGTCGCACGTACGTCGACCTGCTCGGCCTCGCAGCTGAAATGTGCACACGGGCCGTGCAGCAGGGCTTCATCATCGAACCCGCAGCCACGTGGCTGTCGCGGGCGATCCGGGACCGGGTCGTTGCACCGGTACCGGGTCCTGCGATGCTGGCGCAAGCGGCCCACGCGGCCCGACGAACCACGCTGTTTGCGAGCGGCTCGGCCCGCGATGGCACCGCACGCGCGTGGCGCTCCATCGAGCTCGATGCACGCCACGGGCTGTGGCCGGGCATGGTCGTCACGGTCTTTGCGAACGGCGAGGTGGTCGCCGTGAAGACGGCTGGCTATTCCTGGCGCGACGAGCCGAGACGGGGGCGCCTCGCCGATTCCGCGCTCGCCGAGATCGACCGCCTCATCGCAACGCATGACCTGCGGCGGGTCGTCCTTTCGGTGCGCGCCGGGGTGCCGGACGAAGGATCCATGAAGCTGACGCTGGTCGCGGAGCGTACGATCCTGGTCAACACGTGGACGAGTGATGCGCCTCCCGACGTCACGCCCTTCCTGCGCTGGTTATACGACGCGGGCGAGGCGCTCTGCGCGTGACGACCGTGCTGCGCGCCTCGCGGGGGTGAGCCGTTTGTCGATTCGGGCCGCGGCCAGGACATCCCGGTCGAGCCTGACGCACCCCGAGCACACGTCTGGCGGGGTTCCGGTATCGTGCGTTCGTGCTCGGCATCGTGAGGCTCCTCGGCGTCATGACGCTCGTCGCATGCGGGCAAGCGACCCATCCGCCGAGCGCGACGGTCGGGGTACCCCCACGCGTGACGACCGGGGCCGCGTGCGGAACGGCCACGTTACTTCCGACCCCGCAGGATCTCGGAGCCCGTGGGCCGTGGCACGTCGGCGTTCGCACCGTCGTCGCTGA
>JAYSYE010000581.1:0-9466 GCA_043716635.1 Deltaproteobacteria bacterium | reverse complement strand
ACTCGCGAGCGTGCTCGCAGCACAGGATCAGACGCCGTCCAGCCCCCGAAGCCGACGCGCGACGCGAGCCGCTACTTGCGGGCGGCGAGCAGCGTGCTGGCCACGAGTCCGAGACCACTGAGCACTGTGGCGCCCGTGATCTTGCCGCCGCCGAAGCGCTTCAGCAGCGCCATCGCACCGAGCGCGATCGCGGCCGTGCGGACCGGGTTCGCCTTGGCGTAGCTCGTCACGTTCGCGATCATGTTCGACGCGACCGGCGAGCCGGGAATCGCGTTCGGGGCGACAGCGTTCATGCCGCCCGCGGGGGGCGACGTGAACTTCGTCCGCAGGTCGTCGAAGTGCTTCTTCAGCACCGCGAACCCGTCCGAGCTCATCACGGAGTGCAGGGAATCCTTGAGAGCGTTGAGATCGAGGGGCGCGGCGGTGGATGCGGTCTTCATGGTGATGCTTGCGGGGATGAGCACGACGCGTGCCGCTGGCGGGGGCGGACCTCCCGCGCGTACGACCGGGCGCTGGCCTCCTGGGCAGCGAAGGCGGCCCGATCCTGCGACCAGGCGCGCAGTGTCGCGGATCAGCGTGCTCGTGAGCGCGCCCGCGAACCCGAACGCAGCCGCGAGCGCCGCGGTCGCCGCGTGAGGCCGACCAGGCCGACCAGGCCCACCAGGCCGACCAGGCCGACCAGGCCGACCGCGCCCGTCGGGCCCGCGCCCGGCGCCGCCGCGCAGCCGCCCGGATCCAGTGGCTCCGAGGGATCGAGAGGAACCTCACCGGGCGCGGCACAGGCCGTCGGCGTCGGTGGTGTCGCGACCCGCGAGGACGGCGCGAGCGCGCGCACCGAGCCGTCGTACGAGCCCACGACCAGCCACGTACCTGCGAGCGAGAGGTTCGCGAGCACCGGCACCCCGAGCTCGGTCTCCCACTGGAGCGCGCCCGTATGGAGGTCGAGCGCGCTCAGGTGCCCGGACGTGTCGGCCGCCCACACGGTCGCGCCCGCGATCACCGGGCCGGACTCGAAGCCCGACTGGCCGCTGCCCGCATAGTGATTCGTGCGGAGCGGCGACGGGCGCCCGCTGTGGCGCCACAGGATCGCGCCCGTCGTCGCGTCCAGGCCGACGAGGTCGTGGAGCATCGTCGGCACCACGATCACGTTGTCGGCGATCGCCGGCTCGCCGACCGACGCCTGGCCCCACTCGAAGCCCTCCTCGCGCAGCTTGGTGCTCCACTTCACGGCGCCCGTCGCGAGCGCGAGTGCAGTCACATCCGTCGCGCTGTCGACCACATAGACGGTGTCGCCGGCGACCACAGGCGTCGCCTCGATGCCGATCGAGTATCCGCCGTGAAGCCGCCAGCGCTCGACGCCCGTGTCCCGCGCGAACGCGGCCACCCCGCCCGCATCGCGATGGAACGTGCCGATCACGAGCCCGCTCGGCACCGCGGCGGTCGGAGGGGCGATCGCGACGGCCGCGAGCGACTGGGAGTAGTGGCCACCCGGCACCGGGTCGACCTGCCACCGCGGCGTCCCCGTCTCCGCATCGAGCACCGCGAGCCGCCGCTGATTCCCGATCACGAAGTCTGTCCCATCCGCGGCCGCCGACGCGAACAGGCTCGCGGCCTCGGGCTCGAGCCCCTCGCCGAGGGCGTACGTCCACCGCGTGGCGCCGGTGCGTGTATCGAGCGCGAGCACGCGACCGTCCAGCTCGCCGATGGCGACCACCTGGCCGATCACGGCCGGGGCGCCGCGCACCGGAATCGGCGTCGCGACGCGCCACCGCAGGGCACCGGTCGCGAGCTCGAACGCCGCGAGCCCACCCGACTTGCCATCACCGAGATCCGTCGCCGTCACGAATACCGCGCCGTCGCCGATCACGGGCGGCGCGTGCACGATGTGACCGCCGACCGTCGCCGTCCACCGCGCCGCGAGGGGCGGTATTACCGCCGCGGCCGAGGCCCCGGCGTGCATGGGCCCGCCGCCGGTCTGCGCCCACGTCGCGGTCGGCGTCGCGAGCGCCTCCTCGTCGCAGACTTCGAAGCTCACCGCGCGCGACTGCGCGAGCCCCGAGGGCGCGTGCGCATCCACCGTCAGCGTGTGCCAGCCCGGTGCGAGCGTGGGCAGCGCCCCGGAGAAGCTCCACCCACCGTCGCGCGCGAGCGCGATCAGCGTCCCGCAATCGACCGACACCGTCACCGCCGGCTCGCCCGCGTCGATCTCGGTCGCGACCACGGCGCGCGCGCCCGCGGCTGGCACGCACGCGGCTGCCGTCGGCGCGATCACCGCGAGCTGCGGGCCATCGACCGTCGTGCGGTGATACGCCGAGAGCGCCCCGTGATCGATCGTGATCACGCGATACCCGCCCGGGAGCTGGTCGAGCCCGCCCATCAGCAGCGGCTCCGTCGTCAGCTCGATCATCCCGCCGTGATCGACGACGCGGTTCGTGTGCGTGTGCCCCGACAGCACGTAATCCACGCCGAGCTGCTTCAGCGCGGCGATGATCGGCGGAATCGGCGGCGCATGAGTCATCGCGACGACCGTCATCCCCGGCGGCACGTGCGCCAGCTCGAGCCCCAGGTACGTCGTGATCTCGTCGAGCGGCATCATCATGTTCCAGATGACGAAGTGGACGGTCCCCAGATCGAAGCTGTAGTTGTCGGGGCCCTCGCGCCGGAACCACGTGGCGCCACCGTCGTACCAGTCATGGTTGCCGTTGACGGGGATGTACGGCACGGCGAGCCCCGCGATGCCGTCATCGACGAGATCGAAGTTGTCGTCCTCGTTGCTCTGCGTCAGGTCGCCCGTCACCGTCACGAACGCCGGGGGGCGGTCGAGCGCGGCCATGCCCGCGAGCGCGCCCGCGAGGTCGGCGCCGAATGGCTGCCGGGGCGAGATGTGCGAATCGGACGCGAGCACGAACGTCATCGGGTCGGGCACGGGATGAGCGAGCGGCGTGACGCCGAGCGCGAGCTCCGCGCTGGACTCCCCGGCCAGGGTCCAGACCGGCCCCGGCGTGTAGCCGTTCGGCACGCTCACCCACACGATGCCCCTCATGCCATCGATCAGCTGCAGATCGAATCCGCCGTCGTCGCCGGTGGCCCCGAACACCGTGTGGCCGAGCGCCACGGTGGCGTGCGGGACGCCGACCTCGCCGTGGTCCCGGGTGCCGTTGTGGTTCGCGTCCGCGTACACCACGCCGCGGTAGCTCGTCACGCAACCGGCCGCGCCGAGCACCGCGCCCGCCAGGATCCCCGCGACCCCCACGATCCTCGAGCCGCGTGCGCGCATCCCGTCGTCAGCTTACTCGAATGGCGACGCGCGGGCCGCTGCATTTCGCGCCGCCAGCGCGGCCCTCACCTCGACGAGCACCTGCGGATTGCGCGCGGCCACGTCGACGCGCTCGTCCGGGTCGATCGCGATGTCGTACAGCTCCTCGCGTCCGTTGATCACGAGCAGCTTCCAGTGGCCTCGGACGTACGCGGTCACGTTGCCGGGATTCGACCGGTCCTTGATCATCGCCGCGAACGCGACCCCGTCCGGTCGTGACCCGCGCTGCCCCGTCGCGAGTGCCGTGAACGCGATCCCGTCCATGTGATGGTCGGCCGCGGTGAATCCCGCGAGCTCGACGATCGTGGGCGTCAGCCCCGTCAGCGACACGGTCTCGGTCACCCGCTGCCGCGGGATCCCGGGACCCGCGATCACGAGCGGCACCCGGGTCTGCGAGTTGTACAGATCGGTCGAGTGATATGCGCTGCCGTGATCGCCGAGAGCCTCGCCGTGGTCGGCGGTGACGATGATGATCGGCGCGCGGTCGGGCGAGCGTCCGGCGAACGGACTCAGCAGAGCCGCGAGCATCGGGTCACAGCTCGCGAGCGAGCGATCGTAGAGCCGCGATCGGTCGCCGGGATCGGATGGCTCGGCGGCGAGGGTCGTCCAGTTGTGCGGCTCGAGGATGTGCATCCAGACGAACAGCGGCCGGGTGGGGTGGGTGGCCTCGCGCGCGGCCAGCCACGTCGATGCGAGCTTCGACAGCGCGAGCCCGTCGTGGTCGATCTCGACGTGCGCGAGCCCGCGCTGAAGGCCGGTCTTGGCGCGCTCGCCCCAGAACCCGTCGCAGCACATGAAGCCCGCCGTGTCGTAGCCGCCGGCCTGGAGGCGCTCCGCGAGCACGACGTGGCGCGGATCGAGTCGCAGCGCCCACCCGACGACCCGTCCGTGCACGCGGTCGGCGGAGAGCCCGGTGATGAGCGACGGGATCGAGCGCCGCGTGACATTGCTCGGCGAGAACCCCCACTCGAACACGGTGCCGCGCACGCCGAGCCCCGCCAGCACGGGCATGTCGGCGGTGCCTCCATACGGCGGCGTGTGGTCCGCGCGCACCGTGTCGATCGTCACGAGGATGATGTCGGGGTGGGCGGCGCCCGGGCGCGCCACGGGCTGGTACTCCGCGAGCGAGACGTGGGCGCGGATGGTCTCGAGGTCGTACAGCCGCTCGATCGCGAGCCCGGCGAGTGGCTTCACACCCCAGATCTCGAGCGTCATCGAGGGCCGGGCGTCCGGGGTGACGAGGGCGACCGCGATCAGCGCGCCCGCGACAAGGATCGCCATCGCCCCGCCCGCCAGGCGCGATCTCCTGAAGCGGGCCAGGCGCGGCCAGGCCGTCGCGGCGAGGGTGGTCGCGACCAGCCCCGCGAACGGCGCGTCGAGCGGCGAGAGGTCGAGCGGTCCGATCGCCGGACGCACCACCCGGTTCCACGCGACCGTGGCGCCGGCGATCACGATCACGCCCGCGGTGGTCGCGAGCATCCGGGGCGTCAGGAGCGTGCGATGGCCCCGCGCCCGCCAGCGTGCATCGGCGCTGCGGGCGGCGGCCGCGGCCACGCGCGCCACCGGACCGGAGAGCGCTGCGAGCACGAGCGTGGCCCCGGCGACCACGAGCGGGTAGAGCAGGCCGACCGTCGGCGCGCGGAACGGCGTGTGCCGCGCGAGCACCCACGTGGCCTCGCGGACGATCGCCGCGAGCGCGGCGAGCCCCAGCGCGATCGTCACCATCCAGCCGGCGAGCCTCGGCATCGAATCGTCGCGCTCCACGAGCGCCAGCGCCAGCTCGCGGGGACGCCACGCCACGATGACGATGCGCCCGACCATCAGCAGCAGCGCGATCACCGGAATGGCGATGAGCGCGACGAACCCCGCCGCCGCCAGCGAGCCACCAGGATCCAGCTCGCCCAGCCCCTCCGCGAGGCCCATCACCGCACCGCCGACGCACGCGGCCACGAGACTCGGCGCCAGCCAGCTCGCTGCGGCCGCGAGGCGACGTGGCGAGGCAGGCATCAGGCTGGGAGAGCTTAGCGCTCTCGAACCGCGCGCGCGAATCTCCGGGCGTCGCGACTTCGACGCGAAATCACGCTAGCGTCGCCGCGCCCATGGGACGCCTCCGGAGAGCGAGCGACCACGTGCGTCAGTTCGCGCGTCAGCTCGGTCGGGTCCCGAGCCTCCTCGTGGTGGTCGCGGCGCTCTCCACGGCGGTGATGTACTGCAGTAACTCCAACGAGGACGCGCACCCCGATGCGGCGCGTGGCGACGGCGTGTACCGGCCCGTGATGGCGCGCGGCGACGGGCACATGCACTTCCTGATCACGCGCTCGATCGTCTTCGATCACGACTTCAACTTCGACAACGACCTCGCACGGTTCGGCGACCCGTGGGCCCAGCCGCGCACGGTCACGGGCCGCAAGAACGTGATGCAGCAGATCGGGCCGTCGCTCGTCTGGGCGCCGGTGCTCGCGCTGGCCCACGGCGCGGCGCTGGTCGCGAACGCGTTCGGCGCGCACATCCCGACGCACGGCTACACGATGTTTCACCAGCGCATCCTGTACGCCTCGAGCGTGCTGTTCGCGTGGCTCGCGATCGGGCTCGGGATCCTCGTCGCGATCCGGCTCGTCGGAGGCAGCTGGGGGCCGGCGCTCGCGGGCGTCGCGTCGCTGCTCGGGACCTCGCTCCTCTACTACTCGACATACATGCCGTCGTACGCGCACGCGATGGATGCGGCGGCGAGCGCGGCGTTCCTCGCCTACTGGGCACTCACCCTCGACGACCTGCGGTGGCGGCGCGCCCTGATCCTCGGCGTGCTGCTCGGCATCGCGGCGATGGTGCGCGTGCAGGACGTCGCGTTCGGCGTGGTGGTCGCGCTCGAGCTGGGCGTGCTCGCGGTCCGCGCGCTGCGCCAGCCCCTCGATCCTGGCGCACCGGCCCCGGTACGCTCGGCACCCGCGGCGGCGGCGGCGGTGCTCGCGCGGGGCGCGGTGGTCCTCGGCGTCGCGCTCGCGCTGCACCTGCCGCAGCTCTACGTGTGGAAGCAGATGTACGGCTCCTGGCTCACCACGCCACAGGGCCCCGGTCAGATGCGCTACGGGCATGCGCTGGTGCTCGAGCTGCTGTTCTCGTCGCGCAACGGCTGGCTGTCGACCACGCCGATCGCGTACCTCGGCGTCGTCGGGCTGCTCGTCGGCGCGGTCGCGGGGACCCGGCTCGGGCGCGCGGTCCGCTTCGTGTGCTTTGCCATGCTGCTCGCGGTCGCGACGCAGGTCTACACGAACGCGATCACGTACGAGTGGTGGTCGGGTGCGTCGTTCGGACAGCGCCGCCTGTGCTCCGTCACGATCGCAGTGGTCGTGGGGCTCGCCGTGCTGCTGCGGGCGGCGCACGTGTGGCTGACGCCGCGCGTGCCGGCGGTCGTGCAGCGCGCGATCGCGATCTTCGCGCTGGGCTATCTCGTCGCGTGGAACGTCGCGTGGACGAGCAAGCTACGCCACGGGCTCGCCGCGGGCCGTGACAACCGCGCGACGTGCTGCGCCGATGCCCCGCGCTACCTCGCATGGCTCGCGAAGCCGGTGTATGCGGCGATCGGCAATCCGTTCGAGCTCCCCGCGAGTGCACTGTTCGCGGCGCGGCACGGCACCGACCTGCGCCGGTGGGATGTCGCTGTGGGGAGCTACGCGCTGGTGCCGGGCGTGCTGGGTTACATCGACGGGACGTACCGCGCGGTGCGCTCGACCTGGGGCGTCGCGGCTGCGGGTGGGGCGCCGTACGTGCTCGACGGCTTCGGCGCGCCCCAATCGAGCGCGGCGGGCGGGACCGCGCATGCGTGGCGCTGGACCACCGCCGCCTCGGCGACGACGCTGCTCCCGCTGCTCATGCCCGAGCCGCACCGGGTGACGGTCCCGATCGCCGCGAACGTCCCGCCCGGCGTCACGATGCCCGTCGTGGTGCGGTGCAACGGGCGCGAGGTGCTACGGACGGTGGTCGGCGCCGACTGGACGACGATCGCGTTCCTCACCGACGGCCTGGTCGGCAACAACGTCCTCGTGTTCGAAGGCGTACCGCTGCCGTATTTCGCGAAGGCCACCGAGTCGGCGCCCGCGGCTCCGGTCGCTCGCGTGCCCGTCGCCCTCGCGGTCGGCAACTTCGGCATCAGCCTGCCGTGATTCGCCGGCACATCCGCGCTCCCAGGAGACTGGACACGACATAACAAGCAGCACCGAGGCAGAAGGTCACGGTGAAGCCCGCGTAGATCGCCACGACGGTGGCGATCACCGTGCCGATCACGGAGGTCGCCCCGTTCACGCCCCAGCCCCACGGGACCAGCGGGTTGTTGGCGTCGTTCAGCACCCGGATGATGGTCGGCATCATGAAGCCCATGCAGATGCCGCTGGGGGCGATCAGGATCGCGGAGATCACCACGCGGACGGGAAGCGAGAGCTGGATCAGACTCCGCAACACGCCCGGCAGGACGAAGCCATCGAGCACGGCGAGCGCGGCCGCGGCGAGGCCCGCGATCAGGACCGCGCGTGCAGGGCGAGTCACGCGCGTGGTCAGCCAGGCGCCCACCGCCGTGCTGAGGAGCAGCGCGAACAGGACCACGAGCAGCGAGTACGACGGGTGGCCGAGAAACAGCGTGAACCGCTGGAGCATCGCGACCTCGACCACGATGAAGGCGAACCCGACCAGCCCGAAGTACCCGAGGATCAGGCCACGGTCCTTCGACTCGATGGAGGGGCCCTGCTTGCGCCAGTGCAGCACGAGCGGGAGCAGCACGAACACGGCGGAGAGCAGCGTGACCAGCGTCAGCGAGAGGACGATCCACAGGCCCGGGTCGTTCATCATCCAGGTGGGATGGAGCAGGCCGCCCGCGCGCTTGAAGTAGAAGAAGAACGGTCGGTCGTCGGTCGGCGGCGCGAGGTTCTCCACATCGGCGGCGACGAGCGCGCTGTACGGCCCCGCGTCGAGATACCGGGCCAGCGGATTCGTCGCGTCGGACGTGGGGGAGACCAGGATGTCGAAGCCTTGATCCACGCAGCGCTTGGTGAGGCGGGTGAGGTCCTCGGGTGTCAGCGCGGCCTTCTTGAGCACCATCGTGCCGAGGCCGTTCTTCTTGTTGATCGCGTAGAACATGTGGCTTCGTGCCGCGCCCGGCGCGACCCCGATCGTCTCCAGGGCGGCCGCTCCGAGCAGCAGCAGCCGGGCGGTCTCGGCATGGGGGCCGGTGTGCCAGCGCGTCATCGTGACGAGCCCGCGGTCGGTGAGATGGCCGAGGTAATCCTCGAAGGCTTCGAGCGTGTAGAGGCCATTCTCGCTGAGGGCGAATGCGCCCGCTGCCGTGGCCGCCCAGGTATCGACGAGGGACGCCTGGATCATGTCGTACTTCTGCTCGCTCCTGCGCACGAAGCTGCGACCGTCATCGACGACGACGTGAACGCGCGGGTCCGTGTAGAGCCCACCCGATTCCTTCAGATACCGTTCCTTCATGATCCGGTCGGCGATGATCGGGTTCACCTCCACGCCCGTGACGTGGGTGGCGCCCCCGGCCAGTGCGTGCAGGACATCACGACCGCCGCCAGGTCCGATCACGAGGACCTCGTGCGGTCCCCCGTTGAAGACCGCGTGCGCCAGCGCCGTGACCTCCGGCTCCTGCATCCCGGGTCTGAGGGTCGCGAGGTTCTCGATATGCGTGGAAGCGCTCGCGTCGATCTTGACGGTCCCCGTGTTGTCGACGGTGACGCGCGAGAACGAATTCCACTTCTCGAACCGAACCGTCTCGGACTTCACGCCCTTGCTCGTCGGGACGCGAAAGATCGGCGCTCTGGCATTCCATGCGAGGAGGAGCACGGCGGCGCCCACGTAGGCCCACCGCCGGTTGCCCTTGCCCTCGAAGAGCGCGGCCGCGACGAGCGCGACGATCACGGCCACGATCACGGCCGACGGCCCGCCCACCCACGACAGGATCGCGCCGGTCACCAGCGCGGCGGCCGCGGAGCCCGCGAGATCCCACGCATACACGCGCCCGGTGTCCGAGCGCAGATATGTCAGTGCGAGCGAGACCACGACCCCGCCGTAGAAGAACGGCACCGCGGTGACTCCGACGATGAACGCGAGCTGCCAGACCTGGCGCGACGAGAACTCGGGAATCGCGTTCGA
>JAYSYE010000059.1:0-7333 GCA_043716635.1 Deltaproteobacteria bacterium | reverse complement strand
ATCCGCCGGGTCAGGGACACTGAGACGATCTCGCGACTGCCGCGGCTGGTGCCTGCGCCGACGCCAGGCGTCCGCGCTGTCGCTGCGCAACGCCGCTTCGCGAGGGTAGAGCGTGCACCGTGATCATCGACATCGGAGTGTAGCGCAGTCTACTCGCCGCGGACCTCGGCGCCGCCGCCGCGACCCTTGCCGCCCCGGCGCCGCCGCTTCTTGCCGCCAGCCGCGCCGGTGCTCACCGCCGCCGGCCGGGTGTGCCCCGAGGTCTGCGCGTGCAGCTTGGCCTCCTCGGCAGCGATCTCCGACGACATCTTGCCGGCGACCCGGTACTGGTCGGGGCGCCAGCCCTTCTGCGGCACGACCTCGACGGACTTCTGGAACTTCTTCTCGAGGCCGTCGAGGTACTCGCGCTCGTACTTGCTGAGGATCTCGGCGACCTTCGGCGAGCACTCGATGTCGATCTTGGTGTTGTCGACGGTCGCGCCCGAGCGCCGGATCTCCCGCAGGATCTCGTAGGCGACCGTGGTGGTCGACTTGACGACCGCGGCGCCCTCGCACAGCGGGCACGGCTCGGTGAGGAACTGGCTCAGCGACTCGCGGGTCCGCTTGCGGGTCATCTCGACGAGGCCGAGCTCGCTGATCTTCGTGACGTTGCAGCGCGCGCGATCGCGCGACAGCGCGGTCTGGAACGCGTCCCAGACCTTCTTGCGGTTGTTCTCGCGGTCCATGTCGACGAAGTCGATCACGATGATGCCGCCGATGTTGCGCAGCCGGAGCTGGCGCGCGACCTCGTCGCAGGCCTCGAGGTTGTTCGCGGTCACCGTGTCCTCGAGGTTGCCCGAGCCGGTGTTCGTGAAGCTTCCCGTGTTCACGTCGATCGCGGTCAGGGCCTCGCCCTGATCGATCACGAGCGAGCCACCGCTGCGGAGCGGGACGCGCCTGGAGACCGCGACGCGGAGCGCGGGCTCGATGTGATAGTGGTCGAAGATCGGGCGCCGCCCGTCGTACTTCTTGATGCGGTCGGAGAAGCGCGGCAGGAACGCCTGCGTGAACTTCAGGACGCGCTCGTACTGCTCCTGATCGTCGATCATGACCTCGGTCGTGTCCTCGCGGAGGAGGTCGCGCACGACGCGCAGTGACAGATCGAGATCCGCATACACGAGCCCCGCGCCGGACATGAGCTCCTGGCGCTTGTCGACCTCGTTCCACAGGCGCGCGAGGAAATCGACGTCGTCGCGCAGCTCCTGATCGTTCGCGTCCTCGGCCGCCGTGCGGACGATGAAGCCCGAGCCCTTCGGCCGGACCTCGTTCACGAGATCGCGGAGCCGTCGCCGCTCCTTGTCCGCGCCGATCCGGCGGGACACGCCGACCTGCGCGACGTGCGGCATGAACACGCTGTAGCGACCGGGCATCGACAGGTAGCCCGTGACGCGCGCGCCCTTCTGGCCGATCGCATCCTTCGTGACCTGACAGAGCACGGTCTGCCCGGGCTTGAGGAGCTCCTCGATCTTGCGATTCGCGAGCTGCTTGCGCGAGCGCGCGATCCGAGAGGCGGCACCCTCCGGCGAGTCGTCGCCGGTGTCGTCCATCTCCGAGTCCTCGAAGAGCTTGCGCTCGTCGCCGGACCCGAGCACGTCGGCCACGTAGAGGAACGCCGCGCGCTCGACCTTCGGGCCCAGGTCGACGAAGGCCGCCTGCATGCCCGGGAGCACCCGGCTTACCTTCGCGCGATAGATGTTTCCGACGATCCCTTTCTCGCGCTTACGTTCGACAAAAAATTCGGCGAGGGATCCTTCCTCGACCACCGCGACCCGGATCTCGGGTCCCTCGGCGTTGACCACGACCTGATTGTTCATGTCCGCTCTGCAATTCGTTGCGCCCGCGCCAGAGCGTCGCGACACGGATGTCGTAGCGAGGGCTCGGCATAATGCGGGTCGAGCCTCGTCGGTAACATGGAAGGCGAGCCGTTACAACCAATTGCGAGCGACCGGGGGGACGTGGCCCGCAGCTTGCTTAGGGTTCCGGCATAGTTTCCGTAGTTCACTTACTTAACTAGCTTTGCTTCGCTTCGAATCGAGCGCCTGGGTTGCCGCCCAGGCGCTCGATACCGTTTCGGCGCTTGCCGCGCGGAGCGTGCGGCCCGGTATGGTCGCCGCGTCGTGATTCCCGGACGCGAAGCTGACGCGATCGAGTTCGTGCTCGAGCTGGGGCGCGCGCTGCACCGCTACGGTACGCCCGCCGACCGGCTGGAGCAGGGCCTGATGACGGTGTGCAAGCGCATGGGGCTCGAGGCCGAGGTGTTCACCACCCCGACCACGATCATCATGAGCTTCGGCGACCCGACCGCGCTGCGCACCCGGATGCTCCGCGTCAGCGGCGGCGAGCTCGACATGGACAAGCTCGGCCGCCTCGATGCGCTCGCGGACGCGGTCGCGGACGGCTCCATCCCGCCCGCCGAGGGCGTGGACCGGCTGGCCACGATCCTCGCGGCGCCACCGTGCTATGGCACGCCGCTCGTCACCGTGATGACCGCGGTCGCGTCCGGCGGCATGGCGGTTTTCCTGGGCGGCACGCTCGCGGATGTCGTGCTCGCTGCCGCGATCGGCCTCGCACTCGGCGTGCTCGCTCTGTTCGCCCAGCGCTCGACCGACCAGGCCCGCGTGTTCGAGCTCGTGGGTGCCGCGCTCGCCGCGAGCGTCGCTGGCCTCGTGTCGGCCGCGTGGCATTCGATCACGCCGTCGCTCGTGACCCTGGCGTCGCTGATCGTGCTCCTGCCGGGGCTCTCGCTCACGGTCGCGATGACCGAGCTCGCGACGCGCAACCTCATCGCGGGCACCGCGCGACTCATGTCCGCCGTGATCGTGCTGCTCGAGCTGGTGCTCGGGGTCGCCGTCGGCGAGCGGCTCGCGCAGCGGCTCGTGACGGTCCACCTCGCGGCCCCGCATCCGCTGCCACCCGCCGCGCAGTGGCTCGCGCTGATCGCCACCGCCGTGTCGATCGCGATCGTCGTGCAGTCGCCGGTGCGCGCGATCGGGTGGATCCTCGCCGCGAGCGTGCTGGCATACCTCGGCAGCAGCGTCGGGGCCTCGTGGCTCGGGCCCGAGCTCGGCGTGGTCGTCGGCGCGTTCGCGCTCGGCGTGCTCGGCAACTTCTACGCGCGGCTGCTCCAGCGCCCGGCCCAGCTCGTGCTCGTCCCGGCCGTGCTCGTGCTCGTCCCCGGCAGCGTCGGCTTCCGGGGCCTCGTGTCGCTGCTCGGCCACGACACGCTGACCGGCGTCGAGACCGTGTTCTCCATGTTCATCGTGGCGACCAGCATCGTGGCGGGCTTGCTGATGGCGAACGCCGTGGTCTCGCCACGCCGTAGCCTGTAGGCGGCCACCCTGTTGGCTGGCGGCGGCTACGCCGGGTCCGCATCGCGATGGCGACACGGATCGTGCTCGGGATCGTGGCCGCACGCGAGCACGCCGGGCGAGTCGTCCTCGGGGTCGACGCCGCGATGGCTGCCCTCGAAGTCACCCGCGGCCTCGCGCGTCTCGGCCGCCTGCGCGTCGTCCTCGAGCAACCCGCCCGCCTGGACCAGCGCCGCGACCAGGTCCGGCGCCACGCCCGGCACCAGGCCATGCCGCGCGAGGTGCGTCACGTAGTAGGCGTCCTCGCGGCGCGCCTCGAGGACGCCCTCGTCGATCGCCACCTCGAGCAGCCGCTTGAGATCGCCGATGAGGCGCGAAGGACGCAGCTCGAACGCGGTCATGATCGCGTTGCCGACCCCGCCGGGCAGCGGCGGCAACTTGGAGTCGCTCTCGACGAGGCGCTCGACGCGGTCCGACAGCGCCGCGATCTGCTCGAGGAGGGTCTTGCGTCGCCCCGGGCGCTTCGACGTGATGTCGGCGCGCGAGAGGTCCAGCAGGTCCGTCATGTGCGGCCCCATCTCGCGATGAAAGCGGCGGACCGCGCTGTCCGACCAGCTCGCGCCGTACTGGTTCGTCCGCAGGTGATGCTTCACCAGGAAGCGAATGGTCTGGCGCTCGTCGCGGTCGAACGCGAACCGCGCGTGCACCTTGTCGAACATGCGCGCCCCGACCTCGGCGTGGCCATGGAAGTGGACCCCGGCGTCGGTATAGGTGCGGGTCGGGACCTTGCCGATGTCGTGCATCAGCGCCGCCCATCGCACCAGTGGACGTCGCACCGTCTGCCGCACGACCTGCTTCGTGTGCGCCCAGACGTCCTTGTGCTGGCGGCCGTCCTCCTGCGTCAGGTCGACGGTGGCGGCGACCTCGGGGAACAGCAGCGTGAGCACGCCGGTGATGCGTAGCCACTCGAGCGCCGCGTCGACATCGCGTCCGAGCAGCGCGGCCTCCATCGCAATGCGCAGGCGAGCCTTGTCGCAGTCCACCAGGCGGCTGGCATGAGCTGCAGCCACATCGGTGATGGCGTCGCTCGGCCAGCGCCCCTCATCCGCCGCGATCGCACCTGCGATCTCGACGATGACGATGGGGTCTGCCTCGACGATCGGGCGTAGGCGTTCCGCCGCGTCCATGGACGGCGGTAGATAGCACGACTACACGTAGCGAATCTCCGACGACGCTCGCGTGTCGCACCGGCACGCGAGCGCCGATGACGCATTCGGGCACGGATGGTGCTCTACTGCCGAACACTTGCAAGGCCGTATTACAGAGCGCCAGCTTCCGCTGGCAGAGCGCAGCTTTCCGGGAATCTCGCGATTCTACGCGTCGCTCGATCATAAGCCCGCGACATTCCTACAACTTGTGTGGGCATTCGAGGGACAGACGTTGACTCGATCCGCGCGCTCGAAGCGCCGTCGCTCCTGAGCTGTACTAGGTAAAGGGCGGAGATCTCTGCCATCCTGCCGGCCACTCGACCTGCCGGGATGTGACAGCTGGTCTCAATCCGGAGCCGAGCTTGGGGCAAGATCGAACAGTGACTGCCGCGAACGACCGACGAGCGATCGGAGTCTTCGACTCGGGGGTCGGCGGACTGACCGTGGTGCGTGCGCTGCGTCGCACGCTCCCAGGTGAGGACATCGTCTACCTCGGGGACACCGCGCGCGTGCCGTACGGCAACAAGAGCCCTCGCACGGTCGAGCGCTACTCGCTCGCGTGTCAGCAATTCTTGCTCGATCGCCACGTGAAGCTCGTGCTGATCGCGTGCAACACCGCATCGGCGCAGGCGCTACCAGCGCTGATCGCGGCCTCGCCCGTGCCCGTCATCGGCGCGGTCGATCCGGGCGCGGAGAGCGCGCTGGCCGCGAGCACCGCGCCGCGGCACCTCGGCGTGATCGGGACGCTGGGCACCATTCGCTCCGGCGCGTACGCAGCCGCCATCGCCGCGCGCGACCCGGGCGCGACGCTGGTGTCGCTGGCCGCGCCGCTGCTCGTTCCTCTCGCCGAGGAGGGCTGGGTCGACGACGACGTCGCCGCGCTGGTCGCTCGCCGCTACCTGGAGCAGCTGTTCGCGCTCGACGGTCGCGTGGAGACGCTCGTGCTCGGCTGCACGCACTACCCGCTGCTGCGGGGCGTGATCGAACGCGTCGCGACGGAGCTGGCCGGGCGCCCGATCACGGTGATCGACTCGGCCTCGGCGATGGCCGTGGCGGCCGCACAAGCGCTGGGCGCGCTCGGGCCTGGAGTCCGGGTGCCGCGCGCAGCCGTCGGGCGGCTCGATTGCTTCGCCACCGACACGTCGCGCCTCGAGGAGCTGGCGCCGCGCTTCCTGGGCGAACCGCTCTCCGGGTTCGAGCTCGTCGACCTGTAGCGCTCTGGCGCTGTAGGCCGCTCGCTCGAGCCACGACCGAGCTCGAGCGAGGGCGACCGGAGTTATCGCGAGCCCGAGCCGGGGCTCGACGGTGAGCCGGCGCTGATCTTCGCACCCTTGGTGCGAATCTCTTCGGCCTTGCGACGACGCATCACGTCCGTGATCGTCGCGGCCTTCTTCAGCTTGTCGCCGATCGTGCGGTCGTCGACCGGATAGTCCGTGCGGAACACGATGTGGTCATCGTAAAGCGTCTCGCGCAGCGCCGTATCGTCGAGGTACTTGAGGGCTTTCTTGCCCTTGTAGTCGAGGGTTGGCAGCGACGGAAGCTTGGTCTCCAACCACGTCATGAGGTCGCCCATGACGTCTTTGCAGAGGCTCAGGTCCTCGTCGAGACCCTCGAAGAGCTCCGGGAACCGATCCCGGAACGCTTGCTCGTCTTCGCCGGACCCGAGCGCCCGATGCAACCCCAGGCGGAGCAGCAACGCATCATCCGCATAGCTAACGACGGCGTCGTTGCGATCCTGAATGAAGTCGTTCGGGGACACGACGTACACCACGACGCCAGCGGCGACTTCGCGGACCGGTCGGGGCAGGTTCTCGTCATCCATCGCATCGAACGCGATCTTGAGGTCCTGCGGGAGGGACACGAGCCAGTCACGGACTAGCTCGACGAACTTCGACTCGGTAGCAGCGGTAGTCACGAGATGTTGTCACCCCGCAGTCGCGGGGCCTCCTGGCGTGCTTCGAGGACGAAGCGTGAACAAGTTGAGTACCCCGCGCGGGGTGGAATTACAACCCCCGGCCCGACGTGATAGGCTCGCGCGTCGGTGGCCAAGCGCTCGCCCATCCTCGGGTACAACCACAACGTCCTGTATCGAGGGCTGATCTTCCACGTTCAGACCGAAGATTCGGGGCTGATGTCGCCCCACCTGTTCACGCACCTGTTTCACAGCGGCGTGATCATCTCGACGCGGAAGCTCGTCTACGACGCCGGTTCGGACGAGGGTGCGATCAAGGCCCTCATGCAGTCACAGCACAAGGCTGTGATGAAGGACCTCAAGCGCCGCACGTTCGACGACAAGATCGACGTGTACCTTGCGGGCACCCCGGGCCTGCTGCCGCGCGAGGCTCCCGTCGCGGATGGCACCCCGTCCGCCGCTGCGCCCGTGGTGGACGAGGTCGCGCCCGAGCCCGTCGTGATGCCGGCAATCTCACGGACGTCGACGCCACCGCCGCTCCCGCTCGTGGCGAAGTCGCGCGCCGACACCGAGCACGATCCGAATCCACGGGGCTCGGTACCCTCCCGCACCCAGACCGTCGAGCGGACCTCCTCGAGCTCGGCCGCGCCGCAAACGTGGCCCGTCCGCACCGGACGCGCTCCCGGACCACCGCCGCCCGAGGATCTCGATCCCGCCACGATCTCCGACAGCACGGCGGCGAGCGTCGCGGCCGCGATCGCCGCCGCGAACGCGCACACGCTTGCGAACGAGTTTCGCGTCGATTCGTCGCCCGACATCGAGATCCAGCTGGAGCTCGACGATCCCGATGATGACGAGCTGATCCA
>JAYSYE010000580.1:0-3123 GCA_043716635.1 Deltaproteobacteria bacterium | reverse complement strand
TCCGGGATCTCGATCGCCCACTCGTCCAGCGCCGCGCCCGCGGCGGCCTCCGGCGCGAGATGCACGATCAGCGGATGCGCCCGCGGCCGCCCCTTCGCCACGAAGATCGCCGCGACCGCAGCTTCCGAGGCTGCGTCCGCCCCGAGGCCGTATACGGTCTCGGTCGGAAACGCGACGAGCCCACCCTCGCGGATCACGCGCGCGGCGTGCGCGACATCGGTGCCGCGCGCGGGCGCTGCAGGGCGCGCCGGCACGATCGCTAGTCCCCCACGTTCTCATCGGGGGAGTCGTCGGGGCCGTCGTCGCGGCCGTCGTCGCCGTTGCCGTCGGTCGCGTTGCCCGAGTCGTCGTCGTTCGCGTTGCCCAGGTCGTCGTCGTCCCGCGCGGTCTCGATCACTTCACCGACCGGGCACGTCGCGGGGACCGCTGCCTTCGTGATCGACGTCGACACGAGGCCGGCGCGAAAGCTCGCGTAGGCGGCGACGGCGACGCGGCCGTCGTCGAATGCGACCGCGAGCTTCGAAGCCCCCGGGGACGCGGCGATGGTGGTCGCGCTCGCCACCGGGACGAGCTGCGCGACGGCCTCACCCGGCGTGAACGTCCCGGCATGACCGTCGAGTAGCACCAGCACCTCGGAGTGTCCCGGGACGAACCGGACGTCGCGCACGTCGGCGGCGAAGTGCGCACTGCCCAGGACGCGGGCAGTCGCGCGGTCGAATACGATCAGGTCGCCATCGGCGTAGACCGCGTATCGCCTGCCCGCGGGCTCGAGCACACCCGACGCGTGCTCGTCACAGCGGGGCGCCGTGCCGGTCGCCTCGAGTGGCACGCCCGTGTCGAGCGGGATGACACTGATCGTCCCTCCCGACGTGACGAGTGCCGTGCCCGCGCCGGCGGGATCGACATCGTCCACCAGCGCGGACACGGCCAGCGACACGATTCGCGTCAGCTTTCCACCCGCCAGCCAGGCGAGGCCCTCCGTATCATTCACCACGGCGCGGTCGTTCGCGCCGAGCCAGCCATCGAAGATCAGGTGCTCGACCGCCACGTGCCCGACCGCCGCGTCCTTGCCGACCGCGATCAGCTCGAAGATCGACGCGTCGACGCTCCCGCCGCGGTCGGACGAGCTGGAGTAGACCCCGGCATGCCCGGTCGCGATCTGGGGAAGCCACATCGAGCTCCGACCGCGCAGGGCCGTGCTCGCCGTCACGCGGCCATCGCGCAGTGACCACGCCTCGTTACCGAGCGCGATCGCCCGGCCATCGTCGCCCACCGCGAGTACGCTCGACACGGCATACGGTGGCGCGCCCGCCGCCGAGACCGCGCCGCTGGCGAGGTCGATGACGCGCACGATCGGGCCCGTGACCACGATCGCGCGGTGATCCGTGAGCACGAGGTTCGCGCTCTGCCCCCGTGCGCTGGCGCCGAGCTCGACGACTTGATCGGGCACCTCGGCGCCCGTGAGGCTCGTGACATGCGCCATCGTGCCGTCGATCCACACGATGCGGCTGCCCGCGGGATCGAGCGCGTAGCCATGTACGGCGGTGGCGAGGAACTTCGGAGCCCCACCGACGATCACGTTGATGCCTGTCTTGCGACCCTCGTCGACTTCATAGGCGAGCGTGGGCCCCGCGGCGCGCGGGAATGCGGTCCACGTCATCCGCGCGAAGGGCTGGTGCGTGAGCGCCACCAGGTCGAACTGCTCGAGCGAGCCTGCTCGCATCGCATACAGGGTGTCATTCGCCACCAGTGGCACAGTCCAGTCGTGCTCCGGCGCCAGCTCGACCGCCACCTTCCACGTCTTCGGGTCGTAGAGCGCGAGCGGTACACCCGGGCCCGCGAGCACGACGCGCCCGTCGGGCACGATCACCGCGCCCGCCGTCCAGTACGGGCCCGGCTCCGCGACGGCGGGCAGCTCGATCGGCGTCTCGACGAGCGTCGCCCGGTCGATCGTCGCGGCCGCGAGCCGATCGTCGCGCGTTCCGACCGCGAGCAGGCGCCCGTCGGGGAGCGGAATCAACTGCGACACGGAGAACAGCTTCGCATCGTGGTTGCTGGTGGTGACGAGGCCAGAGTCGAGATCCATCTTCACCAGCCAGCCCGCGCCGGTGACGATGGCGGTGTGGTCATCTGCGGCGACCGCCGTGGCCCAGCCCGGGAGCCGGAACGGTTGCGCCGGCGTGACCCATACCTCGCCGGGCAGCGCCCTGGCGCGGGGATGCTGGGTGTTGCCCCAGCATCCGGTCGCGATCGCAGCCGCCCAGATCACCGGCCACGGGATCCCGGAGCCCCGTCGAATCCCCGCGGTCGTCACCATGCGCGCGAGCCTCGCACGGCGAGGGGAGGTAGGCTCGCGCGGTGCAGATTTTTCTCGTGCATGCCGCCGACACGGATGCGCACGCGCGCGCACTCGCGGAACGGCTGCGCTGGCACGACTGTCAACCGACCCACATCTGGTGCGCGACCGCGCCCGCCGCGCTGCACACCGCCGACGTGATCGCGCGCGTCATCGAGTGCGACGCTCCGATCGTGACCGCCCCGCTCGATGCCGCGCTCGCCGACGCGATCGACTTGCTGCCCACGCTGAGGGTCGTGCTCGTCGTCGGGATCGAGCCAGAGCTCTCCGCGCTCGGCGTGCTGCTCGCGCCCGCGTACGAGCGCGCCCTGCGTCCGCTCGCACCGGCCTCCGCGGTCCGGATCGTCGACCACGCGGTCCGCTGGCGCATTGCCTGGGACGACGACGCGCCGACACCGCGAGGGTGAGCCGGAACGGTGGTACCAAGAGACATGGCCGCCCCGACGGTTCCGTCACGACTGCGCCGCTCGCGGCACCTGTCCTATTTCACGCACATGGGGGCCGTGTATCTGTTTCACGACCTCTTTGGCTATCTCATGGAGATGAGTGCTGACATCGCCGCGATGATCGAGGCCTTCGACGACGGCGTCGATACCGAGGAGACGATCGCGTTCTACGCCAAGCGGATGTCCGACGCCGATCCGCGGCAGTTCGTCGACGTCCTCGCGGGTCACTCCGTGCTCGTCGAGCCCGCGGACGACGAGATCGAGGCGATGTGGGCGTTCATCCCGATCAAGGGCAAGTGGAACGTCTGGCAGCGTCGCGGC
>JAYSYE010000579.1:0-9508 GCA_043716635.1 Deltaproteobacteria bacterium | reverse complement strand
GGAGCAGGGCCGCCGCGAGCTCGCACTTCATGCGCTCGCCGAGCGAGAGTTGCCGCGTCGGCTTCTGGAGGAGCGGCGCGAGCTCGAGGAGCTCTGTGAGCTCGCGCAGGGTCCGGTCGTACTGCGACCGGTCCACGTCGAACACCGCGCGATTGAGCTCGTACGTGTCGCTCGGTGGCAGGTCCCAGATCAGCTGCGACTTCTGCCCCATGACGAGCGTGATCGCCTCGAGAAATGCCGCCTCCCGGCGCGCCGGCGTGTGGCCCTCCACCTGCACCGTCCCGCTCGTCGGGTGCAGCAGTCCGGACAGCACCTTCAGCGTCGTCGTCTTGCCTGCCCCGTTCGGCCCGAGGAAGCCGACGCGCTCGCCGCGCTCGATCGTGAAGTTGACCCCATCGACGGCCTTCACCGTCTCGTAGGTCCGGCGCACGAGAGACTTCAGCGCCGCCGCGAACCCCGGCGGTCGCTTGTGCACCGAGAAGTGCTTCTTCAACGCCTCGACGCGGATCATGCAACTACTCGGTACGGACGGCCTTCGCGAGCTCGCCCATCGTCTTGATCGGCAGCGAGTCGATCGTCTCCCCCGAGAGCAGCGCCTCGAGCACGTGCGCGCCCACCTGCGCGAGCTGCGTGAGTCCGGCGATCCGTGACGCCACGAGCGTGCTCGCGCGCGACGCCGGCGACGAGCTCACCGCGAGCTCGCGACCGGCGGCCTCGAACGCCTCGTGCGCGGTCCGGATCCAGTGCAGCTCGCGCTCCCGCAGCACCCGCGACACCAGCTTCCAGATCGAGGTCTCGGCCTCGTAGTGCTCGCGCCGCTCGCCGACCACCCACGCCTTCTTGACCGCGCCCCACTGCTGCATCTCCGTCAGCAGCATCGAGACCGCGCCCGTCGAGATGCCCAGGCGGTCGACAAGCTCGGCCGCCGTCAGGGGACGCTCCTCGAGGTAGAGCAGGGTCCACATCCGCCCCATGTTGCGCTTGAACCCCCACGACTCGATGATCGCACCGACCGCGTCGGCAACCTTCAGTACGGCCGGCTCGACCGTCATCGCTCGCTCCGTCAGCCCTTGTCGGGTTTGGGGTCGGAGGCGGCGAGGTCGTCCTCGAGCCGAGAGAGCGAGTGCTCGCGGGTCGTGACGCGCACGCCGCCGCTGCCAGGGCCGGGCGTCGGCATCTGCGACACGCCGGACGTCTCGCGCCGGCGCCGCGTGATGATCTCGATGATCTCGCGCTGCGAGAGGCCACCAGACGGACGGATGGTCACGCTCGCCTCGCGGCCGGATCGCACCTCGCGGGCGGTGACGGCGAGGAGCCCCTCGACGTCGACGGTGATCCCGAGCTCGACCCGGACGCTGCCCGCGGGGCCCGGCGGCAGGTCGTCGAGCGTGACCTGACCGAGCTTGCGACGAAACTTCTCGCCCGCCTGCTCGCTCGAGTCGCCCTGGTAGAGCTCGATGGTCACGAACTGCTGGTTCTCGGTCGTGGTGGCGAACAGCCGCCGCGCGCGCACCGGCAGCATGGAGTTGCGCGGGACGACCACGGCGAACTGCGACTCGCCGATCTTGATCCCGATGTCGTGGGGCGTGACGTCGAGGAGCGCGGCATCGTCCGCCTCGCCCGCGAGGATCCCCGCGTACTGGGCGGCGCCGAGCGCGACGACCTCGTCCGGGTTCGCGCCCTTCGCCGGCTTGCGACCGAAGATTCGCTCGACGATGGTCTGGACGGTCGGCCAGCGCGTCATGCCCCCGACGAGCAGGACCTCCTCGATGTCCGCCGCCGCGAGCCCCGCATCCGCGAGCGCGCGCACGCACGGCGACTCCAGGCGCTCCAGCAGATCCTTCGTCAGCACATCGATCTGGTCGCGCGTCAGCAGCTTCTCGAAGTTGATCGGCGCCCCGTGCTGGTCGTTCGCGAGGAACGGCAACTGCAGCGTCACCTCGCGATCGATCGAGAGGACCTTCTTCGCGGCCTCGCACGATTCCTTGAGGCGAGACATCGCCATCGGGCTCGTGGTGAGATCGACGCGGTACTGGTCGAATACCTCGTCGACGACGCGCTCGAGGATGCGCCGGTCCCAGTCCTCGCCGCCGAGCGCGCTGTCACCGCCGGTGGCGAGCACCTCGAAGATCCCGTTGTCCACGGACATCACCGAGATGTCGAACGTGCCGCCGCCGAGGTCGAACACGGCGATCAGGCGGCGACCGTTGCTGACGCGGTGCGCGCCGTACGCGAGCGCAGCCGCGGTGGGCTCGTTGAGGATGCGAACCACATCGAGGCCCGCGATCTGGCCGGCATCGCGCGTGGCCTGGCGCTGCGCATCGTCGAAGTACGCGGGCACGGTGATGATGGCGCGCGTCACGGGCTCGCCGAGCGCGTCCTCGGCGACCTTCCGCACGGCGCGCAGCACGTGGGACGCGACCTCCTGCGGCGAGATGGGCTGACCGTGGATGCGCACCCATGCGTCGCCGTTGGGCGCGGCGACGATCCGGAATGGCGCGGTGCGCGCGAACAGCGACACGTCGTCGGCGTTGACCTTGCGGCCGATCAGACGCTTGGCGCCGTAGACGGTGGCAGTCGGATTCGTGACGGCCTGGCGGCGCGCGCGCGAGCCCACGCTGGCCTCGCCCTGCACCGTCCAGCTCACCCAGGAGGGCGTGGTGCGCTCGCCGTCGGCCGCGGCGAGGGTCTGCGGGACGCCCTTGTCATCCAGCACCGCGACGCAGGAGTTCGTGGTTCCGAGGTCGATGCCGATGATGCGTGCCATCTAGGTCGCTTCCTTCTTGCCCATGAGGCGCGAGAGCAGACCCTTGCGTTCATTCGTGGCCTGGCGGCGCATGTCGGCGAGCTCGCGCGCCGCGCGCTCGTTCGACGGATCGATCTCCAGTGCGGCTTCGAACCGCTGCGCGGCCTCCAGGCGGTCGCGATGAGCGATCGCGGTGAGGCCCTCGCACAGCTCGATGCCAGCGCGGAAGTTGCGGTCGGTCGGATACTTCTTCGCCAGGAGCCGGTATGCGTTCAGCGCGTCGTCGGTGCGCCCTGCGTCGAGGAGGTCCTCGATCAGGCCCGCGTCGGCCGCATCGGTGATCGCGCCGATCGGTGCAGGCGTGGCGGGCGCGACGTCGGCCGTGAGCCGCTCCACCTCGCCGTGCGAGGTCGTGGCATCGAAGCGCTCACCCGACGACGCGGCCGTCTGCGAGACGGGAGGTAGGGGCGGAACGGATGGGACGCGCGCGAGCGACGGCACGGGCCCGGTCGCAACGCGCACGGGCAAGGCGGGCCGCGGCGGGGGACCGAGGGGCGCGATCGGCTGGGTCTGTGCGCGGCTCGCCGGCGCGACGGGGCGGAACGGCTGTGACGGCGCCGTGGCGGCGGGCGAGAGCGGCTGCCCGGCCTCTGGCACACGCACCGCATCGCCAGCGGGCTCGCCCACGGTGCGGATCGGACCGGTCCGGGAGTCCATGCCCATCCGGGGCATCGTCCCCGTCGTGGTCGCGATCGGGACGCCGCCCACGGGCGTTCGCGCGACGGCTCGCGGGGCAGCGGCACGCGGCGCTGGCGATCCAGGCCGCTGCGGTGACGCGACCGCTCGCGGGGCAGCCGTCCGTCCCAGCGCTGACAGCACCGAGAGGCGACCGGCCTCGTCGCCGAGGCGGCGATAGGCATCGCGAATCAGGATGAAGATCTCGGCAGCGGTCGAGCGCAGCTGCACCGACTGGTAGCGGGCGAAGCGATCGGGGTGGTAGCGCTTCGTGAGCTCGCCGAAGGCCGCGCGCACATCCGCGTCGGACGCCTCGTAGCCGACGCCGAGCACGAGGAAGGGGTTCAGCTTCTTGAGCGACTCTGCCTCCGACACGAGCGCACGCACGAGCTCGATCTCCGCCTCGGAGAGCTCGTCACCGTCGCCGACCGACATGATCGGTCCGCTCGCGACGGGGGCGATCGGCTGCGGCACGCCCGGCTGCGAGTCCGACGTGGCCGCGCCGGGCTGCGTCGCGACACGGCCCGCGCGGCCCGCATTGCGCTCGATCGAGGTCTCGGACGCGAGGGCGCTCTCGATCATCCAGATCGAGCCCGCGGGAATGGGGGCGAGCTTCAGATCGACCCCGACGCCCCTCACCGGGTCGTTCACCTGCTCGAATACCGCGCCGTTCAGCACGATCACGGAGCCGCTGGGCAGCGTCAGGTCGATCTGCACCTGCGTCCCGGCGGGAGGCGGGGTCGACGCCTTCAGGAACATCGTCCCCTTGGAGAGATCGCGCCGGTAGATCGTGGCCAGCTGCTGCCAGGAGGCACAGCGCAGCTTGATACTCAGCGCACCCGCTCCCATCGAGATCGGTGAAATCTTAGGCGTTCATTGCTCTCGTGGCAACGACCGGTACCGCGCCAAAACGCGCTCGTGGCGCACTTTGATGCGCTGGAGGTACGTCACTTCCCGGGTCCGTTGCAGCGACTCCTGCGCGAGCTGGGCGAGGCGCTGGACGATGTCGTCGATGTGGGCGAGCGGTTTCTGGACGAACCCGACGACGCCCAGGTCGGCGGCGTCCGCGGCGAGGTCTGCGTCGTGGACGCTCGTCACGAGGAACGCGGGCAGCCCGGGGACCTGCGCGCGGAGCTGGCGGATCGTCTCCAGGCCGTCGATGCCCGGCAGCTGGGCGGCCACGAGCGCGAGGTCGAGTCCCGTCGTGGCCGCGAGCTGGGCCGCGTCGCGCAGCGCCTCCTCGCCCGTGACGTACGCGAACGTCGCGATGCCGGAGGCCTCGAGCAGGTCGGCTAGCTCGTCGGTGATCGAGCGCTCGTGCTCCACCAGCAAGATCGCCGGAGCCCGGGCCTCGGCGGCGGTCGTGCTGAACACGTCACCGGTCTGGCGCACGACCGCGAGCGCGTCCTCGGCATCGATCGATCGCCGCTCCGTGCGGATGAGGTCCTTGAGCAGCTCCTCGACCATCTGGCGCGTCTGGTGTGCGGCCTCGCGATCGCGCGTGCGCTCCGCTTGCCGGATGCAGATGCGCTGCACGACGGCCCGTGCCGTGACCGCCCCTTCGAGCTTCATGTCGATCACGTCGCCGGCGCCCGCGCGCATGCACGCGACGATGAGGGGGGCGTCGGCAGCCGTCGTCACGGCGATGGGCAGGCAGGTCGGGGCGACCGCGAGCGCCCGTCGGATCGTGTCCGTCGCGACCTTCTGGTCCTCGATCTCGCCCGCCGCGAGCTCGAGGAGATCGAGCAGCAGCGCCGGCATCGTAGCCGAGCCCGCCGCCAGCTCGATCGCGATCGCGAGCTCGTCGACGATGGTCACGGTCACGCCTGCGCCGGCGAGCCCATCCATGAGCCCGCGCAGCGAGCCACTCGGCCCGTTCGGCGCGACGAGAATGGCCTCGAGGTGGATCACGGCGTCGTGTGGAATTCCCAGCGCGACTCGCCGGCCGCGTTGATCTGGGCGACGGAGAACGGCGCCTCGAAGTGGCGCTCGGGCAGGTAGTACTGGTCGAGGAGGTCGCGGTAGTGGGGGCTTCGCGAGTCGAAGATCACGCCGCCGGGCAGCTGCCACCGCAGCGCGAGGGGTTCGCCGTTGCCGACGGTCGTCGCGAGAAAGCGCTGGGCAGGACCGTCCGCGTACTGCTGGAAGTTGAGGTCAGCCCAGCCCTGGTCGGCGCGATTGACGACGAAGTTGTCGCCGCGCTTCGGGAATCCCGGGAGCGGCAGCTCGCCCGCCTTGGGCAGGTTCAGCGCCGCGTTCGGGAAGAGCGGCGCGATCGTCAGGCGGTGCTTGAGACCCCACCGCCACGCGCTCGGGTCGGGCGCGCCGTAGCCCGCGGGCGATGCGAGATGGTCCATCGCGAGCACCATCGATTGCAGCACGAGCTTCGTGCACGAGATGGCCGTCGCGTCGCGGTTGCAGAGCACGGGCTGGTGGCTCGTCGGATCCTGCACGTACCGATCGCCATGCGCGAGCATCGCGTAGGCGATGCGCACGAGCTGGTTGTCCTCGAGCCGGAACAGATCGAAGTCGATCGCGGCGACCTCGTCACCGAGCGACTCGACGAGGAAGAAGTGCATCCACGTGTTGAACAGCGCGGTCGCCGCCGAGCTCTCGTCGGGGCCGTCGATGCCGGTCGGGGTCGCGAACTGGTCGGCCTGCCAGTGCGTGAGGAGCTCCGTGGCCGTCGCGAGCTTCGCGCGATCGGCAGGCGTCAGCGCGGCGAGGTACGGCCCGACATCGGACGCCACGTCCGTCGGCGTGGTGAGCTCGCCGAGCGCGGCCAGCAGCGTGGGCGTGAAGTCTGCGCCGACGTTCGACCGCGTGTCGTGCTGCTGCGCCGCGAGGCCCTCGAGCGAGAGGTCGGCGCCGGCCGCGTGGATCATCTGGGTGATCCGCGCCTCGCGCACGCCCGCCGCATAGGTGACGCCCGCGTACAGCGGACGGCCATCGACCTGCGGACCGTTCAGGGGATCGTTGTCGAACGTCTCGCCGACCGGATCGGCGTTCGCGGTGGCGAGGTAGCCCTGCGCCGGGTTGTAGCCGTGCGGGATGTAGCGGGGGTCCATCGTGCCCTGCCACTCGTTGGCTCCGGCGCCATCGAGGACGAAGAACGGGGCCGCAGCGTCGGGCGCGGTCGTCGCGTTCCAGGCGTAGGTGGCGGGCGAGCGCAGGGGCACGACCGCGTTCGTGGTCCAGCCGATGTTCGCGTCGCTGTCGATCATCGTCCAGTTCTGGCTGCCGTACGAGAAGTCCGCGAGGGCCTCGAAGCCCTGGTCGACGGTCTGCGCGTGCGCGAGCCCGAACACGGCACGAATCTCGAACGTCGGATCGTAGCCCGTGTACTTCACGGACAGGCCGGTGTCGGTGGTGCGCGGGACGAGCTCACCGTTGGCGATCGTGGGGATGATCGGACCGTGGTGCGGCACGACCTCGTACGTGACCGTCTTCGTGGCGCCGGGGTTGATCGTGCCGAAGGCGCCGATCTGGATCTGCTCCGTGAACGTCTGCACGGGCACGGCCGCGCCGTCGAACAGCACGCACGACCCGGCGCCGCCGCCCGGGCACGGCACGAAGTGCTCGAGGTAGACATCGTTGACATCGTGCTCGCTCACCGTGGCTGCCCACGCGACCTTGCCGTTGCTGCCGAGGATCACGCCGGGGATGCCGGAGAACGTCACGCCGAGGACGTCGAGGTCCGGCTCGGCGGCGCCTTCGGCCTGCACGGTGATGTGCGTCGGGTAGAACAGCGTCGGGTTCGCGAGCTGGAGGTGCTGATCGCTCGCAAGCATCGCGCGACCGCCGAGGAGCGACGGCCCGATCGCCCAGTTGTTGGAGCCGGCGAGCGGCCGCATGAAGGCGTGGGGCCCGTAGCTCCCGAGCGCGCCGGTGTGAACGCCGCGCTGGAACGTGCGCCGCGCGCTGTCGAACAGGGCCTGCGGAACGTGGGGGCGACCGTCCGCACCGGGGACGGGCGGGGCAGGGGCACGGCGCGCGCTGGGGTCCGCGTCGTCGGAGCGCGTTCCGGTGTCGGTGCCCACGTTGGGCCAGCCCGGTACGGTGGGATCGAGCCCCAGCGGCTCGATCGTCATCAGATCGCGCGAGATGCCGCGGCGCGCGTACGCGGCGACATCGGACGGCGCGGCCCCGTCGTAGTGATCGCGCAGCTTCTGGTAGAGCTCGGTCAGGTCGAGCTCGTACGGGGTCGACCACGACAGGGCGAACGACTGGAACCGCCCGAGCACCAGCGAGTCGATCGGGGTCCACGCGCGAAAGCTCGCCGGATCGAATGACACCTCGAGCGCCGGGTCGAGGACCCAGGTGCCCGCGTTGAGATCCGTCGAGTACGCGTTCACGCCGTCGGCGAAGCGCTGGAGGAGCTGCACCACCTCGGCGTCCTTCGGATCCGTGGAGGCCTTCAGCATCTCCCACGTCTGGGTCGCGTAGTACGTCATGCGGTGCATGCGCATCTCGAGGTCGGTCTGCAGCACGGCCGGCGAGACGGAGCCGAACAGCTCGGACAGCGTGCCCGCGCCGAAGCGCCGCAGGATGTCCATCTGCGGGAGGCGGTCGTGGGCCATCACGTAGCCCTGCACGTAGCCGGCATCCGCGACGGTGCGGGCGCGAATATGTGCGACCCCGTAGTTGTCTCGCGCGACGTGCACGGGACCGTCGAGCCCCGCGGTCGCGAAGTCGTGGTCGAGCGGGAGCTCGGAGAATGGACCCGGATCCGGCGTGGTGCCGGCGGTGTTGTCGCCACAGCCCACCACGCAGAGCACACCAACGACGAGCGGGAGCCAACGCATGGCGCGGACCATACCGGAAAACTCCCCGGCGAATTAAGCTCGCGCGGCGATGGCCGACCACTTGTTCCTGCGTGCGTGCTGGCGTCAACCCGTCGAGCGCACTCCGATCTGGATGATGCGACAGGCGGGACGGTACTTGCCGTCGTACCGCGCGGTGCGTGCGCGCGCGTCGTTCCTCGATCTGTGCCGCAATCCCGACCTCGCGACCGAGGTCACGCTGCAGCCGATCGACGAGCTCGGCTTCGACGCGGCGATCATGTTCTCGGACATCCTGATCACGCTGCCCCCGATGGGCATCGACGTCGCGTTTCCTGACTCGGGCCCGAAGATCGGCACGCCGATCCGCACGAGCGCCGCGATCGCAGCGCTCCACGTGCCCGACCCCGAGCTCGCGGTGCCGTACGTGATGCAGGCGATCAAGCAGATCAAGATCGGGCTCGCCGATCGCGTTCCGCTCATCGGCTTCGCGGGGGCGCCGCTCACGATGCTGACGTACGCCGTCGAGGGCGGCGGCTCCAAGGACTACCCGCACACGAAGAAGCTGCTGTACGGATCGCCGACGGATGCCCACGCGCTGCTCGACAAGCTCGCGCGCACGTGCGCGACGTACCTCGAGGCCCAGGTCCGGGCCGGTGTCGATGCGGTGCAGATCTTCGATAGCTGGGGCGGCATCGTGTCCCCCGGCGACTTCCGCGAGTTTCCGCTGCGCTACGCGAAGCAGGTCATCCAGCTGCTGCGCGGGTCGAAGACGTGGACCGAGCGCCCCGTGCCGATCATCTACTTCGTCAACGGGTGCGCGCCGTACCTCGATGACTACGCGTCGTGCGGCGCGGACGTGCTCGGCGTGGACTGGCGCGTCGGCATCGACGAGGTGCGCCGCCGCGTGGGCGACGGGGTGGCGCTCCAGGGCAACCTCGATCCGGGCGCGCTGTTCGCGAGCCCCGCGGAGATCCGGACGCGGGTCGCCGATATCCTCGCGCGCGCGGGCGATCGCGGTCACATCTTCAACCTCGGCCACGGCGTGCTGCCGGAGACGAACCCCGAGCACGTGAAGGCGATGATCGCCGCCGTCAAAGAGCTGTCGCTGCGCCCGGAGTCGTGACGAGCGTGACGAGCGTGACGAGCGTGACGAGCGTGATGGCCGTACCGCCGCTGCATAAAGCGAAGCGAGCCCGGCCTTCGACTTGAGGCCACTGATCTGGTTCAGCCACGGCTTGATCGG
>JAYSYE010000578.1:0-28216 GCA_043716635.1 Deltaproteobacteria bacterium | reverse complement strand
GCACGGCGGGGAGGTTCGTCGCGTCGAACCGCCGCTTCAGCGCATCGTTCGCCTCGGTGTCGTCGGAGACGTCGAACTTGAGCGGCACGAAGTCGTCCGTGATCGCCGAGTGCACGTCCGGGTCGCCGAACGTGACGTCCAGCTTGTTACATGGCGTGCACCACGTCGCCGAGAAGTCGATGAACACGCCCTTGCCCTCGGCCTTGGCCTTCGCGAACGCCGCCGCCTCGTCGTGGAGCCAGGGCAGGTGGGTCGCCGGCGCCACGAACCAGCTGTAGAGGCCGAACGAGCCCGCCACGAGCAGCGCGACGCTGACGCCCTTGCGCAGCTTCTGCCGCGCCGTCCCGTGAAACGACAGGTGCACCGCGCCGAGCAGCACGCCCGCGACCATCATCGCGATCATCAGCGCGAGGAACCACGGCTGCGGCGACGCGAACGTGCGCAGCCCGCGGAACAGCGGCCGCACGAAGTAGAGCGCCATCACGAGCAGGCCCGAGCCGCCGACCGACTTCACGCCCTCCATCCACGCGCCGCTCTTCGGCAGTGACATCGCGAACGCGGCGAGCAGCCAGAACAGCACGCCCATCCCGAGCGCGTACACGAACAGCAGCGAGCCACCGCCGACCACGCTCCCCGTCGTCGACACGAACGCGAGCAGCCCCGCGAGGAACGGCCCCGTGCACGGCGCGGCGATGAGCCCGCCGACCAGCCCCATCGCGAACGCGCCGCCGAACCCCTTGCCGCCGACCTGCGTGAGCCGGGCCTGGATGCTCGAAGGGAGCGCGAGCTCGAACGCGCCGAACATGCTGGCGGCGAGGGCGAGGAACACGATCAGCAGCGGCACCACGACCACCGGGTTCGCGAGCTGGCTGCCGAACCCGGTGCCGTTACCGAGGTACGCGAACGTCACCCCGAGCACGGAGTACGTCACGCCCATGCCGACGACGTACATCGTCGCGAGCATGATCGCGCGGCCTTTCCCGACGTCCTTGCCGCGCGCCCCGAAGATCGCGAGCGTGATCGGGATCATCGGGTAGACGCACGGGGTCAGCGACGTCAGGAACCCGAACCCGAACGACGCGAGGTACATCCAGAGCCAGCCGCGCTGCTGGTACTCGCCAAAGTTGCCGTCGCCACCGGCGAACGCCAGGGAGGGCACGACCAGGACGAGCACGCCGGCCGCGAGCGCCAGGTGGCGACGTCGCGTGTGCCACGCGGGCAGGGACATCACATCTCGCAACACCGCTGCAATATAGACCGGCCTGACGGTGCAGGCATTCCCCAGGCGCGGCCTCCGTTGTAGGTTGCGGAGGCCGTGCCAGCCGCCTTCGTGCCTCGCCACGTCCAGACCCTCGACGTCTACCAGCCGGGCAAGCCCATCGACGAGCTGGAACGCGAGCTGGGCATCACGGGCGCCATCAAGGTCGCGTCCAACGAGAATCCGCTCGGGCCATCACCCGCGGCGCTGGCCGCGATCCCGGGGGCGCTGGCCTCGCTCCACCTGTACCCCGATGCAGGTGGATTCGCGCTCCGGCGCGCGATCGGCATCTACCTCGGCCTGGACGCGGCCCAGCTCACGCTCGGCAACGGCTCGAACGATCTGCTCTACCAGCTCGTGCTCGCCACCTGCGAGCCCACCGACGAGGTGCTCTCGCACGCGTTCGCGTTCCTGTCGTATCGCCTGTCCGCACAGGTCGCGGGCCGCACGTTCATCGCGGTGCCCGCCACCCCCGCGCTCGCCTGCGACATCGGCGCGCTGATCGCCGCCATCACGCCGCGGACGAAGCTCGTCGTGCTCGGCTCGCCCAACAACCCGACGGGCTCCATCGTCACCACCGCGGAGGCCGATCGCGTGCTCGCGGCGCTGCCGGCGCGCGCGCTGCTCGTGATCGACGAGGCGTACACCGAGTACGCGGCCGCGTGGCCCGAGGTCGATCACGTCGACGGGCTCGCGCTGCTCCGCCGCGATCCGCGGGTGATCGTGCTGCGCACGTTCTCGAAGATCTACGGGCTCGCGGGCCTGCGCGTCGGGTACGCGGCAGCGGCGCCGGAGGTCATCGAGACGCTCAACCGCGTGGCCCGCACGTTCAACGTGTCCACGGTCGCCCAGGTCGCGGCGATCGCGGCGCTCGGCGATCAGGCGCACGTGCTCGCGTCCGCGGCGCTCGCCCGCGGGCAGATCGAACAGCTCCGCGCGCGCGTGCCAGGGGCGTATCCCTCGCTCGCGAACTTCGTCCTGATCGATACCGGTCGCCCGTCGGGGCCGCTGTACGATCAGCTGCTGCGCCGCGGCGTGATCGTGCGTCCGATGGCCGCGTGGGGGCTGCCGCAGCACCTGCGCGTCTCGATCTGCCGCCCCTCGGAGCTCGAGACAGTGATCTCCACGCTGATCTCCGTCCTCGCCGCGTGAGGTCGCTCGCGACCTGCGCGCTGGCCGCAGCGCTCGCGGCCGCCGGCTGCGGCGGGTCTCACCACGCCGCCGGCAGCACCACGAGCATCGCGGTCGCCCCGACCACCCCCGCCGAGCAGCTGCTCGCGCTCCTGCCCGACCACCCGCAGGTCGTGGTCGAGGTCGATCTCGCGCGCCTCCGCGCGAACCCGGTGGTCGGCGCGCTCGTGGTGCGCGTGCTCGCCGACAACCTCGTACCGATGCCCGACGACCCGCACGCGGGGTCCACCCTCGAGCGCAACGACCAGCTGCTCGCGACCGCCGATCACCTCTGCCTCGCGGCCTACGGCGTGGGCACGGATGCCGCCGCGACCATCACGCTCGTCGACGTGCAGCGAGCTCCCGCCGGCGCGACGCCCGTCGGCGATCACTACTACGCGCTCGGGCCCGCGGAGTGGGTGCGCCAGGTCGAGGCGCGCGCAGGGCTCGTGGCCTCGAACACCCCGCTCGCGGCCTCGCCCGAGCTCCTCGCGCTGCGCGCCCGCTCGATGCCCGCCGGCGCACCCGGCGCGACGCTGCGGATCACGGCGCGCCTCTCCGCGCAGGCCCGCGCGGAGCTCGCGAAGGACATCGGCATCGCGAACCCACCCGCGCTGCTCTCGATCTGGGGCGATGTCGTCGACGACCTCGCGGTCGTGATCGACGCCCAGGCGACCGAGGAGCGCAGCGGCAAGGCGGCGAAGCAGGCGGTCGCGCGCCTCACCGCGACGATGCAGGCGATGCTGCGCTCGGCCGCGGACCTGCCGGCGGCCCGCGCGCTCGGCCTCACGGGCTCGCTCGGTGCCGCGAAGCTCGCGGAGCGCGGGCGCTGGATCCGCGCGATCATCGCGATCGGCCCGGCGCACCTCAAGCGGGTGGTCGAGCGCGGCACCGCGGTCCTCGGGAGCCCCGTCCCGAGTCCCGTCTCGAGCCCGATCCCCCCGTCGCCGACCGCTGTGCCAGGAGCCACGCCATGAGATTCCTCGTCGAGCCCGCCACCCGTCCGCTCGCTGGCTCCATCACGGTCCCCGGCGACAAGTCCATCGGCCATCGCGCGCTGCTGTTCTCCCTGCTCTCGGCCACCCCCATCACCGTGCGCGGCCTCGGCGACGGCGCGGACAACGGCCGCTCCGCGAAGGCCGTCACCGCGCTCGGCGCGACGATCGTGCGCACCGATGGCGCGTTCGCGATCACGGGCACCGGACTCGACGGCATGCGCGCGCCGGCCGCGCCCATCGACTGCGGCAACTCGGGGACCACCATCCGCCTGCTCTGTGGGCTGCTCGCGGGCCAGCGCTTCGCGACCACGCTGGTCGGCGACGAGTCGCTGTCGCGGCGTCCGATGCGGCGCGTGATCGAGCCGCTCACCCGCATGGGCGCGACGATCACAGGCCAGGGCACCGGTGCTGACATCACCCCCCCGCTGACGCTCGGGCCTGCGACCCGGCCGCTCACCGCGCTCGACTACGCGCTGCCGATGGCCTCCGCGCAGGTCAAGACGGCCGTGCTGCTCGCCGGCCTGTTCGCCGACGGCGCGACCGTGGTCACGGAGCCGGGCCCGTCGCGCGATCACTCCGAGCGAATGCTCGCCTATCTCGGCGCGCCGCTCGTGGTCGCCGCGAACCGCACGATCATCGACACCCGCAACTGGGACCGTCGCCTCGCCGGCGACTCGTTCACCGTGCCGGCGGATCCGTCGTCGGCGGCCTTTCTCGTCGCGGCCGCGCTCGTCGCCGGCGCCACCGAGGTCCGCCTGCCGGACGTCTGCGTGAATCCCACGCGCACCGGCTTCCTCGACGTGATCGCGCTCATGGGCGGTCACGTCGAGCTCGAGAACCTTCGCACCGCCGGCCCCGAGCCCGTCGCCGACCTCGTGGTCCGCGGCCGTGCGCACGCACTCAAGGCGTTCACGATCACGGGCGACCTCGCCGTGCGCTCGATCGACGAGCTGCCGATCCTCGCGGTGCTCGCCGCGCGCGCGCAGGGCACGAGCATCATCCGCGACGCCGAGGAGCTGCGCGTGAAGGAGAGCGATCGCATCGCGACCACCTGCGCCATGCTCCGCAGCTTCGGCATCGCGACCGAGATCCACCCCGACGGGTTCACCGTCGAGGGCCGCCCGGGACGCCCGCTCGATCCGGGCCACGTCCACGCGGACGGCGACCACCGCATCGCGATGGCCGCGGCGATCGCGGGGCTTTCTGCCTCGGGCCCGACGAGAATCGACGACGCGGACAACGTCGCCACGTCGTACCCGGGGTTCGTCGCCGCGCTCACCCAGCTCGGCGCGACGATTCGCTCTGACTAGAGGTTCTGAATAAAGACCGCGGCGCGCGCGTCCGTCGCTGTGCCATGCGACAACCCGCCGCCATGAGCCGCTTCGTCGCTGGTCGTCACCTCCTGGCGCTGGCTGCCGTCAGCGCCGCGCTCGTCCTCGTCCTCGGCCCCGCCTCCGCGAGCGCCGCGCCCGACCCGGGTGGCACCGCCGGCGGCACGGACTTCGGTCCGCAGATCCGCGAGATGTTCCGCGTCGCCGCGTGCGGCTCGGACGACCCGGTGCCGGCGCGCTTCTCGGCGAAGGCCGTGAAGGCGCACTGCCAGGAGATGACCGAGCTGTACGCGAGCTACAAGCGCGTGTGGGCAGACAAGGCCGGTCCGTTCATCGCGAAGCTCCGCCCGGTGGCCGCGCCCACCACCGTGGTCTATCCGTTCGGGGGCGGCGACCTCACCAGCGCGCTCGTCGTGTATCCAGACGCCACCGAGGTCACGACGATCTCGCTCGAGGCTCCCGGTGACGTGCGCGCGATCGAGACGATCGCGCCCGCCGCGATCGCGGCGGACCTGAGCACGATCGGGAACGACGTGCGTCGCCTCTATCGGGCCGCGCACTCGACGACGAAGAGCCTGCAGGCCGCCTCGCACAGCAAGCTGCCGGGGACGCTGATGTTCGCGCTGGCCGCGCTCGCCGTGCACGGCCAGGAGCCGGTGTCGCTGCGGTACTTCGACCTCGAGCCCGACGGCACGCTCGACTACCTCACGGCCGCCGAGCTCGACGCGCGCCTCGCGGAGTACGCGGCCGCCAGGCACGCGAAGAAGAGCTCGAAGCACTACTGGTTCGAGCAGGACTCGCCGCTCGGCAACGTGGAGATCCAGTTCCGCGCGCGCGGCAACGCCACGGCGCCGCTCCGCACCTACCGCCACATCGTCGCGAACCTCGACGACACGCACATGACCGCCGACAACCGCGTGCTCGTGCACCTGCGCGCGAAGGGGAAGGTCTCGGTGATCACGAAGGCCGCGAGCTTCCTGCTCTGGTACGACGACTTCTCGCAGGTGCGGAACTATCTCCTCGCGAACGTCGCGTGGATGATCAGCGACGCGTCCGGCATCCCGCCGAGCTACGCCGGTCCCGCCGGCTTCGAGCAGACGACGTACGGCACGTTCACCGGGCCTTACTTCATCAAGGACGACAAGAACACGCGCGCGGAGTTCGTGAAGCTGTGGGCCGGGCAGCCCCGGCGCGCGCTGCCGTTCCGCTTCGGCTACCCCGACGCGACCGGGCAGGGCCACCTGATGGTCACGAGCCCCCGAGCGACGACGAAGTAGGCGGCGCGCGGGCGCGGTACAGTGCCCACATGGAGCGGGTCGTGACGCCGCACGGCCTCTGCGTGCTCGTCGAGCTCGCGGACGCCGAGCTCGATGCAGCACTCGCGGTGCTGCATGCGGACGAGCGGCTACACGCGGCGACGCTCTCGCCAGGTCGCCGGCGCGACTTCATCGCCGGCCGGACGGCCCTGCATGCCGCGCTCGTCGAGCACGGCGATCACGCGATCGGCCGCACCGCGCTGCTCGCCGATGACCGCGGCGCGCCCCGGCTCCCCGCCGGCCTCAGCGGCTCGATCAGTCACAAGGGCCGGGTCGCGGGCGCGATCGTGGGGACCGCGAGCGTGGGCTTCGTCGGCCTCGACCTCGAGCATGCTGCGCCGCCGCGCATCGACATCGCGCGCCGGATCCTGACCGACCGAGAGCTCGCGGCACTCCCCGTGGGCGCCGCCGAGCCGCACGCGCGTGGACGGGAGGTCACGCTGCGCTTTGCCGTGAAGGAGGCGATCTACAAGGCGGTCGATCCGATCGTGCGCCGCTACGTCGGCTTCCGCGAGGTCGAGCTCGACATGGCCCCGACCACGGCCGCCGTGACGCACGCGCTGCCCGCCCACGTCGAGACCACGTGGCGCGAGCACGGTGGTCTCTGGCTCGCCACCGCGCGTGCGTCCCGCCTGTGACGTAGTAGCCTCGCGCCATGGCTGAGACCTGGCTGAAGTGCAGCGAGTGCCGCAAGGACATCCCGTTCGGCGCGCAGTACTACGTGTGCAGCGTCTCCACGTGCACGAAGGGCAAGATCAAGTTCCAGTTCTGCTCGGTCATCTGCTGGGATAGCCACCTCTCGTCGGTGCGCCATCGCGACGCGGGTGCGATCGAGATGCGCGCCCCGTCGAAGGAGCAGTGGACGCGCGAGCAGGGCGCCGCGTTCCCGGCGGCCGCGATGCAGTCGTCGGCGTCGCCATCGGCGTCGCCTTCGCTGTCGCCATCGCCTTCGGCCTCCTCGTCGGCACCGGTGCGGCGCATCGTCGGGGAGAGTGGCCCGACGCTGTCGACGACGACGTCCTCCGTGACTCCCGGGACTCCCGGGACCGTCACGCTGTCCGCGGCGGTCGACCACGACATCCTGATCGTCGTGTCGAAGCTGAAGAAGTACATCAAGGATCGCTCGGGCTTCAACTGCTCGGACTCGGTGGCCGATCTGCTCAGCGAGCACGTCCGCGCCGTCGCCGACGAGGCGATCCGCACCGCGGCCCGGGACGATCGCAAGACCGTGCTCGACCGGGATGTCCCGCGCGCGCGGCGGGCCTGATGCGCACCACCGGTACGGGGACCGTCGCGGCCACGGTGCTGGCGACCTGTGTCGTCGCGTGCGGCGGGACGTCCTCGACGAGCACCACCACCACGGTCACGAGCGCCGGGTCGAGCGGCGATCCAGACGGGCCGCATCGCGCCGCTGTCGAAGCGCAGGTCGCGCCGTACCTGCGTGGCGAGATCGTGTCGCAGCTCGTCATCGGCATCACGGACGGCGGGCGCCACGAGGTCTATGGCTTCTCGCTCGGCGCCGCGCCGAAGCCGACGGGGCACACGCTGTTCGAGCTCGGCGCTGTCACGAAGACCTACACGGGACTCCTGCTCGCGGACGCGGTGCAGCGCCGCGAGGTCGAGCTGGACACCCCGGTCGCCGAGCTGCTGCCGGCGGGCGTCACCGTGCCGACCGCCGGGAAGACGCCGATCACGCTGCGCCACCTCGTGCTCCATGCCTCGGGCCTGCCGCGCATGCCGCCGAGCTTCGAGACGCGCGCCGCGACCGCGAACCCGTACGGTTCGTACGGCGAGGACGAGCTCTATCAGGACCTCCTGAACACGCGGCTCGAGCACGCGCCCGGCGAGCAGATCCTGTACTCGAACTACGGCTCGGGGCTCCTCGGCTTCGCGCTCGGGCGCAAGCTCGGGACGGGCTACGGCGTGGCGGTCCACGACCGCATCCTCGTCCCGCTCGGACTTCGCGAGACCTACGTGACCGTGCCGGCTGAAGCGACCGCGCGTCGCGCCCCCGGGACTGACGCGAACCTCGAGCCCGTGCCCGCGTGGACGTTCACGGATGCGATGGCGGGCGCGGGGACCCTCGTGTCCTCCGCCGACGACCAGCTCGCGTTTCTCGACGCGCAGCTCGACGCGGCAGCCGGCGGCAAGGGCGCGCTGCGTTCGCAGATGCGGCTCGCGCAGGAGACGCAGCTCGTGAACGCCGAGGAGAACGAGGGGCTCGGCTGGCAGGTCGACTCTGCCGGTCGGTACTGGCACAACGGCACGACCGCCGGGTACCGCGCGTTCGTCGGCTTCGACGCCCGCGGCAAGCACGGCGTCGTGATCCTCGCCGCGACCAGCTCGACGCTGGTCGAGTGGCTCGGCCCGGCGCTGTACTCGATCCTCGACGGTCAGCCGCGCGCGCCCATCGAGCTGCCGACCGCGGCCCAGCTCGCCTCCTATGTCGGTCACTACGACGCCGACGGTCGCAAGCTCGGCGTCGTGCTGAAGGGCGGGCGGCTCTACACGGAGGTGGAGGGCGGCGCCCACCGCCTCGCGCCGATCGGCCCCGCGGGCTTCTGGGACGAAGATCTACAGGGTGTGGTCGCGTTCGAGAGCGAGGCGGGCACCGTGGTCCGCTTGATCCTGCACGTCGGCGACGCGAAGTTCATCGCCCCGCGCGTCCCGTAGCCCGCGCCGCAGCGGCTACGGGCAGGGGCCGGGCGTCGGCCGTGTGGTCGAGGTCAGCCACGTCGCCGCGCAGACCGTCGGGTCGTAGCCCGTCACATCGCGGATCGTCTGCAGCATGTCGCTCATGCGCGCGGCCTTGCCGGCGTGCGCCGCGTAGAACTGGTGCAGGACGTCGTCGACGACGGCCGCGCCGAGCTTGTCGGCGAGCGCGCGGTAGAAGAACGCCCCGCGGATGTACGGCGCGCGCGTGAAGATCGTGTTCACGTCGACCACGCCGCAGCTCTGCGGCCACACCTTCAGCGTGCCGGGCAACGACGCCAGCTCCTGCCGGTAGCCTTGCCACGTCGCCGCGCCGACGCTCGGCGCGACCACGTCCATCGCGCGCGCCGACAGGTAGCTCACGGTGCCTTCGGACAGCACGAAGTCCTCCCAGCACTGCAGGCGGATCCCATCGCCGTACCAGCCGTGCGCCGCCTCGTGGGCGCTCGTGTCCTCGCTCGCGAGCGCGCCCGAGCCGACGTGCCAGAACGGGTGATGCTCCATGCCGCCGAACTGACCGGCGCCCCAGTTGACCGACACGGTGCCGGCCTTGGGCCCGAATCGATACGGCCCGATCACGCGCTCGTACCAGTCGAACGCGGCGACGAGGTTGACGGTGCCCGTGCGCGCGGCGGTCTCCTCGCCGGGGCGGTACCACGCCGAGAGCTGCGTGCCGGCGGTCGTCGCGCCGAGCGCGAGCTCGGTGTACGCGTCGATCGACCACGCGACCTGATAGGCGGGTGCCTCCTCCGGGATCACCGTCGGGTACACGGCGGTCTTGCCGGCCGGGACGCCCGACAGCGTGACCTGGAACGTCGTGCCGTCATCGGGCTGCGAGTGACACGGGAACACGTTGCCGCAGTAGTCCGGCCAGATCAGCGTGTAGCCAGCCGCCGACTGGCCCATGAAGTTGCCATGCAACGCGTAGCTGTACGTGATCGCGACCGTCACGGGCGTGGGGCTCGCCGCCAGCCCGAGCTGAAGCTGCGCCTGGTTGAACACCAGGAACGGAACGACGGTCTGGTCCGGCAGCGTGACCGCCGTGATCGTCAGCCCCTCGGCCTCCAGCGAGGCGCCGGGTGCATCGCTGGGACCGAACGTGATCGTCGCGCTGCCGGTGTGCGCCGTGACATCGAGCGCGAGCGCCGTGTTCAGCACCTCGCGCGCCGGGTTCGCCACCGGCTCGACGACGGTCGCCCCGTCGAGCGCCGCATCGCTCACCGCGGCATCGAGCACGGTGCCAGCGCCACTGCCGCACGCCGCGAGACCGAGACCGACCACGAGCGTGGCCCCGGCCGCATGCCAGCGCATCTCAGTACTTCGGGATCGAGGGATCGACGTCCTTCGACCACGCGTCGATGCCGCCGTTCAGGTTGTACACGTTCGTGAAGCCCAGCTTCAGGAAGTGCTCGGCGGCGGCCTTGCTCCGGCTGCCGTGATGGCAGTGGAACGCGAGCGCGGTGTCCTTCGGCAGCTCCTCGATCTGCGCCATCGTCGCGTCGTCGAGGATCTGCGCAGCGGCGACCTTCGCGATCGCGCGCTCCTTCTCCGGGCGAACGTCGTACAGGTGCTTGACCTTGCCACTGTCGAGCAGCGCCTTGAGCGCCTTGGGCTCGATGCTTCGCACCGCCGCGGGGCGATTCGGGTTGTCGATCTTGAAGCCTGCGCCCTCGACGCCGTCGATGAAGTCGACCTGCACGCCCTCGGCGCGCTGCGCGCTCGCGCGATCGAGCTGCACGGTGATGCCGGCCGTGTCGATGCTGAGGTGCGCCGCGTCGGGGGCACCGATGTCGAGCTGGTGCTCCCACGCCGGCGTGATCGTCAGGTGGATCACGTCGCCGGGGCTGCCGTCCTTCAGCGCGGCGGACAGCTCGGTCGCGGCCCGCGCGGAGACGGTGAGCTTGGGCGCCTTGGCGGGCGCGACGAGATCGCCGAGCGCCTTCGCGAGCTCGCCGCTCTCGTGCATCTGCCGCACGATATCGGCGCCGCCGACGAACTCACCCTTCACGAACAGCTGCGGGAACGTCGGCCAGTCCGAGAGCTCCTTCATGCCCGTGCGCACGTCGTTGTCCGAGAGGATGTTGACGGTCGTGTACTTGGGCACCAAGGTGTTGAGGATGTTCACGACGGCGGCCGAGAACCCGCACTGGGGAAAGCTGCGGCTGCCCTTCATGAACAGGACGACGGTGTCGCTCTTCACGAGATTCTCGAGCTTCTGCTTCGTCGCGGTATCGAGTGCCATGGTCAATCCTCGTGGGTAAGTCGGGTCCTCATAGCATGAAGTGCTCGGTGCGAGCGGCGGGATCCGTGCGGGAGGTCGACCGCGTCGCGTGGGACGCGCTGGACCACGGACCATCACCATTCCTGCGCCACGGCTTCCTGGCCGCGCTCGAGGATTCCGGCAGCATCGATGCGGCGAGCGGGCCCGGAGCAACGCCTGGCCGCGGGCGCAAGTCGTCGGGGTGGACCTCCGTTTATCTGCTGGCGGAGCGCGACGGCGCCATGGTCGGCGCCGTGGCCGCGTTCATCAAGGCGCACAGCTACGGCGAGTACATCTTCGACTGGGCGTGGGCGAATGCAGCGCAGCGCAGTGGCCTGCCGTACTACCCCAAGCTCGTGATCGCGGCGCCGCAGACGCCGGCGACGGGGCCACGGATGCTCCTCGCGCGCGAGCTCGACGCGGCCGATCGCGCGGCCGTGAGAGCGGTGCTCATCGCCGCCGTGCGGGGCCTCGCCGACGAGGCCGACTGCTCCTCGATCCACTGGCTGTTCTGCACGGCCGAGGAGCAAGCGGCGCTCACCGCGGCGGGGTTCTTCCCGCGCGCGAGCCTGCAGTTTCACTGGAAGAACCGCGGCTACGCGTCGTTCGACGGCTTCCTCGGCGAGCTGAAGAGCCGCAAGCGCAAGCAGCTCCGGAAGGAGCACGAGCGCGCGAAGGCCGCGATCGACTCGCTGACGTGGATCAGCGGCGGCGAGCTGGACACGGCGCGGCTGGATGATCTCGATCGCTTCTATCGCAACACGACGGACCAGCACGGCGGGCGCGACTACCTGCGGCCCGGCTTCTTCCACAAGCTCGCGGAGACGCTGCCCGACGCGATGCAGATGGTCGATGTCGTCGTCGGTGGCAAGCGCGCAGCGGGCGCGCTGTTCCTCGAGACCGCGGGCGCGCTGTACGGCCGCTACTGGGGCGCCGACGTGCACGTCGACCTGCTCCACTTCGAGACCGCCTACTACGCCGGCATCGAGCGCGCGATCGCGAGGCAGTTGCCGCTGTTCGAGGCCGGCGCGCAGGGCGAGCACAAGCTCGTGCGCGGATTCGAGCCGTCGTCCACGTACTCGTCGCACTGGATCCGACATCCGGGCCTGGCGGCCGCGATCCGCGACTTCACCGAGCGGGAGGCCGTGGGCGTCGCGGCGGAGATGGCGCAGCTCTCGAGGTACGGGCCGTACCGAGGACAGGAGGACGCTCCCGCGGCCGAACCGACCGACGCGCCCGGCCCGACCGACGCGCCCGGCCCGGCCGACCCGCCCGACCCCGCCAAGCCGACCGACGCGGAATAGCGCCGGCCGGCGCTACCCGCCGAGTAGCGACATGACACTCGCGAGCACGGCCACGATCGCGACGCTGGCTCGCACGAGGTTCGTCCTCGCGACCGCGTAGACCGGCGCGGGACGGCCGAACGCGTCCACGGCAGGCACCTTCGGAAGCGCGCGGAGGTGCTCGAAGATCGACACGGTATCGATCGACGCCGACGCCGACGTCGCGCGGCACGCCCGCAGCACGCCGAGCACGCTGGTGATGGTCGGCCGATCCGACGGCAGCTTGGCGAGCATGGCCACCAGCACTCCGTCGAGCGCGGGCGGGATCTCGGCCCACCGCGACGTGGGCCGCGGCGGCTCGGCCGTGAGGTGCTGATCGATGATCTCGCGGTCATCTGGCGAGCGGAACGGAGCCCCGCCCAGGAGCAGCTGGTAGGCGAGCACGGCGAGCGAGTAGACGTCGGCGGCCGGCGTGATGTCCTCGCCGCGCGCCTGCTCGGGAGCCATGTACGTCAGCGTGCCGGCGATCATCCCGACCATCGGATCGGCCTCGCCGACGATGCGCGCGACGCCCCAGTCGAGGAGCTTCACCTGCCGACCCGCGGGCGTCGGCTTGTCGAGCAGGAACACGTTGTCGAGCTTGAGGTCGCGATGGACCACTCCGGCCGCGTGCGCGGATGCGAGCACCTCGCACAGCTCGACCAGCACCTCGATGGCCTCGGCGTGCGACAGGGCAGAGCGATCGAGGTGGTCGCCCAGCGTGATGCCAACGAGACGCTCCATGGCCAGGTACGGCCGATGATCGTAGCTGCCGGTGGAGAACACGTCACAGACGCCCGGGTGGTTCACCAGGTGGACGACCCGTGCCTCGCGCAGGAACGTCTCGGGCGTGTACTGCGCGCTGAGCACCGACGCGTGACAGAGCTTCAGCGCCGCGCGCTTGCCAAAGCCACGATGGGTGACGGCGTAGACCGCGCCCATGCCGCCTCGCCCCAGCTCCTGCTCGACCTTCCAGGCGCCCAGCTTCTGCCCCGGCGTCAGCGTCGCGGGTCGCGCTCGCGGCGTCCGCCGGCCTTCGCTACCGACGTAGCTGCGTCGGGGCAAGGCGACGGTCGGCTTGCTCGCGGACACCATGCTGCGAACAATTTGCACGAAGCGGACCGAACACGATCACCGCCTGGCGGACCTCTCCGGCGGTGAGTGCTGCGGTCGCACCGCGCGCGGCAGCGCAGCCGTGTCGGGTCAGCACGTGCGCGGGCAACGAGTACATCGTGCGGGGCATCGAGCTAGTCCATCTGCTGCAGCTTGACCTTCACCAGCGTTGGCGAGGTCGACGCGGTGAGCGTGCAGGTCGCGCCCTGACCCATGCAGTTCGCGGTCTGCCACTTGTCGAACGCGTCCGTCGGAACGACTACCTGCTGCTGGCTGCCCAGCGGCACGAGCCACGAGCAGTCCGCGTTCACCTGCGCGGCGGACCCGCAGGTGCCGACGCCGGGCACGGACACTGCGCCCCGCCCGTCGATCACGAGTCGGAGCGTCACCGACGGCGATGCGTCCGGCGTCGGTGCCGCATCGGGCATCGGCGGGGCATCCTGGATGGTCGTCGGCGGGGCGTCGGGCGTGAGGGTCGTGCCCGGCGCATCGGGATGCGCCGGATTGCCGCCGCTCTTGCACGTGCCCGCCACCTCGGGCGCCGCGCACAGCCCATCCGTGCCGCAGACCTGACCGTCGCCGCAGTCGCCCGGAAGCCCGCACGCGACGACACAATCGGTGAGGGTGGGCGAATAGCAGGCGGATAGAACGACGGCGCCCACCGCGAGCAGGAGTGGTCTCGACATCAGAAGTTCCACGTCGCGGCGACGGTGGCGCCACCGCTTGCCGGGATGATCATCACGGGGCTCACGCGCCGAGCCTCCCTCCGTCCCATCACGAATAGCGCTGCCCCTGCGACCACCGCGATCCCGCCACCCGCGAGCAGCCATCGCTCGGCGGTCTGCGCGTGCTCGCCGCGCGTCTGGAGTGGCGCGATGAGCTCCCACCGATCGCCGCGCGCGTACGCCGCCTCGACGTCCGAGGACGCCGACGAGGCCTGGACGCCTTCGTAGACGCCGAGCGCGAGCGCGATCCCGCCGGCGACTCCGGTCCCGATGCCGAGCGCCATCTTGTGGCGGCCCGGTTGTGCAGGAGCGTCCTGCGGCCCGCTGGCCATCGGACCGGTGGTCGCGGATGAGGCGCCCGACTCCTCGCTGATGCCGAGACCACGGCGGTGGGCGCATCGCTCCATCGAGTCCGCATGCGTCTGGGCGACGGCACGCTCGTCGTCCGGGGGCGCGGAGGCAAGGAAGCGACGGTACATGTAGGCCGCGTCGCCGCAGTTGCCCGCCAGCCGGTACGCCTGCGCGAGGTTGAAGAGTAGGCCCGGCGCAGGCGCCAGCACGTAGGCCTCCTTGTAGGCAGCGATGGCGCCTGCGTACTCTGCCTTGCCGTAGAGCTCACCGCCGCGGGCCGCCAGCGCCTTGGCCTCGACCGGGACGGGCTCCTCGGTATCCGCGCGCGCGGGGGCGGGCGCGAGCGCCAGCACGGCGAGCCCCGCGAGTCCCGCACCCATGACGAACCGCGCGCTCATCGGTATGCGTCGACCGTGGCGTCGGGATCGAGCATCCGCCGCGCAGCGCCGGGCGCGGTGGGTGCGGCGCGCCGCGCCGGCACGGGGAGGGCCACCGTCGCGGTACGGGCGGACGCGATCGCCGTGTGAGCGCGCGGCCTCGGCGCGACCGTGCCGGCGGGCGCAACCACGATGGGCTCGTAGCTGGCGACGGCCATCGGCGGGAGGAGCACGCGCTTGCGGCTCCGGCTGCGCGCGGTGGCGCTGGGCGTGGCACCCGGGGCAGTCACCTCACGCGTGGCGACCACGGGCGGCGCGGCCACGAAGCCGCCGAGCACATCGGCACGCGAGCCCGTCGCGGCCCATGCCAACCCGGAACCCTGGCCGCTCGCAGCGCGCAGCTTCGCGACGCCATCCGTGAGGGTCGCGGCGGTGGCGGTCGCGGTCGGCTCGGCGCCGCGGGCGAACATCGCCAGCGCGAGCGCGGCGGCGAGGCTGCCCATGCCGACGGCATACTGCCAGCGCCGGCGCGCGGGCGAGCGATTGGAGTGCCCGGTGGTGGATGCCGTCGCGATGGTGGGGAGGTTGCCCATGTTCGCGAAGCGGCTGTCGTTGCCGGTCGGCGTCAGCGCGACGAGGCTCGTGTTCGCAGGCGTGGAGAGCGCGGCAACGTGCGCGGCGAGCTCCGCGGAGCCCGGGGTGACGGTCGCGATGGCAAGTGCCTGGGCCTGCACCTGGCGATCGACCTCGGTGGCCGCGGACCGCAGTTGCTCGAGCACTTCGCGCATCGTTGGCCGGTTGCAGGGCGCCTTCTGCATCATCGCGAGCACGAGTTGCTCGAGCTGCGGCAGCACCGTGGGCACGAGCTCGCGCGGCGGCTGGGGCGTGGCGCGCAGGTGCATCGTCATCGTCTCGGCTGCGGTCTCGGCCTCGAACGGCAACACATCCGTCAGCAGCTCGTACGCCATCACGCCCAGCGAGTAGACGTCGGTCTTCGCAGTGACCTCGTGGCCGCGCGCCTGCTCCGGCGCGAGGTACTGCGGGGTCCCGACGAGCTGACCCTCGATCGTGTTGCGGACCTCGGTGTTGATGACCTTCGCGATGCCCCAGTCGAGGAGCTTCGTCTTGAGCCCGTGCGGGCTGTCCGCGCACGCGACGAGGAACACGTTGTCGAGCTTGAGGTCGCGATGGACGATGCCCGCGTCGTGCGCAGCGATCAGCGCCTCGCTGATCTGCTCGAGCACGGCGATGGCGAGTGCCTGGGGCAACACGCCTTCGTCGCAGCGAGCCGAGAGCGCCTTGCCCTCCAGCCGCTCCATCACGATGTACGACCGCCCATCCGCGAGCTGACCGGTCTCGAAGATGTCGACGATGCCGGGATGCCCGACCTGGTTCACGACCTTGGCCTCGAGCACCATGCGGTCCGGGTTGAACCCGGTGCCGATCAGGTGCCCGTGCACGATCTTCAGGGCCGCGCGCTTGCCGATGTCCTCGTGCTGAACCGCGTACACGGCCCCCATGCCACCACGGCCCAGCTCGCGCTCGACGACCCACGGCCCGCACTTGACGCCCGGGATCAGCTCGTCCGGGAGCGCCGCCGCCATGCCAACGGGCGGCAACCCGGCTCCTGCAGTGCTGACCATGGTGCGCATGACGAGGGGACTGACTGCACCGTATATGCCGGACCTCGTGTACGGATCACGAGAGGTTCTGAGGGGGATGCGTAGCGCCGTGACGCGTTGTGACGACACCGCACGGCGAACTCGAACCGGGCCGGCGAGGCGGACCGGTTCGCCGCCGGGATCGCTCCCGCCCGACCCGAGACTGCCACGCCACAACCCTCGCTGGCACACATGTCGGCATCGGCTCGTGAGGCATGCCCACTTCACCCTCCTAGCGATAGGTGGACGGGTCGAGCTGGAACCGCTTGATCCACCGCTGGATCTGCTTGCGGTCCTTGTCGAGCGCGCGAGCGACCGCGGACACGTTGCCCTGGTGCTCGCGAAGCGACGCCAGCACGGTATCGCGGACCTTCTGGTCGGTCTCCGAGAGCACGACCGGGCGGGGCGCTCCGGGCGGGCGACCGGTGCGCACCGTGTCGGGCAGGTGCTCGGCGCGAATCAGCTCCTCGCGCGCGAGCACGTGCGCGGTCGCGAGCGCCTGCTCGAGCTCGCGGATGTTCAGCGGCCACGGGTAGCGCAACAGCAGGCGCGCCGCGTCGATGTCGAATCCCGGATGCGAATCGGCGAACAGCCGGGCGTGCAGCGCACCGACGAGCAGGCCGAGATCGGCGCGCCGCTCGGCCAGGGTCGGGACCGTCGCGCGGAACCCGGCGAGGCGCGCGAACAGGTCGTGGCGGAACGTCCCGTCGGCCACCATCTCGTCGAGATCGCGGTGGGTCGCGGCGACGACGCGCAGATCGATCGGCACCGCGCGCGTGCCGCCGACGGGCATGACCTCGCGCTCCTGCAGCACGCGCAGGAGCGCGGCCTGCGAGCTGGGCGGGAGGTCGCCGATCTCGTCGAGGAACAGCGTCCCCGCGTCGGCGGACCGCACGAGCCCGGGGTGGTCCGTCTGCGCGCCCGAGAACGCGCCCTTCTTGTAGCCGAACAGCTCGCTCTCGACGAGGTTGTCGGGGAGCGCGCCGCAGTTCACCGGCACGAACGCACCCGTGCGGCCGGACAGCGTGTGGATGGAGCGCGCGAGCACCTCCTTGCCCGTCCCGGTCTCGCCCTCGATCAGCACCGGAATCTCCGACGCCGCGATCTGGCGCAGGCGCGCGAGCTCGGTGCTCCAGAACGGCGTGAGCGTCGTCAGCCCGGGTGGACCACTGTCGAAGGCGAGCTCGAGCTGCGGTGGCGCGTCGGGCTCGATCGGCATGCGCTCGAAGAACACGAACAACGTGTGGCCGAGCTCGATCAGCGAGCCGTCCGTCAGCACGGCGCGCTTCGTGGTGTGGCCGTCGACGATCGTGCCGTTCTTCGACTCCGTGTCCGTGAGCACCCAGCGACCGAACGAGGGCTCGAGCCGCGCGTGCCGCGACGACATCCACTTGTCCGGGACGCGGATGGCCAGCTCGGAACCGGCGCGATCGGCGCGGCGCTCGGTGCCGCGGCCGAGGTTCACGGCGGTCAGATCGCCGAGGCGCAGGCGGATGGACCCCGCGCGCGGCCGGCCACACTCGAGCGCGAGCACGAGCACGGGCTCCGGTCGTGGCCCCAGCCGCCCCGAGTCGCCATGCTCGTGAAAGCTGAGGGTGGTGCCCTGTGCTTCACCCACGGGGGTCATCATATGTCAGAGGCAGGAGATAGCGTCGAGCGGTGGCCGACCATCTCGACCTTCTCGATCTGACGCGTGCGCTATCCGTGCGTCGCGGGATGCGACGCGGGACCCCTGCCGCCGAGTGGTACGAGCGGGGTCTCGCCCTCGAGTCGGCCGACCCCGGCGCCGCGGCCATCGCGTACGAGCGGGCTCTGGCGGGGCAGCCCGGCCTCGCCGACGCGCACAACAATCTCGGTCGCGTCCTGCACGAGACCGGGCGCCTGGTCGCCGCGGAGTCCCACTACCGCCTCGCGATCTGCGCGGACGAGCGGGTCGCCCTGTACTGGTTCAACCTCGGGGTCGTGATCGAGGACGAGGCGCGCGTCAGCGAGGCGATCGCGGCGTACGAGCGGGCGCTCGCGATCGATCCCGGGTTTGTCGACGCGCACTTCAACCTGGCGCGCCTGCTCGAGCTCGTCGGCCGGCTCGCGGGGAACGAGCTGCTGCTGCGCCGCGCGGTGCGCCACCTCACTACGTACAAGCGCCTCGCCGTCGGCTGACGGCGTCGGCTGACGGCGTCGCTGACGGTTGGCGGTGGTACCGTCGGACCGTGGCTTGGACGGCTCGTTCGTGACCGCGACCACGCGCGTGACGAACGCGGCGACGGTGCGTACGGCGCGCCATGCGGCCCGGGTGCACGTGGTCGACGGTCCCGACCGCGGGATGGAGCTCGACCTGCCGGCGGTGGGGGTCGTCATCGGGACGGACCGGACCTGCGACGTCGTGCTGACCGATACGTTCGTGTCGCGTCGGCACTGCACGATCACGCCGACCGCGACCGGCTTCGCGATCACCGATCTCGGGTCGCGCAACGGCACCATCTGTGATGGCGTCGCGATCACGAAGGCGGTCGCGCCGCCCGGGGTCGCGCTCCGGGTCGGCAAGACGCTCCTGCAGCTGATGCCGGCCGACGAGGTCATGGACATCCCGCCGTCGGAGCACGACCAGTTCGGCGAGCTGTACGGCGGCTCCTTCGCGATGCGGCAGGTGTTCGCGATCCTCGAACGGGCGGCGCGCTCGACCGCGTCGACGCTGCTCCTGGGCGAGAGCGGCACCGGCAAGGAGCTGATGGCGCGCGCCCTTCACCAGGCCTCGCCGCGCGCGGCCGGTCCCTTCGTCGTGTTCGACTGCGGCGCCTCGACCGACACGCTGATCGAGAGTCACCTGTTCGGGCACGTGCGCGGTGCGTTCACCGGCGCGGCGAGCGATCGCGTGGGTGCGTTCGCATCCGCGCATGGAGGCACGCTGTTCCTCGACGAGATCGGCGACCTGCCCGTCGCGTTGCAACCGAAGCTCCTGCGCATGCTCGAGGCCAGCGAGGTGGTTCCGCTCGGCTCGAGCAAGCCCGAGCGCTACGACGTGCGCATCGTCGCGGCCACCCACCGCGATGTGTTCGCCGAGGTCTCGCGTGGCGGGTTCCGCGGCGACCTGTACTACCGGCTCGCGGTCGTCGAGGTCCACATCCCGCCGCTGCGTCAGCGTGCCGGTGACGTGCGCGAGCTCGTGCGCCGCTTCCTCGAGCGCGCGGGCGAGCCGCGACGGGCCGCCGAGGTGGGCGGGGAGGCGCTTGCGCGGCTCGAGCACTACCACTGGCCCGGCAACGTTCGCGAGCTCCGCAACGTGATCGCGCGCGCGGTCGCGCTCGCCGGTCCCGACGATGATTTTCAGTCGTTGCCGTTCGTGCTCCGCCCGACGAGCGCGGCCCCGACCGACGCGCGGATCTCCGCCGACCGCCCGTTCCACGAGGCCAAGGACGCGCTGGTGGCCCGGTTCGAGCGCGAGTACCTCGAGGATCTCGTCCGGCGCGCCGACGGCAACCTGTCTCAGGCCGCCCGCACCGCGCAGCTCGAGCGCAAGTTCCTGTACAAGCTCCTCGAGCGCGCCGGGCTGCGTCCGAAATCCGACGCCGTGCCGGATGGCGGCGAGCCGTGACGATGCTCGGCGACTTCGAGGTCGAGGGCGTGCTCGGTGAAGGGGGCAGCGGGATCGTCTACGACGCGCGCTGGGGGCCCCGCCGCGTCGCGCTCAAGGTCCTGCGCTCGGCGCTGGTGCCGACGGCGCGTGCGCGGGCGCAGTTCCTCGCGGAGGCAGGTCGCCTGCAGACGATCACGCACCCCTCCGTCGTGAAGGTGCTCGCCGTCGGCACGCTCCCCGACGAGCGTCCCTACCTCGCCATGGAGCGCCTCGAGGGCGAGCCGCTCGCGCGCGCGCTCGGCCGCGGCGCGATGGCCATCGAGCAGGCACTCCCGCTGTTCGTGGACCTGTGCGGCGCCGTGGGCGCGCTGCACGCCCAGGGTCTCGTCCATCGCGATCTCAAGCCGGAGAACGTGTTCGTGGTGGACGGCAAGCACGCGGTGCTGCTCGACTTCGGCATCGCCAAGGAGCTCACCGAGGTCCCCTCCACGACGACCCAGGACGGGAACGTCCGCGGCACGCCGGCGTACATGGCGCCGGAGCGGTTCTTCGGGCAGCCCGCGAGCATCGCGACCGACATCTACGAGCTCGCCGTCACGCTGTACGCGATGCTCGCCGGCGGGCTGCCCTGGCAGGACAGTGGCGACCCCGAGCTGCGCCTCTCGCCGCGCCCCCTCGAAGGCGTCCCGGGCGAGCTCGACGCCGCGGTCCGGCGCGCGCTGTCGACGCGTGCGGAGAACCGTCCGGCGTCGGCAGCGCTGTTGCTCGACGCGGTCCGTGCGGCCGTCGCGGGCGGGGCAGAGCCGGCGGCAGCGGATACCGCGCGCCTGCATCCCGCCGCGCCCACGCAGCAGGGAGCCCCGGATCACCATGCGGAGGCAGCGCCCGGGTCGGGCGACCCGGCGAGCGCGACGGCGAGCACGCGGCGACGCTGGCCCCGCGTGGCTGCGGTGGTGGGCATCGCCGCCGCGGCGACGCTCGCGGCGGTGTCGTGGCGGATGGTGCGTGCGGCCAGGCACCCCGCGCCGAGCGTGACGCTCGCGGGTGGTGATCGCTCCGGCTCGGGCGCCACTGCCGTGGACCCGTGGGCACCCGACCTTGCCCGCGCAGGTGGTTCCGGCAGCGCCGAGGCCGGCAGCACCGTCGAGGCGGCGGCGATGGCGATTCCGCTGGTCGCGCCCGCCGAGTCGCACGCGGCGGCGGTCGCGCGGATGGCGGACTTTGCGCGGCGACTCCCCGCGGACTCGCGCATCGTCGCGACGATCCAGCTCGGGGAGCTGCGCCAGGTCCCGGTGTTCGAGAAGTTGCTGCACAAGCTCGTGGAGGATCCCCGGATGGCCTTGGTCACGAGCGGGGTGCCCGCGTGCGTGAGGGAGGCGCTGGCTGGCGCGACATGGATCGCGGTCGGAGCGTCGTCGCTGGAGAGCGCCGCCGGCGCGGTGGCCCTGGTCGGCGGGCGGTGGCAGCGCGCCGATATCGAACGCTGCCTCACGGCTGCCGAGACCGTGAAGGCCGATCACGGCGGGTACAAGCTTCTCTTCGGTGGTCTCGAGTTCCTCGACGAGCACACGTTCGTCATGACCACGCGCACCGACGCGAGCCGTCCTGCGGCGGCGCTCACCCGAGCCGGCACGAAGCCGTCGGCACAGCTCGCCGCCGTGCTCCAGCGCGTCGACGAGGATGCCGTATTCGCGATCGCGATCGACGGCGCCGGCGAGCCCTGGCCTGGCGACGGCCTTCCGCGCGGGAGCGACGTGTGGGGGAACCTACGCACCGAGCGCGACGAGGTCGTGTTCGAGGTCACGTTCGATCCCCATACGGCGAAGACCGCGGCCGACCTCGAACGCGCCGCGCACGCGCAGGTCGACTCCATCTTCACCTCGGAGCTGGCGCGCAGGCTCGGTCGAGTCGACATCCAGCGCGACAAGACCGCGGTGACGCTGCACGGTCGGGCCACCAGCGCGCTGCTCGGTGGGCTCACCGCATCGCTCTGACGCTCGGGTCTCGGCGATCGGGTCCCGGCGGACCCAGGAAGCCACGGGCGTGGGTCTGGTCGGACGCGGTCGCGTCGCATCACGACCGCGATCACGGGGAGTTGAGACTGGTCCCGCGCTTGCGTAAGGGAGCCACGCACGCACACCGCGTCCGCTTTTCTCCTCGGGAGTCACACCATGGGTATCGCAGCGCTCGTTCTTGGAATCATCGGCCTCATCGTCTCCATCATCCCGTTCTTCGGCATGTACGCACTGCCGCTCACGGTGCTCGCGGTGCTCCTGGGTGGCCTCGGCATGCGGAAGCTGCCGCGCGGCCTCGCGACCGCGGGCCTCGTGCTCGGCATCCTGGGCACCGCGCTCGGGGGCTACTGGATTCACGCGAGCCACGTCGCCGCCGACGCGCTCCGCGAGGCAGCGCAGCAGCCGCGCTAGGAGTCCACGAGTCGGGCGCTCAGCCCGGCTTCGTCCACAGCGAGATCTTGAGGTAGTCGCTCTCCGGGAACGTCACGGGATGGTCCGGCTCCGGCGGCAGCTCGAGCGTCTTCTTGAAGGTGCCGAGCGCCTCCGCGACCGTGTGGTTGAACGTCGCGCGCTCGATGCGCGAGGTGCAGCACGCGGCGACGACCACGCCACCCGGTCGGGTCACGCGAGCCGCGGCCCGGTAGAGCTTGCGGTACGCGGCGAGGACCTTCGGCACCTGCGCCATCTTCGACGTCATCGACGGTGGGTCGACGATCACCAGATCGTAGAGCCCATCCGTGCCGGGCAGCCAGTCGAAGACGTCCTCGACGAGGAACCGATGCCGCGCCGCAGCGCCCACGTGGTGCGCGGCCGCGAACGCGAGGGCCCGTTCCGACTGGTCGACCTGCGTGACCTGCGCCGCCCCCGCGGCCTCGGCGGCGCGACCGAGCATCCCCGAGAACGCGAACAGGTTCAGCACGTGGGCGCCCGCGAGCGGCAGGCTCGCGATCACCTGGCGGAGCCCGCGCAGGTCGAGATACGTGCCCGTCTTCTGCCCGCCGGGGGAGAGATCGACCGCGTAGTCGATGCCGTCCTCGCGAAACCGCGCGAGCTGCGTGTCGGTGCCTCGGAGCACCCGAGGCCCCGGCCCGTCCGCGCGCCGGCGATGCGCCGGCCGCAACAGCACCGACGTCGGCGGCGAGGGCAGGGTGCGCGCGAGGTACCCCGCCGCGAAGCGAGTGAGCGCATCGGCGCCGGCCGAGTACGAGGTCGCCACGAGGGTGTCGCCGAAGCGATCGATCACCACGGCCGGCAGCGCATCGGACTCGCCGTGCACGAGGCGCATCCCCGTCGTGCGGTCCGCGAGCGCGGCGCGGCGCTCGACGGCCACGTCGAGGAGATGCTTCAGGTACGCGACGGTCACCGGCTCGGGGCCCCGGCGCAGCAGGCGGATCGCGACGGCTCCGGCGGCCTCGTAGATGCCGTGGCCGACCACCTTGTTCGCACCATCCACGAGGCGCAGCCAGTCGCCATCGTGAAAGACCGCGGCTGCCGTGGAGAGCTGATCGCGAAAGATCCACGGGTGACCGCGGCCGAGGATCGCGATCGCGTCCTTCTTGAGCTGATAGCGACGAGGACGCATTACGGTGCTTTCGTGATGACGAGGTCGACTCGACCCGCGGCAATCGCGGCGTCGATCTCGGTGGTGCGCGCAGCGTGGGCTGCGATCAGGGTCGCGACGTGGAGCTCGTTGCGCAGGCGATCCGCCAGCGAGGCCGCGGGGAGCCGAGCATCGGCATCGGCCTCGGGCGCTTCCACGAGGAGCAGCGCGGCGCCGGCTCGCACCAGCTGCGCGGCGTGACCCATGACGGCGTGGCGCGTCCCGGGACGGTCTCGAACCACGGCGCCGACGAGCCGGTCCGGATCGGCTGCGCACGCGGCGGCGATCGCGGCGGGGAGCGCCTCGAGCGCGCGCGGCGACCGCGCTGTCGCGAGCTCACCGGCGTCGAAGATCACCGCGCCGGCGGGCATCACAGTCGCATGCGATGGGAGCAGCGTGGCCGCGATCGCGCCGGTGCTGTCCACGAGCGTGTCGCCACGCTGCGTGACGAGCCGGGTCCGCGTCTCGAAGGCCCCGAGCGCGAACGGCAGCTGCGAGGGCGCGGTGGCCGCCGGGACGTCGAGCGCGGCGGCAAGCAGCGCCTCGACGCCATGCGCGAGCGCCGGATCGCGCTTCTGCATGGAGGCATGCGACACGCGGAGGCTGCGGGTCATCAGGCTGTACGTGAACTGCACCGGCGCCATCCCCAGGTACCGTTCCGTGCCCTCGAACCACTCGAGCGATGCCTGGGCCGCGGCCTGCAGCGCCTCGACCTCGGGACGACGCGCGGCCTCGTACGCGGCGAGGGCGGCGGGCACCGTCGGGTGAGCGAGCAGGGCGTCGCGCAGCGCGATCGCGTCCTCCATCGCGAGCTTCGTGCCCGAGCCGATCGAGAAGTGCGCGGTGTGGGCGGCGTCACCGAGGAGCACCACGTGATCGGCGTGCCACGAGGCGCAGCGGACCGTGGGGAAGTTGCGCCAGATCGACCGGTTCTTGACGAGCCGGTGGCCGCGCAGGTGGGCCGCGAAGATGCGCTCCAGGATCTCGACGGTCGCGTCCTCGTTCGCGCGATCGAGGCCCGCCGCGCGCCACGTATCCTCGCGGCACTCCACGATGAACGTCGAGCCCTGCGCGGAGTAGCGGTACGCGTGCACGCGGAACAGGCCGTACTCGGTGGCCTCGAACAGGAACGTGAACGCGTCGTAGGGCACGGTGCAGCCGAGCCACACGAACTTGTTCGGGCGCACATCGACGGTCGGGTGAACCCGATCGGCGAGCGCGTCGCGCGTCACGCTGCCCACGCCGTCGCAGGCCACGATCACGTCCGCCGTGCCCGCCGCCTGGAGCTCCGCCAGCGTGATCCCGTGCTCGTAGACGATGCGCACCCCGAGCGCGGTGGCGCGCGCCTGCAGGATCGCGAGCAGCTCCTTGCGCTCGATGCCGCAGAAGCCGTGGCCCGTGGAGCGCAGGACCGCGCCGCCGACGTGGGTCTCGATCGCGTCCCAGCGCGCGAACCGCGCGGTGATCTGCGCGTGGGTCTCGGGATCGGCCTCCGCGAGGTGGCCGAGGGTCGCGTCACTGAACACGACGCCGAAGCCGAACGTCTCCGTCGCGCCGTTGCGTTCGTAGATCACGACATCGTGCCCGGGCGCTCCGCGCTTCACGAGGATCCCGAGATACAGCCCCGCGGGGCCGCCGCCGATGCAGGCGATCTTCACGCGGGGAACCTAGCCCGACCGGTCGCAAGTGCGCGATAGGTTACGTGGTCGATGGGGGGCGATGGAGCTCCGGCGCGCCCCCCGCGCGCCTGCGATCGAACGTCGCGGGCTGGCCATCGGTTCAGGCGTGACGAGGCCCGGGTGAGAGGGTTTTGCGAACCGCACCGCAAGCCCGCTACCATTATTTGATGCCCGCCCGCTCCATCGGTACCGCGACGATCTCGTTCGGCCTCGTCTCGATCCCGACCAAGCTCTACACGACCCACGAGACGAGTGGCGACATCCACTTCAACATGCTCCACGACGCGGACGGGGGGCGGCTCAAGCAGCAGTACGTGTGCACCAAGTGCGGCGAGATCGTCGATCGCGAGCACACCGTGAAGGGCTACGAGCACGCGAAGGGTCAGTACGTGGTCCTCAGCACCGACGAGTTGAAGGTCCTCGACGCGGTCGCCACCCAGACCATCGCCCTCGAGGAGTTCGTGCCGGCGGCCGCGGTCGATCCGCTGTTCGTCGAGAAGAGCTACTACCTCGGTCCCGACAAGGGCGGGGAGCGCGCGTACACGCTGATCCGCGACGCCATGCTGGAGACGGGCCTCGTCGGAGTCGCGTCGTACTCGGCGCGCGGCAAGCAGTACATCATCTCGCTGCGCCCGTACCAGGAGGGCCTGATCATGCACCAGCTGCGCTACGCGCAGGAGGTGAAGCCCTGGTCCGACGTGCCGATGCCGGACCTGCCGGAGATCAAGCCGGCGGAGCTCGGCCTCGCGAAGCAGATCATCCAGCAGATCGCACACGAGACGTTCACGCCCGAGAAGTACAAGGACGAGGTGCAGGAGCGCATGCACGAGCTCATCCAGAAGAAGCTGGAAGGCCAGGAGATCGTGGCCGCCGCCGAGGCCCCGGTGGGCAAGGTGATCGACCTCATGGAGGCGCTGAAGGCGAGCCTCGGCATGTCGGGCGACGTGGCGCGCAAGCCGGCCCTCGGCGCGGAGCCGAAGGCGGCGGAGGGTGAGGCCGCGGCCACCGCGCCGAAGAAGAAGGCGGCGGCCAGGAAGAAGTAGCCGTGCCCGAATTGCCCGATGTCGAGGTGTACGTCGAGCGGCTGCGGGCCCTGACGGTCGGGCGTGTGCTCGAGGGGATCCGCGTGACGAGCGTGTTCGTGCTCCGGACCTTCGCGCCGTCGCCGAAGGAGCTGGCGGGGGCACGGGTCGAGAGCGTCGAGCGGCTCGGCAAGCGCATCCTGATCGGCGTCGAGGGCGACCGCTTCATCGTGATCCACCTGATGATCGCGGGCCGGCTGCGATGGAAGGAGAAGGCCACCAAGATCCCCGCGAAGGTCGGGCTGGCCGCGTTCGACTTCGCGCATGGCGCGCTGCTGTTCACGGAGGCGTCGCCGAAGAAGCGGGCTTCGATTCACATCGTCCAAGGCCGGGCCGCGCTCGCCGAGTTCGACCGCGGTGGGCTCGACGTGATGACGGCATCCACGGCCGAGTTCGGCGCGCGCCTCACGAGCGAGCGCCACACGGTCAAGCGCTCGCTCACCGATCCGACGCTGTTCGATGGCATCGGCAACGCGTACTCCGACGAGATCCTGCACGCCGCGAGGCTGTCGCCATTCCGGCTGACGTCCGCGCTCGAGCCCGCCGAGACCGCCCGCCTCCATCGCGCCTGCATCGACACGCTCGTCACCTGGACCCAGCGGCTCCGCGCCGAGGTCGGCGACGGGTTCCCGGACAAGGTGACGGCGTTCCGCCCCGAGATGGCGGTCCATGGCAAGTTCGGCGAGCCGTGCCCGGTCTGCGGCTCGCCGGTGCAGCGGATCGTGTACGCCGACAACGAGGCGAACTACTGCGCCACGTGCCAGACGGACGGCAAGCTGCTGGCTGACCGGGCGCTGTCCCGGCTGCTGAAGCAGGACTGGCCGAAGAGTCTGGAAGAGCTGGAGGAGAAGCGGAAGGCGAAGTAGGTGCGCCTACGGTCAGCCGCTTCGATCCGAGCGAACGCTTGATCCGTTCGCCGCTGCCAGAACAGCGCGTAGCACCACCGGCTCGCGTTGCGTACGACGCGCGAGCGCGGTCATCTCACGATGGCAGCACCGACGTGAGCAGCCGAGCTTCGTGCTCTCGACCATGGGCTGGCCGCTGGGCCGGCACGCGCACGGCGATCGGTGCGCTCGCCGTCGGTTGCGACCAGGTCCGGCTGCTCGATCATCTGGTCGATGCTTGCCGGTGCAACTGTCGAGCGACCAGAAGGGCTCTGATCCGGCGGCGCCATTCATCCACCGCGGCTTCATCGTAACGATACGTCGTATCGCCACGAACGGTGCCGCCCTCGGTGGTCTTCGAACGAGTGAGGTTGCCGCGCTCATCGTATTCGGCCGTGGTCTCCTGCTCGCCGAACCTCGACTGCTCGACGTACCGAACCAGGTTGCCGGCCGCGTCATACTCGAGGTTGGTGCGAGCTTTGGTGTTGCCTCCCTGCACGAGTACGACGAGTACCTCTCCTGCAGGGCTGTATTCGTATTTCGAGATCTCGTCCCAGGTGCCATCTCCATCGCGATCGGCGCGTTCGGTGATCAGCAGGCCACGGGGATCGTATTCATATGTCACCAGTGATGGATGCGATTGGTCGTGCCGCGTCTCGACTTCGCGGCTCTTTCGCCCATTCGCGTCGTAGGAAAATTTGAGCGTGGTCTCGGCCATTCCGTCGCCGGTTTCGTCGACCCATCTCGTGTCGAGCGCGCCGCTCGCAGCGTACTCCCAGTGGGTTTCG
>JAYSYE010000577.1:0-3129 GCA_043716635.1 Deltaproteobacteria bacterium | reverse complement strand
CGCGCGCCTGCTCGGGCGGCATGAACGCGGGCGTGCCGAGCACGTCCCCGGGGCGGGTCGTCCGGCCGGCGATCAGGCTGGCGACGCTGCCGATCGCGGACCTCGCGAGCGGCGCCGCGGCGAGCGCACGCGGCAACCTCGGCGCCGGTCGACCGAGCTCCTTCGCCAGCCCCCAGTCGAGGACCACGGTCGCGCCGCTGCCCACGAGGATGTTGTGCGGCTTGAGGTCGCGATGCGCGATGCCCGCCTCGTGCACCGCGGTCATGGTCGCCGCGACCGCCACGAGGTGGTCGACGAGGGCGAGCCGCTGCTTGCGATTGCTCGAGCTCGCGATCGCGCGCTCCAGCGAGATCCCTTCGACGAGCTGCATGACCAGAAACGGCGTGCCATCGTCCAGCATGCCGCTGTCGTAGAACGGCACCACCCCGGGATGGGATAGGCGGGCGGTGATCGCGATCTCGCGCTCGAAGCGGCGCACGATCCACGCGCCGTTCGAGCGCGGGATCTTCAACGCGACCTCGCGATCGCGAGCCCGATCGTGGGCGCGATAGACCTGGCCCATCCCTCCGCCGGCGAGCACGCCCGTGATCGTGTACACGCCTGCCGACAGGCCGATCAGCGCATCGGTCGTCGTCTCGGCGCGCCCGAGGACGCGCGGATCGTCGGGCTCGCACAAGCCTTCGACGAGCTCGTGACAGCTCGCGCACGCCTCGACATGCGCCAACGCACGGGGCAGGAGATCCGTCGAGTACGTGCCGTTGACCAGCGCGAAGGCCTCCAGATCGTCGAGGCAACCTGTGAGCTCTACCGCCGACACGCCCCGGCCCGCGTGCGCAGATCGTCGGCGAGCTGTCGCCAGGTCCCGTCGACCGGATGCTTCGAGACCAGCGCGTCAGCCTCGCGATACAGCGCGCGGACATCACCGCCACTCGCACACCGTGCGTCGGCGAGATCGACGAGCGCCTGCTCGAGATCGAGCTGCAAGCTGTCGTCAGGATCGCCCGACGCCGCCAGTGACCGCGAGAGCGTCAACGCCTGGTCGTACACCGCGCGCGCGTCGCCGTGCTGGCCGCGCACGACCTCGCCGAGGCTCGCATACGCCTCGGACAGGGCCCGACCATTCGTGTGGTCGGTCAGGTCGCGGCGCCACTGCACCTCCGCCATCGCGATCGCGAGCCGGGCCTCGACCGCTGCCGCATCCCAGCGGGACTGCGAGGACAGCATCCCGGCGAACCCGATGTGCAGCACGATCTCGTCGCGCTCGGCCAGGTGGTTGTTCGGATCCTTCACCGCCAGGCGGCGCAGGATCGCGATCGCCTGCTCGTACGCCCCCGTCGCGCCGGGCACGTCGCCGAGATCGCCGAGCGCACCCGCGAGCCGCCCGTAGGTCAGCGCCCGCTCGTACTGCCAGCCAGCGTTGTCGGGGTCGTGCTCCACGAGGCGGTCGGACATCGCTGCGCTCGCGCGCCACGATGCCACCGCTCCCGCCGGATCCTGGACGCCGAGCAGCGCCAGGCCGAGCCGGTGCTGCGTGATCGCCTGCATCCGCAGCGTCTCCATGTCGTCGGGATGCCGAGCCGCATACGCATCGAGCTCGATCGCGATCTCCCGCGTCTTCGCCAGCGCGCCGGCCGCGTCGCCCCGCGCCTGCAGGACGGCCGCCATGCCCTGCGCGGCGGCGACGAGCGCGCGCTGCGCCTCGATCTTGTCAGGATGGTGGCTCGCGCGGCCTCTCCCCAGTGCCTGCGCGCTCGCAAATTCCTGCTCGGCACCCGCGAGATCGTTCGCCCTCAGCAGCGTGTCGCCGAGCTTGGTGTGCAGCGTCGCCTCGGCGATCTCGGCGGCATCGTCGTGAATCCCCGCGAGCAGCGCGACCCCGAGCCGGTACTCGGCGAACGCACCCGGCGCATCGGTTCGCAGCGCGCGGAGATCGCCGAGGTCCGCGTGCAGCGACGCGATGGCGCGTGCCCCCGCGACATTGCGATCCCCGGAGGCGGCGAGCTGGGCACGGGAGGCAAGCGCGGCCCGCGTCTGGGTCTCCGCACCGATCAGGTCCCCCTTGCTGCGGAGCGCCTGGCCGAGGTTCTGGAGCGCGACCGCCCGTGACACCCGCTCGCTCGCTTCGCCGGGGCCGGACCGCGACGCATCGAAGTACGCGAGCACGTGCCTCGCCGGCTCCTCGAGCAGCGCCAGCTTGCCGACCGGCTCGAGGATCCCGCGCAGATCGCCGAGCATGAACGTGACGAGCCCCTCGGCCGCGGCCTTCCGATCCTCGGCCGCTGCGCGATTCGTCTCCGCGAGCGCTCGCGCGGTCTGCGCCGCCCGCTCCTCGCGAACGATCCGGGCGATCGAGACCCCCGTGACGACCGCGAGCGCCACCACCGCCAGGCTCCCCACGGCGACCGCACCCCGGTGTCGGCGCACCCAGCGCGCGAGCAGCTGCGCGATCGTGTACTCGTGCGCATTCACGAGCTGGCCGGCGAGGAACCGCTTGAGGTCGACCGCGAGCTCGCCCGCATTCGCGTACCGAGCCTCGGGCTCGCGCGCCATCGCCTTCTCGACGATCGTGGCGAGGTCGCGTGGCACGCCGATCAGCGCCGGGGGCGGTCCCGTGATCACGGCCGCGAGCACGTCCTCGATCCGGGCGCCCCGGTAGGGTCGCTGGCCCGCGAGCAGGTGGTACAGCACCGCGCCGAGCGCGTAGACATCCGCGCGCTCGTCGACGGCGTCGCCCATCGCCTGCTCCGGGGCCATGTAGGCCGGCGTACCGAGCACCTCGCCACCGAGGGTCTCGCCGTGCTTCACCACGTCACGGTAGGGACCGTCGACGAGCTCCGGGGTCGCGGCGCGCAGGTCCTTCGCGAGGCCCCAGTCGATCACGACGGTCTCGCCGAAGTCACCGATGAGGATGTTCTCGGGCTTGAGATCGCGATGCACGATGCCCTGGGCGTGCGCATAGGCCACCGCGTCGACCACCGCGAGCCCGTACGGCACCAGCGCCACGCGTTCCGCCGCCGTCCGCGCGCGGTCGATCACCCGATCGAGCGACTCGCCGTGGACGAGCTTCATCACGTAGTACGGTTTGCCGTCGGCCCAGGTCCCGCCATCCTGGATGCTGACGATCGATGG
>JAYSYE010000576.1:0-9521 GCA_043716635.1 Deltaproteobacteria bacterium | reverse complement strand
CCGCCTCGTCCTTGCACTCGCGCACGTCGAGCGTGCAGTACGGCCGGAGCCGCTTGCGATACTCGTCCTCGGCGGCCACGAAGTACGCCTCCTTGAGGCGCCCCACGACCGCCAGCGTGATCTTCACGGTGCTCGCTACGGCGTGAGCGCGCCGTACGGATCGACCGTCGGCATCCGCGCATCCTCGGGGACCTCGATCGGCACGCGCGGCGCGTCGTTCCAGAGCCCTTCCAGATCGTAGTGCTCGCGGATCGAGTGCAGGAACACGTGCACCACGAAGTCACCGTAGTCGAGCAGCGCCCACTGGCCCGTGCGAGCCGGCTCCTTGCCGTACGGGCGCTCGCCCGCTTCACGCAGCCCGGCGACGATGCCATCGGCGATCGCCTCCACCTGGCGATCGGAGCGACCCGACAGCACGAGCTGGTAATTGCAGAACGAGCACAGCTCGCCGACATCGAGGAGCACGGGCTCCATCGCCTTCTTCTCGAGCCCGAGCTCGAGCGCGCGCAGGGCCATCTTCAGGCCCTCCGTGGATCGCGGCCGCGCCTCGTCTCCGCCGGGCGTGTCCGCGCTCGCCGGATCACCGGCCTTCGAGGTCGCCTTCGTGCTCGTGCGCTTGGGCGCGGTGGTCTTTCTGGTCGTCTGCGTCATGCGTCGTTCGTCGCTCCCCGTTGCGTGGCAGTCCTCGTCACGTGCGGACCTGACCGGTCCCGCGCACCACAAATTTCGTCGTCGTCAGGCCTTCGGCACCCATCGGGCCGTACGCGTGGAGGCGCGTGGTCGAGATCCCGATCTCGGCGCCGAGGCCGAGCTCGCCGCCATCGGCGAAGCGCGTCGACGCGTTCACCATCACGGTCGAGGAGCTCACCTCGCGCACGAAGCGCTCCGCGGCCGCTGCATCCGCGGTCACGATCGACTCGGTATGGCTCGATCCGTACTGCTCGATGTGCGCGATCGCGGCGGATACCCCGTCCACCACGCGCACCGCGAGCACCAGGTCGAGATACTCGGCGGACCAGTCATCCTCGGTCGCGGCCCGCACCGAGGGCCCGCCGAGCGCCAGCGCGGCCGCGTCCCCGCGCAGCTCGACGCGACCGCCCAGGCGTTCGACCAGCGCGGGCAGGAACTGCGCGGCGATCGCGCGATCCACGAGCAGCGTCTCGAGCGCGTTGCACACGCCGGGGCGCGAGACCTTCGCGTTCTCCGTGATCGCGAGCGCCATCTCCAGATCGGCCGCCGCATGCACGTACACGTGGCACACGCCCTTGTAGTGCTTGATCACCGGCACGCGCGCGTGCTCCGCCACGAAGCGGATCAGCCCCTCGCCGCCGCGCGGGATGCAGAGGTCGATCAGCTCGTCGAGCTTCACGAGCTCCGCGATCGCCTCGCGGTCGAGCGTCGGCACGAGCTGCACCGCCGTCGCCGGCAGCCCCGCCGCGACGAGCCCCGCCTGAACCGCCGCCAGCAGCGCGCGATTGCTCGCCTCGGCTTCGCGACCACCCCGCAGGATGCATGCGTTGCCGGCCTTCAGGCACAGCGCCGCCGCATCCGTCGTCACGTTCGGCCGCGCCTCGTAGATCATGAGGATCACGCCGAGCGGGATGCGCATGCGCGCGATCGCGAGCCCGTTCGGCCGCGTCTCCTCGCGCTCGATGCGCCCGACCAGATCCGGCGCCGCTGCGACCTCGCGTACGGCGCGTGCGAGCGCCGTGACCCGCCCGTCGTCGAGCCGGAGCCGATCGATCATCGCCGCCGCGAGCCCGGCCGCCCGGGCGGCTGCGAGATCCAGCTCGTTCGCCGCCAGGATCACCGCCCGGCGGGAGTCGATCGCATCGGCGATCGCTCGCAGCGCCGTCGCGCGCGCCGCGCCATCGAGCTTCGCCACCGCCCGCGAGGCCTCGCGCGCTGCCATCGCGACCTGCCGGACGGGCGACATCGTCGTGACCGCGTCACGATCGGTGCGCTGCGCGGGTTGGTTCACAGGATCACGAGATCATCGCGGTGGATCGCTTCGTCGGTGCTCTTGTACCCCAGCGTCGCCTCGATAGCAGCCGATTGCAACCCCGAGATCCGGCACAGCTCCGTCGCCGGATACGCGACGAGCCCACGGGCCAGCTCGGTCCCCGCGGCCGTCATCACGCTCACCGTGTCGCCCCGCTCGAATTCGCCCGTGACCCCCGTGATGCCCGCCGGCAACAGGCTCCTGCCCGCCTCGCGGATCGCGCGCACCGCACCGTCGTCCACCACGAGCGTCCCCGCGGGCTTGGTCCCGTACGCGATCCAGTGCTTGCGCGCCGACAGCGTGGTCGCCCCGCGCGGCGGCACGAACAGCGTGCCGAGGTCCTCGCCCGCGAGCACGCGCAGCAGCACGTCGCTCTCGCGCCCCGGCGCGACGATCGCGGGCACTCCCGTGCGCGTCACGATCCGCGCCGAGCCGACCTTCGACGCCATCCCGCCCGAGCCGACGCCACTCGCCGAGCCGCCCGCGACCGGGACCGCCTCGCGCTCGATGTCGTGGACGATCGGCATCCGCACCCCGTCCGCGCCGCGCACCCCCTCGACATCGGTCAGGATCACGAGCGCATCGGCGCCGATCAGGTTGCACACGAGCGCGGCGAGCTGGTCGTTGTCGCCGAACTTGATCTCCTCGGTGGCGACCGTGTCGTTCTCGTTGATGATCGGCACCGCGCCGTGATCGAGGAGCGCGCGCAACGTCTGGCGCGCCGACAGGAAGCGCTTGCGATCGCCGAGGTCATCGTGAGTCAGCAACACCTGGCCGATCACCACGTCGTGCACCGCGAACGCGTGCTCCCAGTGCTGCATCAACCGGCTCTGACCGACCGCCGCCGCCGCCTGCAGTCCCGGCAGCTCGGTCGGCCGCTTCGCGAGCCGCAGCCGGCGCACGCCGAGCGCGATCGCCCCCGAGCTGACGATCACGACCTCGACGCCACGCGCACGCAGCGCGATCACCTGATCGGCGATCGTCGCCGGCCGACTCGCGGGCCCATCGGCGAGCAACCGGCTCCCGATCTTCACCACCACGCGGCGACACCCCGCGAGCGCCGCGCGCTCGGTCTGGCCGCTCTGGCCGCTCTGGCTGCTCGGGCCGCTTGGGCCGGTCACGTGGCCGTCACGTCCTCGCCTTCAACGCCGAGATGTACGCGCGCCAGCGGCGGTCGAGGTTCTCGATCGCGCCATCCAGGAACGGATTGGCGTCCGCGGTGAGGTGTAGCTCCACGGCCGCGACCGTGCGCGCGAGGAACGCGTCGGGCTTCGCGAGCGCGGTCTCGACGGCCGCGTCGATCTCGCTCACGACCTCCGCATCGGCGACCTCGGGGGCGGCGCCGCTGCGCTTCGTCAGCATGCGGCGGAGCGCGCCGCGCGAGGCCAGGTCGGCGAGCTCGAGCGGGGCCCGTAGCGTCGCGCGGGCGGCCGCGATCGCGCCGCGCCGGAACGGGTGAAACGACAGGGCGCCGGGGGTGTTGTCGATCGCCTTGGCGATCGCATCGCGCAGCGCGAGGGCGGTCTGCGCGTCGAGGGCGGGCCCCGTGTGGAGCCGGGCGCAGTAGTGATCGAACAGCGTCATCGTCACGAATGTGCGCGAGGCCGCGCGCGCCCGGTTCACCGTCGCCAGCGCGAGCATCATGCGCTTCGCCGCCTTGCCGATGAGCCGTGCCGCGATGCCGCTGATCGCGAGGTCCGTCATCCGCACCGGGCCCGCCGGTCCGTGCACGAGGATCTTCACCGCATCCGCATCGACGTCGAGGCCGTGCGCCCGCGCGATCCCCCGGTAGCCGCCGCCCAGCACCGCCTCGAGCGCCCAGTCGTCGAGGAACGGGATCGGCAGCACGCCGGCGAGGCTGCCCGCCAGCGCACGCCCGATGATCGCGCGCCGGTGCCCGGACAGGTACTCGCGCCGCAGCGTGAGTGCGGTCCCGGGCGGGGTGGGCTTGGTGGTCATGGCGTGGTGCTCCCCGCGGGTCCCTTGTGAATCGGCGGGGCCAGCCCCTGCAGCAGCTGGTCGCGATCATCCACCTCGCGCAGCCGCTCCGGCGTCGCGACGACCTCGGCAGGGTCCGGGGCGACGATCGGGACGGCGGTCCCGAGCCCCGAGACGGTGCTCTCGAGCTGCACCGTCAGCGAGTAGCGCTGCCCGTCGCGGGTGAAGCTGACCTTGCCCGCGAGCTTCGCCGCCAGCAGCACGCCGCTGTCGGCATCGAGCACGATCTCGCCACCGACGCCTTCGATCACGCGCGACTCGCGCCACTTGCGCTGAGTGGGCCGCTCGGGTGGATTTGGCGCCGGCTTCGGGGCCTGCGTGATCACGATCCGTCGACCCGCGCGGCCTGCCACGGTGGTCGCGCCGCGGTCCGTGAGCTCCGCCGCGGGCTCGATCAGATCCCAGGTCGCCGCCGTCGCGTCGACGAACGAGTCCCGGACGTGGGCCGGCTCCTCGGGTGACTCGGGCGCGCGCCCGTGCCAGCGCTGGTAGCGGGGACGCAGGAACATGCCGCCCCCGGTGGGAGCGTCCACGTAGATGACCTCGCGCCCGAGGTCGGCCGAGCTCTCGTACAGGCCATGGAAGCTCGCGCCCTCGCCGAGCTCGAGCGTCGACGACTCGGTCAGCGTGGTCGCCGCGCCACCCGGCTCCGTCGTGGTGGTCGCCAGCTTCACCGTCGCGGTATGGCGGCCGAGCGCGGCCACCGCGAGGCCGTACGGGCGGGCGAGCGCGCGGCCGAGCTCCACGGGGTCCTTGGCGGCGCGCACGAGCTCGACGGGGCCGTTACGATCCGGAGCCGCGATCACGAGATCGCCGAGGTCGCGGTCGGGCGTACCCTGCGCGCGCCCGCAGGACGCGAGGCTGCAGGTGAGGAGCACGGGGGCCGCGAAGCCAAGACGGCGAGACACCTAGTCTGTTTAGCGTTCGGCGCGATCTTGGTCAATCGCGGCTCGTCGGCTACCGTATCGGCGTGCTCCGCGAGCTCGAGCCGGTCGCCACGTCGCCGGTCGCCTATGGGTTCGCGGTCGTCCTCGGGCTCCTCTGGGGGAGCTTCGCGAACGTGTGCATCTACCGGCTGCCACCGACCGACGAGCACCCGCACGGGCGCTCCGTCGCCACGCCGGGATCCCACTGCAGCGCGTGCAAGACGCCCATCCGCTGGTACGACAACGTCCCGCTGCTGAGCTGGCTGTGGCTGCGCGGCCGGTGCCGGGCCTGCGGTGTCGCGTTCTCCGCGCGCTACCTCATCGTCGAGGCGCTGACGGGGGCCCTGTTCGGGGTCTCGTGGTGGAACGCGATGGTCGCGAACGCGCTGTTCGAGCCGTTCGAGACGCGCCTCGTGCGGTTCGCGATCACGGCCGCGTTCTGCTTCGTCATGGTCGTGATCGCGGTCATCGATCTCGACACGAAGCTGATCCTCCACAAGGTCACCGTCCCGTCGATCGTCGTGCTCTACGTCGGCGGGCTCGCGCTGCCCGGTCATTTGTGGTGGCAGGGGCTCGTCGGCATCGTCGTCGGCTACGGGTTGCCGTGGCTGATCGGCGAGATCTATTATCGCGTGACGAAGCGGGAGGGCCTCGGCCTCGGCGACGGCATGTTGCTCGCTCTCGTGGGCGCGCTCCTCGGGTGGCAGGGTGTGCTCGTGGCGCTGTTCGGCGGCTCGATCGTGGGCTCGGTGATCGGGCTCACCGCGCTGGTGGCCGCGCGCCGGCACCGGGCCGCCAGTGCCGCGCCGGAGCTGCCGGACGATCTCGCCAGCGAGCATCCCGGCGAGGCCGCCATCCACGCACTCGGCGCCGATCCCTCGTCGCTGATGCGGGCGGAGCTGCCGTTCGGTCCCTTCCTCGCGATCGCGGCCACATTCTACGTGTTCGCGGAGTCGTGGCTGCACCTGAGCTTTCGTCTCCCCGGTGGCTGAGCGCAGCGCCGGTGGGGTGGTAACGTGACGACCGTGGGAGGCCATGCGGCCGAGCAGATCATCGCGGGCGTCGTGCTCAGCGAACGGCTGGCCGTCACACCATACGGCGCGATTCATCGCGCGCAGTGGGCCGGCCATACGGACCTGCGCGGCCTCGTCGTGGATCCGAAGCTGCTCGCCGATGACTCGTTTCGCGACGTGCTCACGGCGCCAGCCGGCATCCTCGCCGCGACCGGGCTGACGGCACCGACCATCGTGCCGGTCGTGGCGATCGAGGCGGGGGGCGCGGATGTCGTGGTGGTCACGCGCGGCGTCGGGCGCTACGTCACGGTCCAGGACCTCATCGTCGCGGCGCGTGCGGGCAAGGCGGGCGGGGGCAAGCTCCCGCATCCCGTGGCCGCCGCGATCGGCAAGTGCGTCGTCGAGGCGCTCGCGGCAGCGCACGCGGCCGGGATCCCGCACGGCGCGGTGCACCCCCGCAGCGTGCTCGTCGACGAGGATGGCGCCGTGCGGCTCGGTGATTTCGTGGTCGGGCGCGCGCTCGCGACCGCGGTCGCGCACGGCGCGGAGTCGTCGCTGTGGCGCGGGCTGTCGGGCTACCTCGCTCCCGAGCTCGCCGTGGGGGAGGATCCCACGCCAGGCTGCGACGTGTTCGCGGCGGGCGCGCTGCTGTTCGCGATGCTGTCGGGCGAGGCCCCGCCGGGCGTGCTGCGGGCGACCCCGGCCGTCGAGCGGCTGGTGCAGCGCGCGCTCGATACCGATCCGGTGCGGCGCTACAAGACGGCCGGCGAGTTGCTCGAGAACCTGCTCGAGGCCTTCGAGGACGATCACTGGGAGCTCGCCGATCGCGCCGAGGTGATCGCGGCCGCCGGCCTGTCGAGCACGGAGTCCGCGATCGACGATGCGACGGAGGATCTGCTCGCCTCGCTCGGCTCCGCGTCGAACGCGGTGCAGGTCACGCCGATCCGCCCGAGCATGGACATCCGCGCCGAGGTCGTGGCCGCGCGCCACAACAAGGCGCCCACGACGGGCGCCAATCGTCTCGATGCGCTGCTCGCGGATCTCGACGAGCCGGCGCCTGCACCCGCGCCGCCGAGCAAGCCGCGCCGGATCGTCCCGTCGATGGACGACGTGGACGACGACGACGGTGCCGTCGCGCCCGCGAGCGGTCCGCCCGCCCGCGTCGCGTCACCGCTTGACGCGCGGCGCTCGGCGAGTCAGGCCGAGCGCGCCGCGTTCGACGTGCTCGAAGGCCTCGGAGTCGACGACGCGCCGGCACCGCAGGAGCGTGCGCAGGTCGTGGCCGCGCCGCCATCCCCGCCGCCGCGCGCGCGGAAGGTGTCCGCACCACCTCCGCCGCCGCCGAGGCCACCCGCGCCGGTCGTGGCGTCGCGATCGCGCGCCGAGAACCCGGCCGGGCGAGAGGCAGGCCGTCCGATCGGGCGTCCGATCGAGGAGCCGGCCACCTTCGAAGCTCCGGTCCCGCGCCTGAAGAGCCGGCTGCGCGGGCTCGTCGGCGTCGTCATCATCGCGGCCGCCGCCGCGGGCTTCTACCTCGTGTACCAGCACCAGGCGGAGCAGCGCGCCGCGAGTCACGCCGCCGCCGCGGAGCGGGCCAAGACGCAGCAGGAGCTCCAGGACCGCCTCGCCGCGGACCAGCCGAAGTCCGGCTCGATCGCGATCAAGTCGACGCCCACCGAGGGCGCCGTCTGGCTGAAGCTCGGCCGCACGCCGCTGGACTCGCTGCCGCTGCCGTCGTCGCAGATGCACGAGCTCCGTATCGAAGGGCTCCCCGGCTACGAGCCGCTCGACACGCAGGTGCTGCCGGTGCACTGGGCCGCGCCCGATGCGCGTGGCGACCGCCGCGCCACCGTGGTCATCCCGCTGACCGCGGCGCCGAAGGACGGCAAGGGCAAGCGCACCGCGTCGGTGCTCCCCGCGGCGCCGGCCAGGCCCGCGGACGTCAAGGGCTACCCCGCCGGCCACGGCCGGCTCCACATCGAGAGCACGCCTCCCGGCGCGGAGGTGTGGCTGTACCTCGGCATCACCGACTCCGCCCGGATCGGCGACGTGCAGGCGGCGTATGGCTACGAGCTCCGCGTGCTCAAGGATGCGTTCCACCCGGCGTACATCTCGATCAGCCCCGAGGACTGGCGCGACGGCGGGGATTCGAACGTGCCGCTGGCGGCGGCGAAGCTGAAGCCTGCGATCGAGCGCGCCGTCGAGCTGGCGCCCGAAAAGGGTCGCTGAGGGTCGCGGATGGCACCCCGCACAGGCCGTACGCTGCACGTCCGCTGCGCGACGTGGGCGCAAGTCGAGGTCTTCCACACGCGCAAGCTGCGGCGCGGGAAGTTGCTTTCGATGAAGGTGCCGTTCTCGGCTGACCTCGGCAGCACGCTCACGCTGGGGCTCGAGCTGCCGAATGGCGTCGTGATCGCGATCGAGGGTGTCGTGCGGAAGGCGTCACCGATCGAGAGCGACGCGAAGACCTGGATGGAGGTCGAGCTGGTCGGCTTCACCGAGGACGTCGTCGCGCGCATCCGGGCGATGGAGGCGAGCACCGAGCATGTCGCGACGCCGGTCCAGACCCTCGCGACGCGCGAGCGCGAGCAGCTGGCCACGACCGAGCAGCAGCCGCTCCCCAAGGGAACGCGCCGCGCCTCGCAGCAGATGCCGCCGATCGAGCCGGTGGCGTACCCCGGGGACCAGCGGCAGCAGTTCCAGACACTGACCGCGGAGCTGCGTCGCCTGCGCCAGCTCGCTGTGCACGAGGTGCTCGGTGTCGATCGCGATGCCGATGCAGACGAGGTCCGGGCCGGCTGGATGAACCTCGTCCGCCGCTACCACCCCGACCTCGTCGCGCGCCACCACACCCCGGCGATCACGCACCTCGCGGAGGAGCTGACGATCCTCGCGAATCGCGCCTACGACCGGCTGCGCGTCGCGATGGTCGCGGAGGGCCGCGCGATCGCGAGGGGCTCGGCGCTGCGGCGGCCGCCGGGGTGGCTCGTCGGGTTCGACGACATCTCGAGCGCGGAGACGCACCGCCCCCGGATGCCGAGCGGCTCGCCGTCACCGATCCACACGACCGGTGCGCCGCCGACGCGGTCCGCTCAGCAGGGCGGCGAGGCGTTCGAGGTGCGTGCCCGCTCGATGCTCGGCGAGGGCCAGTTCGACAACGCGCAGGAGGTGCTCGCGGCCGCGCTGTGCGTGTACCCGCGGAGCCGACCGCTGCGCTCGCTGTACTACGTGGCGTCCGCGCTCGGCGCGCTCACCAAGGGCGAGGTGATGCTCGCCACGTCCCAGCTCGAGACGGCCCTCGCGCACTACGAGGAGTGTACCGAGGCAGCGGCGATCCTCGAGCAGGTGCGCGTCCACGGGACCACCGACGGCGCCGCGATGCAGGGGCTGTTCCGATGAAGGCGCTTTCGTGAGCGCGCCGGTCGGGAGCCCGCCGGTCGGGAGCCCGCCGGTCGGGCCGGCCGTCGGGATCGATCTCGGAACCTCGAGCTCGGTGGTCGCCGTGGTCGACGCCGATGGGATGCCGCGCATCCTCACGACGGAGGAGGGCTCGACCACGATGCCCTCGCTCGTCTGGTTCGC
>JAYSYE010000575.1:0-3135 GCA_043716635.1 Deltaproteobacteria bacterium | reverse complement strand
CACGACCGCGGGATCGATGCGCGTCGCGGCGGGAGCGTGAAACGCCGGGGCCGCGATCGGCGTGGCGCGCGCGCGGGCGAGCCGCACGAACGGGGCGTGCATCGCGATCGCGCCCGCCATCACGAAGGCGAGCGTCGGATCCCAGCGTGCCCAGCGACCGGTCACGTCGAGGAACGCGACGACCTTCGCGGGATCTGTCATACCCGACAGCGCGAGCCCGATGGCGAACAGCGCGCCGACGAGAATGCCGCCGACCTGGTGCTTCACGAGCCGACCCCCGCGAGCGCGACCGTGATCCCACCCGCGATCATGAACGTGGCGACCGCGACGGCCGAGCGGCTCGAGACGCGCGCCAGTCCGCACACGCCGTGTCCACTGGTGCACCCGTTCGCGAGCGTGGTCCCGATGCCGACGAGCAGCCCCGCCACCGCGAGCGGGACCGTGCCGCGCAACGGGCGACCGAGCAGCGTGGGCGCGAGCTGGGCGACCACCACGCCGACGCCGATCATCCCCTCGAGGAAGCCCATGCGAAAGCCGTGGCCGTCGTCCTCGACGAGGGCGCGGCCGAGGATGCCGCTCACGCCGGCGATCCGGCCGTAGCCGAGCCAGGCGACCGAGGCCGCGAGCCCGATCAGCGCGCCGCCGACCAGCGCCAGCACGTAGCCGGCGAGGCCCGCGTGATCGATGTGACCCGCCGCAGCCGCGATCCCGGCGTGATTCACGAGCTCCATGCGGGAGCTACTTTGGCGGCATCCGCAGCGAGCCGTCGAGGCGAATCGTCTCGCCGTTGAGGTAGTCGTTCTCGATCACCGCGGCGACGAGCTTGCCGTACTCCGCGGGGTCGCCGAGGCGCTTCGGGTACACGACATCGGTGGCGAGCGCGGCGCGCTTCTCGGCCGGCAGGGCGCCGAGCATGGGCGTGTCGAAGATGCCGGGCGCGATCGTCACCACGCGGATTCCCACCGGCGCGAGGTCGCGCGCGGCCGGCAGCGTCATCCCGACGACGCCCGCCTTCGAGGCCGCGTAGGCGATCTGGCCGACCTGGCCGTCGTACGCGGCGACCGAGGCGGTGTTCACGATCACGCCGCGCGCGCCGTGCTCGCCCGGTGCCGACTTCGCGATCGCGGCGGCCGCGAGCCGCAGCACGTTGAAGGTCCCGACGAGATTCACGCCGACCACGGTCTTGAACAGATCGAAATCGTGCGGCGCGCCCGTCTTGTCGAGCGTGCGCGCGGCCCAGCCGACGCCCGCGCACGACACGGCGATGCGCAGCGGGCCGCGCCCGAGCGCCGCGTCGATCGCCGCGCCGACCTGCGCCGCGTCGGTGACGTCCGCCTTGGCGAAGGTGCCGCCGAGCTCCGTCGCGAGCGCCGTGCCGCGCTCCTCGTCGCGATCGACGATCACGACGATCGCGCCGCGCGCCGCGAGCACGCGCGCCGTGGCCGCGCCGAGACCAGATGCAGCGCCCGTGACGAGCGCGACCGAACCTGAGATGTCCATGCGCGCGAGTATGACCCGAGGTCCCCGCGGCGCACCGAGCGCAACGTCTGATACTCTCGACCGCATGGCTCGAGGGAGGTTGGCGTATGCCGTCGCGATCGCTCTGGCGCTGGTCACGCAGGGCGTGACCACGCGGGCGGCCCGCGCGGACGACAGCCCGAGCCAGATGCAGCGCTCCTCGGTGTTCGTGAAGGACTCCGTGGTGCGCGTGGTCGGCTACTGGGAGGTCACGTACAACCTCGAGGGTACCGAGCTGAAGGAGTTCGTCGGCGGCACCGGGTCGGGCTTCTTCGCGAGCGCGGATGGGTTCGTCGTCACGAACGCGCACGTGGTCGCGGACATTCGCGACGGCGAGGAGGTCGCCAAGAAGACCGCGTTCGAGCAGCTCGCGGCGAAGATCCAGAAGGAGTACGGCGACGAGCTCGGCAAGATGTCGAAGGAGGCGCAGGCGGCGCTCGTCGAGCAGATCCTCGCGAGCGCCGTGGCCGTGTCGAACCACTTCATCATCCTGCCCGACGGCACGAAGCTGGACTACGAGATCCGCGCCTTCGGCAAGCCGGGCACCGGCGCCGACGTCTCCGTGATCAAGGTCGAGGCGAAGGACCTGCCGAACCTTCCGATCGCCGACTCGGACATCGTGCAGGTCCAGGATCGCGTGCTCGCGATCGGCTACCCGGGGGCCGCCGACATGGAGGGCCTCCTCGACGCGAAGTCGCAGCTCGAGGCGACCATGAACGAGGGCGCGGTGTCCGCGCTGAAGCACACGGCCGGTGGCGATCCGATCATCCAGATCAGCGCGTCGATCACGCATGGCAACTCGGGCGGGCCCACGATCAACGAGCACGGTGAGGTGATCGGGCTGTCCACGTTCGGCAGCGAGGGCGAGGTGCAGGGCTTCAACTTCCTCGTCGCGTCGGCGACCGTGAAGAAGTACCTGGTGGAGGCGAAGGTCGACACCGCGCTGTCGTCGACGACGAAGGCGTGGCGCCAGGGTCTCGAGGACTACTACAGCTCGTACTACGACGAGTCGATCAACGAGTTCGAGGAGGTGCTGACGCTGTTCCCGACGCACCTCGAGGCGAACCGGCTGGCCCGGCTCGCGCGCGCGGCGAAGAAGGCAGGCAAGGGCAAGCCGAAGCCCGCCCAGCTGGCCACCACGGAGACGGGGAGCGCGGCGGGTCCGGCGGTCGCCGGGGTCGGCGCGGGCAGTGGCAGCACGCCGAAGCCGAGTGCATCGATGGCCACGACGACCACGCCCGTCGGCGGTGGTAGCGGCGCCGGCACGGGGGTCGCGATCGGGCTCGTGCTGCTCGGGCTCACGATCGGCGGCGTGTTCATCGTGAAGTCGCGCAAGCGGCCGCCGGGCGCGCGGCCCGTACCGGGCATGCACCCGCCGTTCGGCACGGGGGCACCCGGGCAGGGGCCACATCCGCAGGCGTACCCGCAGGGACCGGGGATCCCGGTGCATCCCCAGGGGCCGCACGCCGCGACCCCGCACCACACGCCGATGAACGTCGCCGTCCCGATGATGGCGCACCCGCAGATGCCCCCACCGCAGGGCGTGCAGCCGCATCTGGCGGGTCGGGTCGGGGCGCATCCCGTGGCGCGCACGGTCGCGATCCAGCCGGGTGGCTC
>JAYSYE010000574.1:0-9547 GCA_043716635.1 Deltaproteobacteria bacterium | reverse complement strand
GCCGGGTGTACTTCGCGCCGGTGCCCGCATCGTGCTGCGCGATGCGCTCGGCCACGTCGCGCGCGATGCCGCAGTAGAGCGTGTCGTCCGCGCAGCGCGCGAGGTACACGGTCCACGTCGCCACCGGCGCTACCCCGCCTTGTGCGCGATCTCGGGCGGCGACGCGAAGAAGCGGTTGCGCCGCGGATCGTTGAACCGCTGGTAGTCGATGAGCCACGGCGTGACCGTGGCCGTGCCGCCCTCGAGCTGGATCGTCGCCGCCATCGGCGTCACGCTGCGATACGACGAGTCCTCCGGCAGGTCGTTGTTGTCCGCGCCACCGGCGGAGAACAACGAGATCAGCGACGTGGCGCCGCCATACATCGGCCGGAAGCCCGAATCGACCTTCTCGTGCCCGCGCACCATCATCGAGCATCCGACCCGGTTCATGAAGCTCTCGAACTGCAGCTTGCCGAACGGAAAGCGCGCGTTCTGCGCCTGCAGGTCATCCGGAATCATGTCCGCCGTCGACGGATCGCTCCACAGCATCTGGAAGCGCAGCTCGGGATCGTTCAGGGCGGCGAGGTCGACGAGCTTCGCCTTGATGTCGGCATCGCGCGGGATCCCGGCGTGCACGAACATCAGGTCATCGAAGAACAGCATGTTCGGGAGTTCCTCGAACATGCGCATGTACTCGACGAAGATCTCTCCGGGCATGTGACCCGCGAGCGTGTTGATCGCCTCCGCGGGCTTCACGCCGCCGTAGATGCGCCCGCGATACTCGATGTAGTACTCGTGGTTGCCACGCAGCGGGAACACGTGGTCGGGCGCGGCCAGGAACAGCTCCATGACCGCGCGCAGGACGCCGTTGTAGCTGAAGCGGCCGCGATCGATGTAGTCGCCGAGGAGCACGAGCTTGGGCTCGGGGCGCGAGGGGTCGAGCTTCCAGGCCTCGAGCTTCGCGAAGAAGTCCGCCTGCAGGAGCGCGCCCTTCAGGCACGAGTAGCAGCCGTGGAGATCGCCGAGCACGGTGAGCTCGTACGTGCGGCCGGCGATGGCGGGGTGCACGTAGACGTGGCCATCGAGGAACGGCGCCACCCCCACGAAGTCGCCGACGCTCTGCTTGCCGGCGAGCTTGCCGGCTCCCCGCGCGCGCTGCTCGCCCAGCTTGGCGATGAAGCGGTGCATGAGCGCGAGGTCGGCATCCGCCTGGTGCTTGATGAGATCGGGATCCGCCGAGTAGTGGTGCTCGAAGTTCGAGAAGAACGGGTGATCGTCGTGGCGGGTGGTGAGGCGGGTCTGGGTCCCGATCGCGACCTTGTTCGTGTGGACGACCTCGATGTCGTCTACCTCGAGCGGCTGGACGTCCAGCAGCGCCTCGAGCTCGCCGCGAAACTTGGCCTCCGCCGGATGCGCGGTGCCATCCGCGTAGATGAGCTCGTCGATGGTGGCGAGCAGCTCGCGCTGGTTGTCGCGCCCGAACGTCTGGAAGATCTCGAAGCTGCGCAGCTTGAGCTTCGCGTACACGAACTTCTCGACATCCTCGCCGTCGGCGACGGCCTCGTCGAACAGCTCGTGCACGCTGCGGTCGACCTGCTCGAAGACCTCGTGGAAGTGGGCGACGAACTTGCTCACGACCTCGTCGCGGATCTTCGCGTCGACGGCGGGCATCGCCAGCCGGGCGCGCTCCGTGACGAGCTGCCGGATGTAGATGCGAACGAACGTCTTCTCCGTGAAGTCGAACTCGCCATCGATGTACCCGAACGCCGTCAGGTAGAAGATGATCGCGTTCATCTGCTGTTCTGCGACGTCGGGATCCGCGCTGAAGGTGAGCATCGACGGGCCCGAGCTTACCCCTGCCCGCGAGCGCGCGGGCCCGCGCAGCCTGGTAAGCTCGACGCTTGCGTTCCATCCGGGTGTCCTTTGTCGCGGTGGCCGTCGCCGGGGTGGCAGTCGCGCTCGGTGGTGGTGGCGTCGCGGTGGCCGATCCGGTCATCGAGCTGGGGCCGTACGCCGGCGCGCGCTGGTTCACGGCGAACAACCAGCTCGGCAACTCGCCCTACCCCGACCAGGTCGTCCGCACCGGCGGCGCGGGCGGCCTGCGGCTCGCGTGGCTCGCGCTGCCCCACCTGGGCGGGAGCGCGACGGATGCGACCCGCGTGCAGGTCGCGCTCGAGCTGGAGGGGTCCGTGATCCCGACGCACCTGGGATCGGTGATGCAGTCGGGTGGCGCGCGACCTCGATATGCGGCGACGATCGCCGGCGCGCGGGCCCAGCTCGCGCTGCGGATCGCCCGCTGGGATGCGGTGCCGCATCTCGTCGTCGGCGCGGGCTTCGAGTACCTGTCGACCCGGTCGCCCTACGTCGAGAACGACCCGGATCCGGTCGTGTACTACGGCCTCGGTGCGACCGTGCCGATCGGCCACGCGCTCGAGCTCCGGTTCGACATTCGCAACGGCTTCATGGCGGGGCGCGACGGCGACTGGGCCCCGACCCTCGAGGTCCAGGGCGGCCTCCAGTTCGCGTTCGGCGGGACGTACCAGCGGCCGCCGCTCGTGCAGTACGTGACGCGCACGCCGTTGCAGGCGACCACCGAGGTCACCGTCACGATCGCGGATGACCCGGCGCCGCGAGCCGCGCCACCGCCGCCCCTCGAGACGGACCGCGACCACGATGGCCTGGTCGGCGCGGCGGACCGGTGCCCCGACAATGCCGAGGACAAGGACGGCACCGACGACACCGATGGCTGCCCCGATCCCGACAACGATCGCGACGGGATCCTCGACGCCGTCGACAAGTGTCCGGACCAGCTCGAGACCATGAACGGCTGGCTCGACGGCGACGGCTGTCCCGATCAGATTCCGACCGCGGTGACGGCCACGGTCGAGCTGGTCGCCACGGTGAAGTTCGAGCCCGGCCGCGCGCGAGTGACGCCGGCTGGGCGCACGGTGCTCCGCGGGATGCTGAAGGCGCTCGACGCGTATCCCCGGCTCCAGCTCGTGCTCGCCGGCCACCCCACCAGCACGGACAAAGACGACACGCTCGCGCGGAAGCGAGCCGAGGCCGTGAAGTGGTACCTCGTCGATCAGGGCCTCGTCGCGACGCAGATCGAGGTCACCGTCGGCGGTGTCGCGCGCCAGGCCGTGACGGCGACGTTCCATTGAGCGGCCACGCGAGCGCCGTGAGCGCGATAGCCCTGAACTATCAGAGGCATCACGACGCCGCCATTTCACTATCAGCGTGCGTGCGGCACGGTGCTCCGCATGACGCAGGATTCTAGCCCGAAGCCAACGCCCACTCTGACCACCGCGAACGGCGTGCCGGTCGCCGACAACCAGAACTCGCTCACCGCCGGCGAGCGCGGGCCGATCGTATTCGAGGACTTTCACCTCTTCGAGAAGCTCGCGCACTTCAACCGGGAGCGCATCCCCGAGCGCGTCGTGCATGCGAAGGGTTCGGGGGCGTTCGGCGAATTCGTCGTCACGAGCGACATCACGAAGTACACGAAGGCCGCGCTGTTCGCGGCCGTCGGCAAGAAGACGCGCGTCTTCATGCGGTTCTCCACGGTCGGTGGCGAGGCAGGCTCGGCGGATACCGAGCGCGACCCGCGCGGCTTCTCGATCAAGTTCTATACCGAGCAGGGCAACTGGGACATCGTCGGCAACAACACGCCGGTGTTCTTTCTGCGGGATCCGTCGAAGTTCCCCGACTTCGTCCACACGCAGAAGCGTCACCCGCAGACCCACACGAAGAACGCGACCATGCAGTGGGACTTCTGGTCCCTGCATCCCGAGTCGCTTCACGAGGTGACGATCCTGTTCTCGGATCGCGGCATCCCGGATGGCTATCGCCACATGGATGGCTTCGGCAGCCATACCTTCAGCATGCAGAACAGCGTCGGCGAGCGCTGCTTCGTGAAGTACCACTTCAAGACGCAGCAGGGCATTCGCAACCTCGCCCCGGCGCGGGCGTTGCAACTCGCCGGCACCGACCCGGATCACTCGCAGCGCGATCTGTTCGAGGCCATCGAGCGGGGCGAGTTCCCGAGGTGGTCGATGGAGATCCAGGTCATGCCCGAGGCCGATGCCGCGACCTACAAGATCAATCCGTTCGACGTGACCAAGGTGTGGAGTCACAAGGACTACCCGCGAATCCGCGTCGGCGAGATCACGTTGAATCAGAACCCGGCGAACTACTTCGCCGATGTCGAGCAGGCCGCGTTCGCGCCGTCCTCCGTCGTCCCGGGGCTCGGCTTCTCTCCCGACCGCATGCTCCAGGGTCGGCTGTTCTCGTATGCCGATGCGCACCGCTACCGGCTCGGCGTGAACTACCACCAGGTCCCGGTGAACAAGCCGACGGCGCCCGTGCACACCTACCAGCGCGACGGTGCGCTGCGCCTCGACGGCAACGGCGGCGCGGGCCACAACTACCACCCGAACAGCTTCGATGACGTCGCGACGCTCGCGAGCGGCACCGAACAGCCACCCTACGCGCACGGCGCGGGCGGCGTGGCGCGCTACGACCATCGCAGCGACGCGGACTACTTCACGCAGGCCGGCGATCTGTACCGGATCATGACCGAGGCGCAGAAGGCGCTGCTGTGCGCGAACATCGTGGGCGCCATTCACTCGGTGCCCGAGTTCATCCAGGCGCGGCAACTCGCCCACTTCGACACGGCCGACGCTGACTACGGCGCGCGCATCCGGGCGGGCCTCGCGACGACGCCGAAGGGGGATCCACGCCAGGTCCCGGTCGTGAAGTAGCGGCGGTCCGCGCCGTGCCGGACGCGACTCAGAGCGCGTCGAGCCGGTCGGGTGCATCGGCGACGATGTACGCGAGCACGGCGATCACGGCAGACGACTCGCTCAGGTCCTGCGGGGACACCTTGTCGAGCGTATCGGCAGCGGTGTGGTGGATGTCGAAGTAGCGCGCGCTGTCCACGATCAGGCCGAGCGCTGGCACCCCGCCCGCGATCATCGGCGAGACATCGGTGCCGCTGTGGCCGGGGGCCACGGCGAGCTTCGCGACCGGCGCGAGCAGATCCGCGATCGGTGCGAGCCGGCGGCTGATCCGCGCCGCGTACTCGGGAGGCGCGTCCTCGGGAGCATCGACGGCGAGGCCGACCGGCTTGAAGCCGCCGGAGTCCGACTCGATGGCCATCACGGTGCTGGCGAGCTCGCCCGCGTGGTCCTTCGCGTACGCGCGGGCGCCGCGAGTACCATTCTCCTCGTTCGTGAACAGGACGACACGGATCGTCCGCCGCGGGTGCAGCCCGAGGTGACGGAGGGTCGCGAGCGCCTGCATCATGATCACGCACCCGGCCCCGTCGTCGTGCGCGCCCTGCCCCACGTCCCACGAGTCGATATGCGCGCCGAGGACCACGACCTGATCCGGCCACTCCGACCCGCGCAGCTCGCCGATGACGTTGGCGGACGGCGCGTCGGGTAGCTGCTGCGACTCCAGGCGCAGGCGCACCGTGACCGGGCCACGCGCGGCGAGGCGGTGCAGGAGGTCGGCGTCCTCGGTGGTGACGGCGGCCGCCGGCAGCTTCGCGACATCGTCGGCGTAGTGGAGCGCGCCGGTGTGGAGCGTCCCGAGGCTGTGCGCGGTGACGGACCGCATCAGCACGCCGACGGCGCCGAGCTTGGCCGCGCGCGACGGCCCGGCGGTGCGATACGGCACGACGTCGCCGTAGCCCGAGAAGCCCTTCGCGGCGTCCCACGGTGGCATCGGCACGTCGAAGAGCACGATCGCCCCGCGGACGGCGGCCGCCTGCGCCTGCAGATCGTCCCAGCTCGTGACGACCACGACGGGAGCGACCACGCCGCCCGGCGGCGTCGAGACGGTGTCGCCGAGGCCGAGCACGCGCAGGGGACGCAGCGCGGCGGGCGAGGTGCCGGCCGGCGACGCGGGCGCGAGCGCGCTGGAGACGATCGATGCCTCCTCGATGCCTCGCACCCAGTGCGGCACCATGACGGGCTCGGTGCGGACGTCCTGCCCGTCGGCGGCCATGGCAGCCGCGGCCCAGGCGATCGCGCGGTCGAGCTGGGGCGAGCCGCCGAGTCGCGCCCCGATCCCATCGGTGAGAACCGAGAGCTTCGCGTACGCGCCGCGATCCGCGCGGGCCGACGCCAGGATGCGCGCGACGACCTCGCGGTACTGCTGGACGACGGTCGGCGCGGTGGGCGACCCCGGCTGGAGGCTCGTCCGATCTGCGATCCACGTCGGGGTGGGAGCGTACGCGACGGGGCCACCACCGCAGCTCGCGGCGGCGAGAGCTGCGAGCATCGCGGCGGCGGTGGCCAGCGTGCCGGTCGTGCGGGCGGTGCGGGCGGTGGTCGAGCGGGGATTCCTCATGCGCCGAGCTCCTGGGGTTCGACGGCCGGCACGTCCGGCGCGAGCTCCGCGCGGCTCGCGATGTCGACGAGGAGCTCGACCAGCGCGACGAGCCGATCCGCGTGGGACGGCACGCGGCCCATCGCGAGGTCGGGGAGCGGCATCGGGTGATCGACCGGGGCTCCGCGACCGGGATACACGCGATACCGGAGGCCCCCACCGCGCCAGTACGCGAGCCAGCCCTCGAGCAGCGCCTCGGCCCGCTCGCGCATGGGCTCGTCGAACAGGGTGTCGAGCGCCGCGCGGTCACCGCGCGCCGTGAAGCGCACGGCGAACGCGTTATTACCGAGCGCGAGCGCGGGACTCGCGGGCGGCCCCGGCGGTGGCACGCCGAGCTGGCGATTGACGGACTGCATCGAGAGCGTCGCGCTGCGCGCCTCGTCGATCTCCGCGCCGAGCACGATGTCGAGCGCGAGCACGCTGCCGTCGATGCGCTCGACGCGGATCCGGATCGGCACGCCGCGCGCCTCGCCCACGAGCAGCGACGACACGAGGCCGCCCTCGCCGCGCGTGGTGAGGCTGTGCACGCCGCTGCTCACGCGACGAAGCCCCTGCGCGAGCACCGCGATGTACGCGCCCCAGGCCGTGTCGCCGACCGGCGGGGCCTCGCCCACGAGTGGCAGCGCGGCGAGCTCCTCCTCGCGGACGAGACGGCCCGCGTCCACGACGAGCGCGGCGCCGAGCAGCGGCAGCAGGAACTGATGCGGCCACTTGAACGCGTAGCCCCCCAGCGCGACGAATACGATGCCGAGGCCGATCTGCCGGCGCGCGGGGCTCGCGGCCGTCGCGCACGCCACGATGGTCCACGTGAGCGTCGCGAGCGCGAGCAAGTAGAGTGCGAGCTGCGGATCGGCCTTGCCGGGGTGGAGCTGGAGGCCGAGTGCGAGCGCCGTGACCTTGGCGACCTTCGCGTACGCGACGCGCGCGATCACGGCGCCGAGCGCGGCGGTGATCATCGCGACCACGAGCGGGACCGGCCTCGCGACGGCGCGGGCGAACGGGCGCGGGGCGAAGCAGTACGGGGTGAGGAGCGCGGCGACGCAGAGCGCGGTCACGCCCGCGTGCTCGAGCGCGCGCATCGGGCCATCGAAGGGATCGGGCGACCACGCGAACAGACCGCCGAGAATCCCGAGTGAATGAAGCAGCAGTGGCGCGACCAGGATCGGGAGCCCCAGCTGCACTCCGAGATCGCGGCCGCGGCTCACGTTGGCCATCACGAGCGCGAGGAGCGCCCCCGCGAATCCGAGCTCGATCAGCACGCCGACGCGAGGGGACGCGGCGAGCAGCAGGGGGCGCGCGGCGACGAGCGCGGCAAGCGCGAGCCAGCCATGGGCGAAGACGTCGCGGCGGGTCCGGCGCTCGCGGATCGCGGCGTGACAGCGGATGCCGATGACCGCGGCCGCGAGCACTCCGGTGAAGAAGAAGAGAAACAGCCCGAACGCGTTCAGCGCGACGTGCCACGCGGGCGGGGTGCCCTTGAGCGGCCGGAGCATCGGCACGGCGACGCGTTCGACCCCCACCTCCAGGAGAGCGGCCACGAGCAGAACGTGGACGGCGGTCCACCGAGGGCGCAGCGACAGAACAAAAACCGTAGCGTTACCGGCCAGTTGATACAAGCCGCGCGAGGAAAACAGGCGCCCGACCAGGTCGCGGCCATATCCTACATGTCGTGAACCTAACGACCACCGCCACGCTCGCCCTCTCGCTGCTCGTCTCGTCGCTCGCGGCGGCGGCTCCGGTGGTGGTGCTGGATCCGGGTCATGGCGGCACGAATGCGGGCTGCGCGGGTCCGGACGGGCTCCACGAGAAGCAGCTGACGCTCGCGATCGCGACCCAGGTGGCGGAGCGGCTGCGCGCGAAGGGCGTGCGTGTCCTCCTGACCCGCAGCGACGATCGGACGATGACGCTGCGACAGCGGGTGGCGGTCGCGAACAAGCTCCCCGCGGATCTGTTCGTGAGCATCCACGCGAATGCATCGCCGACCCGCGCGCAGCACGGCTACGAGTCGTACGTGCTCACGGCGCGCGGCGTGGATGTCGATGGCCGCGCGCTCCGGGCCGATGTGCCGGCGTCGCGGCCGGGCGTGGCCCCCGAGGTCGCGCTGGTGCTCGACGATGTCGAGCGGGGCGCCTCGCAGTGGGAGGCCGCCGATCTCGCGACGCGGATGCAGCACTCCCTCCACGCGCGCCGCGATGCCGAGGGCGACCGCGGCGTGCGTCAGGACGCGCACCACGTGCTGCTCGGCGCCACGATGCCAGCCGTGCTGGTCGAGGTCGGGTTCCTCGATCACCCCCTCGAAGGCAAGGACCTCGCCTCTGCGTCGACGCAGTCCTCGATCGCCGACGCGCTCGCCGAGGCGATCACCGAGCAACTCGCCGAATAGGCTCCGTCGCGCGGCGCTCACAGCCCGGAGCAAGTCGCGCCCGCTGCGCACATCCCCTCGCAGGCTCCGCCCTCGCAGGTCACCTCGCACTCCGAGCCGCCGGCGCACAGGGTCTCGCACCGACCGCCGCCGCACGCCTCGCTGCAGCTCGCGCCCCCGGCGCACTGGACCTCGCAGCCGCCGCCCGCGCAGTCGACCGCGCACGAGCTGCCGCCGACACAGTTGATCTTGCACCCACCGCCGGGGCACGAATACACGCACGACTCGCGCGCGCCGCACGTGACCTCCTGCGCCGAGGTGGCGACGAGGCGAGAGGCGGTCACGTCCGCCGCCGGATCCGCCATCCCACCGCCGCCCGGGGCACCCGTCTTGAGCTCCGCCGCACTGCTCGACGGGCCCGGCGCCCGCGGTGCGCTCGACTGACTGGAGCTGCATGCGACGACGGCCAACGCGACGATGAGCGAGCGAGTCATTCGCTCCATCCTACGATGCTTCGAGCGGCCCCGTGCCGGACGGTGCCGGGCACGCGGCGCTCTCGACACGTCAGTTCTGGATGGGACGGGGACCGATCGGCGCCGCCGGCGGCGAATCGGGATTCCAGATGTTCGTCTGCTGGTACTGGTTCGAGTCGAGCATCGTGTAGCCAACGAACAGCGAAGCGGCGAGCAGCGCGCTCAGGAAGATCACGCTGTGAAACACCTTGTCGTAGCGAAGGTGCATGAAGAACAGGATGACGAGCGTCGCCTTCACGACGGCGATGAACATCGCGATCGCGAGGTTCATGCCGCC
>JAYSYE010000573.1:0-9548 GCA_043716635.1 Deltaproteobacteria bacterium | reverse complement strand
GTCGGCCGTGTCGGGGATCCCGTCCTTGTCGTTGTCGAGGTCGGGACAGCCGTCGGTGTCCTCGAAGCCGTCCTTGTCCTCGGGGCAGAGGGGGCACTGGTCCGCCGTGTCGGGGATGCCATCCATGTCGTTGTCGAGCTCGGGGCAGCCATCGCCGTCCTCGAAGCCGTCCGGGTCCTCCTCCTGCGTCGGGCACTTGTCGTCGGCGTCGGAGATGTTGTCGCCGTCGGAGTCGCGCTTGGAGGCGGGGCAGCCGTCCTTCGCGCCCGGCTCGCGGCCGTCCTCGGGGTCGTTCGGGCACTTGTCGACAAGGTCGTTGATGCCGTCCTTGTCGTTGTCGAGCTCCGGGCAGCCGTCGTCGTCGTCGAAGCCGTCGATGTCCTCGGCCTCGTTCGGGCACTTGTCGGTCGCGTCGGGGCGGCGGTCACCGTCGTTATCGTCGTCCGGGCAGCCATCGCTGTCCTGGAAGCCGTCCTTGTCCTCCTCGACGAGCGGGCACTTGTCGCGACCGTTGGGGATCCCGTCGCCATCCGAATCCCGGACGTCGGGTGCGTAGCCCACCGAGAGGAAGAAGCGCGACTCGGGAGAGCCGAGACCCTTCACGAGACCGGCGCCGCCACCGGCGACCACCGCGACCGACTGCGTGGCGTAGAGGCGGAGCCCGCCGACGACCTCGAGGGGGCTCGCGTCGAGGCTGAAGTCCGGCAGACCGGCGCGGCCAAAGCCCTCGCCGATCACGCTGAAGCGCTGCGTGATGCGGAGGGCCGCGGCGGCGCCCCACACGAGCTGCTGACCGATGTCGCTCGCGTAGATCGTCCGCGGCTTGCGCAGGATCACGCCGCCGTTGGCACCCACGGACACGCGGCCCATGTCGTACTGCAGCGCGAGCCGCGCACGGCCCGTCGGGAGGTCGTCGCCGATGAACTGCGAGCCGCCGCTGCCGAAGCTCGTGGGGACAGACACGCCGACGATGCCGCCGATTCCGAAGTTGCCCTTGCGGAGCAGCCGGTACTTGCCCTCGAGGAGCAGATCGCCCAGGCCCGCCACGTTCAGGCCTTCGGGCGTGCCCTGACCGGTCGCCGGCATGAGGCCATTGCCCTGGAGCGAGAAGATCACGGGCAGGTTGAAGCCGACCTGCAGCTTGTCGCTGACGCCATACGCGAGCGTCAGCTGGGCCGAGGTCACCGAGTCGACGACCTGGTCGCGCACGGTGCCGATGTGCTTCGTCCCGTCAGCGTCGATCGTGACGTTGTAGATCTTGAACGGCGCCGTCATGTACGAGACGAGCGCGTCGACCGCGACCTGGCCCTTCGACGAGACGTCCGCGTTGGCCACGCTGAAGAACGTCTTCGGGCCGATCGCCCAGTCGAAGGTCTGGACGTCGACGGCCGTGTCGACCTCCGGCGTGGCTTGGGCGAGAGCGACGGCGGGAGCGACGAGCAGGCCCAGTGCCAGCCCGGCGCCCACCCTCGTGAAATTGCGCATTACGCCATCTTACGACGATCCGCCGGCCGTTCTCCAGGCGCGGGCTCACTTCGGTGCCGCCAGATCGACGGCCCGGTTCACGGCGGCAATCAGGGCTGTTCGTTCTCGAGCGCGATCGCCGAGATTCCCGCGCCCCGCACGAGGCTGATCGCGTGCATCACCCCACCATAGGCCCCGCGGCGGTCGCCCGCGATGATCGCCTTCAGGGGTGCGTCGCCGGTCGCATGCGCGGCCGCGATCGCCTCGATGCGGGCCGTGGCCGCCGCGTCCGTGGTGAAGGCGTCGCCGTTCACGTAGATCGCGCCCTGGGTGTCGACCGAGACGCGCAGCGGGGCGGTGATCTGAGCGCCCACCCCGGACTTCGGCTTCTCGATCTCGATGCCGCGCGTCACGATCAGCTTGGCCGTGACCATGAACACGACGAGGAGCACGAGCACCACGTCGACGAACGGCGTCACGTTGATGTCGGTGATCGCGGCGTCCTCTGTGGTGGTGTCGTGATAGAGGCTACCGCCCGCCATCGGTGCTCACCTTCTGCGCCGCGGCGGGCGTCCCGAGCGCGTGCTCGGTGCCGTGGATCAGCGCGAGCACGTGGTGGGCGACCTCGTCCGCTCCTGACATCACGACCCGCATCCGCCGTCCGAAGTAGTTGAACGCCACGACCGCAGGGATCGCGACGAGGAGGCCGAACGCGGTGGCGGACAGCGCCTGGGCGATGGTGTCGAGCGTCTGCTTCTCCGCGCCGGCGGACTTCGACGACAGCAACAGGAACGCGTTCATGACGCCGAGCACGGTGCCGAACAGGCCGACGAACGGCACGTTGTTCCCGAGCGTGCCGAGGACGATCAGGTTGCGGTCCGCGGCGCGCCGCCAGCGCGCGCGCTCGCCGTGCATGGACTCGGCGACGGCCGCGGCACCCTGCGCGCGGTCCTCGAGCCCGCGCAGGGCGACCTGGATCGGGATCGCGGGGTCGTGCTCGTACTTCGCCGCGAGCTCGGCGAGCTCGCCGCGCTGGTACGCGCCGCGCATCTCGCGCACGAACTTGTCGGTGTCGGTGTCGCGGCGCCGGAACCACAGGAACCGATCGACCATGATCCCGACCGAGAGCACGGAGAGCCCGACGAGCAGCCACAGCACCCAGTCGGCGCCGAGCTGCGCGAAATCGACGAACGTCCTGGACAGCTCCATCGCGTGCGCAGGGTAGCCCGCGCGGATGCGGCCGTCAGGCTTCCGCGTGCAGTACGGTGGCGTGACGGACCCACGCAACCCGATCGAGGGCCGCCGGATCGAGGGGTCCGTGGGAGAAGAAGTCGAAGTCGACTGACACGCGATGGCCGAGTCGCAACGCGAGCGCGGTGCCACCGTAGAGCACGAAGCCACGAGGAACCGCGGCCAGCTCGAGCCAGAGCGCACGCTGGCTCGCGGGCAACGCGTCGAGCCGCGGCCGCAGGGTCAAGGAATCGACCGAGTGGGTAACGGCGGCGCCGACGCGTCGAACCAGAACCGGCGCAGCCGAGCCAGCTCACCGACGACGCGCTCCGCCCGATGCCTCTGTATCCGAGCTCGAGCTCGGCGCCTGAATTTCCACGCCTCGCCACCGCTGCCACGGTGGCAACCGCGAGCCTGCGCACGGCGCTCCTGTCCGAGCCTGCCGACGGTGGGATCGCACACACTCCTTGCACGCCCTCCGTCAACCGCTTCGGTGCTTGCCAGCGCCAGGCTGCCTTCGCTGCTCCGAACAGCCGCATCGACCGGCTGATCCGCGAATGTCGGGCTCGTGCGCGGCGGCACCCGCGCGAACACGGTCGCGGCGGAGGCGAGCTGCGAGATCGATCTCCGCATCGTGCGCGCCGAGGACGGACCGCCGCTGCTTGCTCGGATCCGCGCGCGTACGCCGAGCTCGCGACGTTCGAGCCGCGCGTGATGGCGCTCGTGCGATTCCTGCTCGCGTCCGGTCAGAACCGCAGCGAGTGCACGCCGAGATAGACGCCGGTCATCCACTCGCCGCCGCGGCCCGCGACCGCCCCGACCGCGCCCCCGAGCGTCCACTGCTCGCCGATCCAGATCTGGCCTCGCACGCGCGGCTCGATGACCAGCAGGTCCTGCTCGTCGTCGCCGGTGCCGTATCGGAGTCCTCGCCAGCCGGTCGCGAGCTCGACCCCGAACGAGCCGAACCCGAGCGGTTGCTCGACCCCGAAGATGCCGTACGCCCCCGAGAAGCTCGAGGTCTCGCCCTCGAGCCGTCCGGTCTCGATCTCCGCGCCGGCGTAGGTGTGGAGGGACGTCTGCATCGTGAACTTCAGCGACGCGGACACCGCGGAAAGCGGATCGCGTGCGGCCGGCGTCGTCTCCGAGGTGCGGCCCGCGGTCGTGCCCCGTGCGCCACCCCCCGTCGGGACATCAAGCGCCCGCAGGTTCGGGCCCACGGCGAACCGTGCCGGTCGAGTCGCCGCGTGATTGTCGAACAGACAGCCGGTGGCCAGCAGGGCGAGCAGACCTTCGCGCCAGCGAAGTCGTCCCGCTTCCCGTGGGAATCGCCGCGCGATCGCCAGTGCGTTCATCGTGGCTCGATCATCTGCCGTTGGCGCGTTCGGTCAAAGGCTTTTTTTTGATCCGAGAGACGCCTGGCCTCGTGACCGTTCGCTTGACGAGAACGGGTGACGCGATCGAGCTCCTCGTTCGGGACGATGGCAAGGGTCTATCGGCCGGCCTCGACCTCGAGACCTCATCGACGCTCGGCGTGCAGCTCGTGATGACGCTCGCGCGCCAGCTGGACGGGAGCGTGGAATTCGAGCGCGCCCCCGGGACGCAGTGCACACTCCGGTTCCCGGCCAAGGAGGCACAGCGATGGCGAGCGAGTGTTCATCGTGGAGGACGAGGCCATCATCGCCGAACACGCCGACAAGCTCAGCATCGTCATTCACGTGAGCCACTTCCAGCCGGGCACGAGGCCATCGGTCGTGCGAGATTCGGCGCCGATATGCAGATGACTCGATTCGTGTTCACGCTGGGCGTCCTGGCGCTCGGCACCGCGACGGCGTGCGACCACAAGGCCGCGAGCCCGTCACCGGCCCCGGCGCCAGCCCCGGTGCCCACCCCGGTCGTCGTCCTCGACGCGGCCGCCCCCGCGGCGGTGACCCCGCTCGACGCGAGCGCCCCGGGCCCGAGCATGGCGATGCCCGCCGCCGCCGAGGTCGCGCCGCTCGCCGCCGCCAGCAACGCGCTCGGACTCGATCTGTATGCGGCCGCAAGCAAGCAACCTGGCAACCTCGCGCTGTCGCCCACCAGCATCTCCATCGCGCTCGCCATGACGTGGGCCGGTGCCGCCGGTACGACCGCGGCCTCGATGCAGAAGGTGCTGCACGTGACGGGTGACGCGACCACGATTGCATCCACCTGGGGCAGCGTCGCGGCGGCGCTGCAGAGCCCCGGTCGTGGGCTCGAGCTGCGGATCGCGAATCGCCTGTTCGGCGAGGCGACGCAGACGTTCGAGCCACCCTTCCTCGCGCTCACGCGCGATCGCTTCGGAGCGCCACTCGAGCCGATCGACTTCAAGGCGGGCGCAGGCGCGGCCCGCGATCACATCAACGCGTGGGTCGCGGATCAGACCCATCAGCGCATCACGGACCTGATGCCGGTCGGGTCGCCGAGCGTCAACAGCCGCCTCGTGCTCGTCAACGCCATCTACTTCCTCGCCGACTGGAGCGAGCCGTTCGAGCAACGCTCGACGGCACCCGCCGCGTTTCATCCGGCGAAGGCCGTCACGAAGGAGGTGCCCATGATGCACAAGCAGGGCACCCTCTCTGCGGGAACCGCGGATGGCGTGCTGCTCGCCGAGCTGCCGTATCACGGCAACACCGCTTCCATGATCGTCGTGGTGCCGAAGGCCATCGACGGCCTGCCCGCGGTCGAGGCGGCGCTCACGCCGGCCGTGCTCGCGACGTGGCGCAAGGCGCTGAGGCCGCAGGACGCGGCGCTCGCTCTGCCGAAGTTCACGATCGATCCGGCGACCGCGCTCTCGCTGGGCGACGCGCTGAAGGCCCTGGGGATGGCCGATGCCTTCGATGCCCACACGGCCGACTTCTCCGGGATCGCCAAGCCGGCAACGCAGGGGGACGGGCTCGCGATCGGGGGCGTCTATCACAAGGCGTTCGTGAAGGTCGACGAGAAGGGCACGGAGGCGGCTGCGGCGACCGCCGTCGACATGGTGGTTCGGGGCGCGATGCCAGCGCGGCCACCGCTCGTGATCACGGCGGACCACCCGTTCCTGTTCTTCATCGTCGACCAGGACTCGGGGCTCGTGCTGTTCATGGGTCGCGTCTCCGACCCGACCTGAGTCGGGTGCGGCGCCTGCACTGGCTGGCCCCCATGCTGCCGCCCATCCACCGCTCAGCGAGCCACGGGCCCGCTCCGTCAGCCAGGTGAGATACGCACGACTCGGCAAGCGACATCGGCTCCCAGCGTCACCGTTCCTTGCGAGTCGGCGGTCGTGGATCTGGCTGGACCCCAGGAAATACGCGCCAAAATATGGCAGACTCGGGCGTAGCAACGGCATGCTGCGCGCCACCATCAGCCTCCTGCTCGCCACTGCATGTTCGGGACGTAAAGAGCCAGCTCCCGTGATGCGCCACGCGCACGCCGTGCCGCTGGCCACGCTCCTGACCAAGCTTCAGACCAGCGTGCCGGACTACAGCGTTGGCAGCGATGGCGTCACTGGCAAGCTCCCAGTGCACGGGGTCATGATTTTCCAAGGTTACATCGGTCACCACACCTTCATCACGGTCGACGCGGATGCCTCGACCCTGCGGGTGTGGAGCATCGAATGGGGCTCTTCGCCGGTTCGGCGCGACTCGTCGCGCGCGCTTGCACCTGGCGAGCTGTCGAAGCTGCTCGAGCTGGCGAACGCCGCATGGCGCGAGGACCCGGTGGGCCCGATGTTGACGGTGCCGGACATCGTCGAGGAACTCTTTGTCGTCGACGGCGATGAAGGCTTCTACCTCGCCGGTGAACCGATCCGCGATTCTGGTCGACCCGCCGCCGCGCGTGCGGTCGATGCGTTGTTCTCGGCTGCGGTCCCACCCTGAATACCGCGCCACTCCGCACGCAAACCGGCGCGTGGAACGCGACGGGCTCGACGTCGAGGGTGTCATCAGAATCGTCGACGCGATGGCTGGGACGCTGATCGCCACGACGAGCAGCCACAGCACCCAGTCGGCGCCGAGCGGCGCGCAATCGACGAACGTTTTGGACAGCTCCATCGCGTGCGCGGGGTAGCTCGCGCGGATGCGGCCTTCAGGCTTCCGCGAGCTTCATTAGCTCGCGCATCACGACCGTCGCGTACGCGCCGCCTGGCAGCGTGAACGCGATGTCGATACCGGCGACCGCCTCCACCACCTCGAGCGTGACGTCGACGACCGCGATCGCGGCGTCCCGGCGCGTGCCTTCTGCGATCGCGCGCGCGACCGCGAACTGGCCGATGGTGAGCCCGGCCGCGTCGAGGATCGCCTGCTCCCGCGCGGCCTCGGCCGACCCCTCGATCGGTCGGCGCATGCTGCCGCCGAACATCGGACCCGTCGGGATGATCTCGCCGGCCCGGACGCGCGGGCCATCGACCGCCGCGTCGGCGCACTCGAACAGCCCGCCACCGACCTTGTGCATCACGTCGCCGACGACCGCGTCGCGATACAGCCCGTCGGCGAGCCGCGCCGCGAGCCACGCATTGAACAGCTCGGACTGGAGCGCCGACACCATCAGCCGATCCATGCGCTCGTCTCGCGTCCCCGCCTCGCGACCCGTGCGCTTGCCCTTGCGCTTCGCGCGCCTCTGGCCTTCGCGGCGATCCCGCTCCGCGTCGGTGTCCGAGGCCGCGTCGGCGCCCGCGGCGGGCAACTCGTCCCGTGCTGCCGCCGCCTCGCTCGCCTCGCTCTCCGGCATCTCGTCGGTTGCCTCCGCCGTCTCGATCCCGCTCGCGTCCACCGGATCGAGGCCGGCCGCGTTCACCGGCTCGACCCGACCCGCGCGACCGCGCTCGCCGCGCTCCGCGAGCAGCGCGCGACCCTTCGCGGCATTGTCGCCATCGCGGCCGAAGCGCTGCTCGCCGTAGAAGTTCGGCGCGCCCGGGGCCTCCGCGAGCCGCGCCAGGATCGCGCGTGCCCGCTCGATGGCATCGGGATCCACGCCGCGCACGCGCAGCTTGAACCGGTTCGCGCGGACGTGACCCGTGCGCAGCTTGTGGCCGTGCCGGATCGCCTCGAGGACCTTCACGCCATCGATCGCGAGCGCCCTCACCGCCTCGGGCGTCACCGGCGGCGGCAAGCTGACCCACTGCGTCGTCACCGCGTAGCGGTCCTTCATGCCCGCCACGCCGACATCGCGCTCGCGCACGCCGAGCGCCCGCGCGATCGCCTTGACCGCATGCGGCGTGGTGAGCCCGCGTTTCTCGATCCGCGCGAACACGTGCTCGCCGGCGCCGCTCGGCTCGTACGCGGGCACCTCGTCGACGCGAAAGTCCTCATCGGTCGTGCGCAGCACGCCGCCGATGCCCGGCAGGTCTGCAGTGAAGTACGGCAACATCGCGCGCGACCTTACCGCGTCACCGCGTCACCGCGTCACGGGCTGCGCCAGCAGCCTCGCGGAGCGTGGATGGTAGGCTCGTGGATATGATCACGCAGCGCGCCTGTGCCCTCGCCATCGCCGCGCTCGCCGCGTGCGGCGGCACCTACCCGAAGGGCAAGACCACGCCAGCCGTGACGGGCGATCCCGCGGTGAAGCGCGACAGCACCGTCGCCTCGGCGGGTGCGGACGAACCGGAGGAGGCCGAGGACCCCGACCTCGTGCTGCCGCCGGGCGGCATCGCGGCATCGGCACTGCCCTACGACATCCTCGACGCCCGCACGGGCCATCAGGTGGACGAGGCCACGTTCTGGTCCCGGCTCGCTGCGGCCCGCGCCGTGTGCGTGGGCGAGGAGCACCCGAACCCGCACCACCACTGGGTGCAGCTGCACGTCGTGCAAGAGCTCCTGAGTCGCTATCCGAAGTCCGAGCGCATGGGGCTCGGCCTCGAGATGATCCAGCGCCCGTTCCAGGGCGTCGTCGATGACTACGTCTCCCACCGCATCGACGCGGCCGCGTTCACGTCACGCATCGGCTGGGAGGACCGCTGGGGCTACAACTTCGAGCTCTATCACCCGACTCTCGATGCCGCGATCGCCGGCGGGGGCACCGTCCTCGCGCTCAACGCGTCGCGCGAGCTCACGAAGAAGGTCTCGCACCACGGGCTCGAGTCGCTGAGCGCGGACGAGCGCGCACAGGTCCCGCAGCTGAAGCTCGACGACCCGCGCCACCGCGCCTGGTTCGACGCGCTCATGGACTCGATGGGCGGGGGCGCCGCGCACTCCGCGCACGCGCCCGCGTCGACATCCGCCGCCGATGCCGCCGCCTCGCCGCATGGCGACCTGCCCGAGATGCCGTCCGCCGAGCGCATCTACACGGTGCAGGTCCTCTGGGACGAGACCATGGCCGACACGGGCGCGAAGTGGCTCGCCGCGAACCCGACGGGCCACCTCGTCATCCTCGCGGGCACCGGCCACTGTCACGACTCCGCGATCGTCGGCCGCCTCGCGCGCCGCGCCGTCCCATCCCCGCTCTCGATCCGCGCCGTGATCGACACCGAAGGCGCCGTCGCGGAGGCCCTCGCGTCCCCGATGAACGACTTCCTCGTCGTCCTCAAGCGCCCGAAGCCCTGACGCCCGACTGGTGCGTCAGAACTGGAAGTAGATGAACGGGACGATCGTGGGGTGCGCGAGCTCGCGGAGCACGAGCGCGCAGCCGGCGAGGACAGCGCCCTGCGCGGCGGAGGGCAGCGCGGTGAAGCGCGCGCGCAGCCACCGGAACGTACCGTCGGGGAAGTAGTGACACGCGAAGCCCACCACCACCGCGAGCGTCACCACGGGCACGACGTTCGCGTGGTCGGTCTCGAGCAGCGCGAGCTGCCGCAGCACCGCGAGCGCGTCGTCGAACGTGGGCGCGCGGAAGAAGATCCACGCGAGGCACACGTAGTGAAA
>JAYSYE010000572.1:0-9579 GCA_043716635.1 Deltaproteobacteria bacterium | reverse complement strand
CGTCGGGCTCGCTTGGGCTCTGGCTCTGGTCTTCGTACCTAGCGAGCACCCCGGCAAGCGCTTCCCACCGCGGGCTCCAGGCAACTGGGGCCCGTTGTCGTTTCGGGCCCGGTCGGTCAGCCCGGCCCTCCATCTCGTTCGCGCGTTCACTTCGCACCGTCGAGGATTCCATGTCTGCGTCTGCTTTGCCCTGGGCCGATCGGCCCGGCCGCGCCTTGCTCCGGCTCGCGTGGCCGATCACCGTCTCCACTCTCTCCTTCTCCACCATGACGCTCGCGTCGACGGTGTTCGTCGCGCGCGTCGGCTCCGACGAGCTCGCCGGGGTGGGCCTCGCCGCCGTCGTCGGGTTTGCCATCGTGTGCTTCGGCGTCGGCCTTCTCCGTGGGGGCAAGACACTCATCTCGCAGGCAGTCGGGGCAAACCGCCACGACAAGCTGCCCGAGCTCGTCGGCGCCGCGCTCGTCGTCGCGCTCGGGCTCGGGCTCGTGGCGCTCGTGCTGGGCCAGGTCGTCGCGCCGCTGCTCGTTCATCTATCGGCATCTCCACGCGCCGGTCACTTCGCCGCCGAGTACCTCGCGATCCGCTCGCTCGGTGCGCCGATCATGCTCGTCTACGCTGCGCTGCGCGAGGCAAGCTACGGGCAGGGCGACACGCGCCTGCCGATGCGCGCGGCAATCGCAGCGAACGCGGTGAACATCGCGCTCGACGCGACGCTCATCCTCGGGCTGCACTGGGGTGTGCGCGGCGCCGCGTTCGCGACGATCGCAGGCAACACCACCGAGCTCCTCGTGCTCGCGTGGCCGATGGCGCCCGCGATCCGTGCGGCCCGCGTGAAGTCGGCAGCCCTGCGCGCGCTCGTGCGCGAGGGAGTGCCGAACGGCGTGCAGTTCATCATGGAGGTCGGATCCTTTCTCGTGCTCACCGTGATCGTCGCGCGCGCGAGCGCGGTCGATGGGGCGGCTCACCAGCTCGTACTGCACCTGACGAACGTGTCGTTTCTCCCCGCGCACGCGCTGGCCGAGGCGACCGCCGTGCTGGTCGGGCAGGCCGTCGGTGCAAATTGCGATGCGCTGGTGCCGCGCGTGGCGTATCGCGCGCTCGCCCTCGGGGCGGGGTACGCCGCGATCTGCTGCCTCGTGTTCGGCGTGCTCGGCGGCGTGATCGTCGATGCGATGGCCGCGGGTGATCACGCGCTCGCGTGGCGCGCCACGACGCTCGTCCACGTGAGCCTCCTGTTCCTCGTGACGGACGCCGCGAATGTCATCGCGCGCGGCGTGCTGCGCGGCGCCAGTGACGTCCGCTACGCCGCCCTCGTCGGCATCGCGACCTCGTGGCTCACGACGCCGCCGCTCGCGTGGTTCCTGGGCGTCCACCTCGGGCTGGGCGCCGTCGGCGGCTGGCTCGGGCTGGCACTCGAGATCCTCGTCGGAGCCTCCGTGTTCTGGTGGCGCGTGAAGCGCGGCGGGTGGCGGCCGTCGGCGGCAGCGGCGAGACGATCCATGGCGGGCACCGCGGTTTGATAGCGGGCACGCCGGCAAACTGCGGAGCAGCACCGCTTGGAGGTGGCGCCCGACCATCGGCAGCGTCAACTTCGTCGGGCCGGAGAATGTCGAGGGTCATGGCAGAGGCGGAAGGGGCGGTCCAGGCCGATGTGCGGAGTCGCACGGACGACGCGCCCGAAATCTGGGCTTGATCTCGGGCGCCCTGTCGCGACAATACGCACATGTCGCGAGTCCTCGTCCTGGCCCCCCTGCTCGCGCTCGCCGCCTGCGCGACGGGCTCGCGCCCCGACGACAGCGGCCAGGTCGACGCGCTGCCCGGCGTGCCGGACAGCGAGCCCCGCGCGGACGCCTCGCGGCCGATCGACGCGCCGGCCCCGATCGACGCGGAGCCGCACGTCGACGCCGCGCCCCTGACGCCCGACGGCTGCGTGCCTACTCCGAGCGAGCGGCTCGCGAATCCGGCGTTCGATCAGGGTCGGGTCCTCTGGAACGAGACGCCGGTACCGAACGTGTCCGGTGGGCCGTATCCGATCATCGCCATGCCTCCGTCCGTGCTGCCCGCGCAGTCGGGCACCTACGTCGCGTGGTTCGGCGGGGTGCAGGGATTCGATGCGAACCCGCCGAGCAACTCGCTCGCCGACGCGCTCGACCAGAACGTCGCGATCCCCGCGGGGGCCACGGCGCTCGCGCTGAAGGGCTACTACTACGTGGCGACCGGCGAGAGCGCGGGCGGCTCTGCCGCCGACCACTTCGCGCTCGAGCTCGTGACCAGCGCCGGCGTGGTCGTCCAGCCGATCCTCGCGCTCGACAACACGATGCCGACGTCGGCGTGGACACCGTTCACCGTGCCGATCACCGCCGTGGTCGCCGGGACGACGGTGCGCGTGCGCGCGCGCAGCACGAACGACATCCTGTACCCCACGAGCTTCTACCTCGACTCGCTCTCGCTCACCGCGACGACCTGCCCGTAGGCCGGCGGCGGTCGCCGCGTGAGCCGCGTGAGCCGCGTGGGGTCGCATCAGGCCGGCGTCAGGCCGGCGTCAGGCCGGCATCAGGCCGGCGTCAGGCCGGCGTCAGGCCAGAAGGGCCCGTGCCGCGGCGAGCGCATCCGCGGAGCCCGTGAGCGCGAGCACGTCACCCGCTCGCAGCTGCTCGAGTGCCGACGGATGCGCCATGCCCCCGTCGCCGCGGCCGATCGCGAGCACGGTCGCGCCGGTCTTCGCGCGAAGATCGAGGTCCGCCAGCGATCGTCCGACGGCCAGCGAGCCGGCCTCGATCGCGACGGACAGCGTCCCGCCGAAGCCCGGCAAGATCGTCTCGACCTGCGTCAGGGGAATCGCCCCCGGCGCCTCGGGATGCGTCATCAGCTCGAGCACGAGCTCGCTGCCCGCGCGCACGTGACCGTCGAAGTCCTTGATGGATCGTCGCATCAACACGACGAGGGCGAGCGCGATGACGACCACGATGATCGGGCTCGCGGGGACCACGGGCTGGATCGCGGCCGCCACCGGCACCGCGAGGGCGAGCGCGATCGCGAGCTCGAACGTCACGACGAGCGCCCGGCGCGGGGCGCGGCCGAGGTCCACGGGCTCGCCCACGGGGATCACCTCCGCCGCGAGGCGCCGCGCGATCACGGCGGTGCGACGGATCGAGCTGAGCGCGAACGGCGCGCCAACCAGGATCGCCGCGCCCGCGAGGATCGCAGTCGCGACCGGGCCGTGCAGTCCCGCGTCGGCGAGCACGTGCGGACCCAGCGTGGCCGCCGCGATCGCGATCGCCACGAGGATGAACACGTCGACCAAGAGCACGATCACGGAGCGTCGGATCCGGCTCCACGTGGTCTTCCCCGATCGCTCGCGCAGGCGCGCGAACCATGACTCGTAGAAGCTGACGAACGTGGCGATCCGCTCGGGCAATCCCGCGGCGACCCGCTCCGCGAGCGCCTCCGAGCGCCGGATCAGCAGCGGCGACGTCATCGTGGTGATGCACGCCACCCCGACCGCGATCGGCAGCACGCGCTCGCCGCCGGGCGCGAGGGCCGCGATCACGAACGAGAGCTCGCCGATCTGGGCGAGGGCGAGGCCCGCCCGGACGCCGGGCACGACGCCATTGCCCGCGAAGAACACGCCGAGGGAGACGCCGACCGCCTTCGTCACGAGCACGGTCGCCGCGAACGCGAGGATGAGCGGCGCCTCGCGCGCGAGAGCCGCGGGCTCGATGGTCATGCCCACGGACACGAAGAACACCATCGCGAACACGTCGCGCAGCGGCCGCACGAGCTCGAACACGTCGTGGCCGTGGCCCGACTCGGCCACGAGGACCCCCGCGACGAACGCTCCGAGGGCCACCGAGTAGCCGACGGCGTCGGCCGCCGCCGAGAGCCCGAAGCAGATCGCGAGCGCCGAGATCAGCAGCGTCTCGGCGTGGGCGCGCGCGACCACCCAGCGGATCGCGCGCGGGACCACGACCAGCCCGCCCACGAGGAGCACCACGAGGAAGCCCACGAGCTTCGCGATCGTCATCGCGATCCCCGCCGCATCCATGCCCGCCCCGGTCGCGATGCCGCCGAGCACCGCGAGCAGCACGATCGCGATCAGGTCCTCGAACACGAGGATCGCGTAGACGATGTCGGTGAAGCCGCCCTTCCAGCCCTGCTCCTCGAACGCCTTGGCGACGAGCATCGTACTCGAAATGCCGAGGCACGCGCCGACGAAGAACGCGGGGGTGGGGGCGAAGCCCACGAGGCGCGCGACCATCGTGCCCGCGCCGATCGCGAGCGCGACCTCGAACAGCGCGGTCAATGCCGCCGGCAACCCGACCCGCGCGATCTGCGAGATGCGCAGCTCGAGCCCGACGCTGAACAACAGCAGGATCACGCCCAGCTCCGAGAGCACGTGCACGAGGTGCGGGTCGGCGACGAGCGGTACCGGCACGTGGGGGCCGATGAGCAGCCCCGCGAGGACGTACCCGAGCACGACGGGCAGCCGGAGCGCCTGGAACACCACGGTGACGAGTGCCGCCGTGCCGAGCACCACGACGAGCTCGATCAGTACGCGGGAGAACACCATCCTCGCGTCGAGTCTACGGAGTCCGCGACGGCCATGGGACCAGCGGCCACGGAAGCTGCAGCAGATCGGGCGCGATCGCGGCAAACCCGGCACGGAGGCGCGCCGCGGACGGCCGGCGCCTCGGATCGCGTGAGGCGCCCGCCCGCAGCAGCTCGACGAGGGGCCGCAGGCGGGGCGTGCGCTCGAGGCGGGCGAGGGGGACGGCGCCGGGCTGCTTGGAGGCGTGCTCGTCGAGAATCTGGCGCAGCGTCGTCTGATGATCAGCTCCGCCGACGAGGACCTCGCCCGTGAGCAGCTCGTACGCGACGCACGTCGCCGCGTACACGTCGGTCGGGAACGGATCGCCGGCGCCGTCGAGCCAGACCTCCGCGGCCCCGTAGTGGGCGCTGCCGCAGCCCGCGCGGATGCGCCGACCGGCGAGTCCGAAGTCGACGAGCACGGAGACGCCGGTACCATCTCGCAGGACGACGTTGGCGGGCTTCACGTCGAGGTGCGCGATCTGGACGCGGTGCATCGCATCGAGCCCCGCGAGCAGGCCATCGATGATGCCGAGTGCGCGCGGCATCCCGATCGGCGCGCCCTCGAGCACGCGCTCGAGGTTCGTGCCACGCACGAACTCCATCACCAGCACCGGCTTGGGCTGAGCGCTCGCGTCGAACGTGATGAAGCGCGCGAGATTCGCGTGGGCGGGCAAGGCGAGCAGGGCGCCCGCCTCCTCGCGGAACAGCGCCTCGAACTCGACCTCGGTGAGATTGCGCGCGGCCTCGCCGGAGTAGTCCGGCACCTTCAGCGCCATCTCCTCGCGATCGGCGCGCGCGCGCTCCTCGGCGCGGACCCCGAGCAGGACGCTACCGCCCGCCCCCCGGCCGATCGGGCGCAGCACGTAGAAGGACCCCACGAGTCGCGACAGCGGCACCCAGCCCGGGAGCTCGCCATCGCCTGCGACGGCGGCGGCGTCCGGGACGAGCGGTCGCCGCACGAGCCAGCCGAGCACGCGTTCGAGGGCCGCGGTGATCGCGGGCGGCAAGAGCGCGCGCATGGCGTCGATCACGAGGACCATCGCGTCGTCCACGACGCGTTCGCGAACACCCTCGCGCAGGTCCTCCCGCAGCAGGGCATCGCCGACGGCGCGTGTCGCCAGCTCGAGCTCGGGCACACGATGGTCGTCCGCGGTCAGGCCGAGGCGCTGGCGGGCGCCGAACGCACGGCGGGCGAGGGCGCCGAGCTCGAGCGCGATCGCATCGAATGCTCCGCGCGCCCAACCATATGATGCCTCGCGCGGTAGCGCGCTCCGGCTCGCGGCCGCCGTGGCTGTCGCGAGCTGGTTGCCGAGGCGCGCGATCGCGAGGCGCACGCTCTCGACGCGCGGCGATTGCTCGGGCGGCAGGGCGTCGGCGAGCTCGCCGAGGCACCCGACCACCGCGCGGACCGCCGCGCCGTCATCCGCTTCGATCGCGACGCGCGTGGCCGCGTGCAGCGCGGCATACGCGGCGAACGCGGCCTCGACCTCGGGGACCATCGAGGCCTCGCGGACGATCGCGAAGTCATCGTCCGGGAATGCCATCGCCCACGCGAGCATGAGATCGGTGATCTCGGCATGCCCGTCGCGGAGGAGCGAGTCGCCCGCGCGCGTGAGGGCGGCCCAGACCGCGCGTCGGAGCGAGGATGTGTCGGCCGCCGCGCGCGCCATCAGCTGCCGCAGCACCCCGAGGCGAGGCACCAGCTCGGCCTCGCTCGGCGTCCGCACGCCGTCGAGCAACCGGACGAGCGCGCGCAGGCGCGCGACGCGCAGGTCGCCGTGGGCCACCGCGCCGGCCTCGGGCGCCACCTCGCGCGCGAGCAACGAGCTCTCGATCGCGGCGAGGGCGGCCGCGAGCTGCGCGCGGATCGGGTCGAGCTCCGGGGCCAGCGCCAGCACCGCGCTCAGCGTGTTGTCGGCGAGCAGCTCGCGATCGAGCTCGCGCAGCAGGCGCATCGAGTGCCGGCGGTCGAGCGGATCGTCGTCGCTCGCGCGCTCGAGCCAGTCCGCGGCCGCCATCACCTCGTCCACGGCGACCCGCGTGGCGCGCAGCGCGGCGTCGAGATCGCCGGCATCGAGCGCGGCACGCGCCGTGGCGATCGGGATCCCGATGCCCTCCGTCGCGACGCCGGTGGCGAGCTCGTGGTCGAGCGCCATCAGCAGCGCGACGTGGCCGTCGTCGTGGGTGGGCTTGGCCCCGAGCTGCGCGCGCGTCCACGCGAGGGAGGCGGCGGTCGCGCGCGGCAGCAGCAAGGCGCGCTCGTCGCGGCGAAGCTCGGCGACGGAATCGACCGCATCGAGGGGCGCGAGCTGCACGAGCAGGGTCGCGAGCGCATCGGCTGCCGGCGGGTCGGACATCGCGAGGCCCGCGAGGCCCAGGATCGCACCGCGCGCCACCGCGGGCTCGCGCCGCGCCCGCTCGACCATGATCGCTTGCCACCCGAGTGCCGCGCCGCCACGCTCGAGCGCGGTTGCCGCCGACGTCGCGGCTCGCCGCAGCACGGTCGATGAGGACGCGCGTCGCAGCTCACGATCGATGTCATCGGCGAGCTGCGAGTCCACGTGCGCGAGGTGCCCCCGCGCGATCCCCGCGAACCGCCACACGAGCGCCTCGCGATCGGCGAGCAGTCGCGCGAGCGCGGCGCGCAGCCCGGGCCGCGCGAGGATCGCGACGCCACCGCGATCGCCATTCGCATGCCGGCGCACCGCCTCGCGTGCACCATGGGCGAGCACGCGCGCAGCGAGTCGGCGGCCCGGCAGCGCGCCCGTCGCGGGCTGCTCGACCCAGCTCTGCGCCAGCGCGGGCTGGGCGAGGAGCCCGATCGCCAGGTCGCCGATCCCTCCCGCCGCCGCGAGTGGAGATGACAGCACGACCTCGGCCCGGGCCCGCAGCATCTCGCCCGCGAGCAAGCGTGGAGACGAGCGCGCGAGCGCGACCAGGACGCGCACGAACGTGTCGCGGTCGGCGATGCGCAGTCGCTGGAGGACCCGCCGTCCCAGCTCCCGCCGCTCGGTGCAAGGCGGCAGCGCCTGCGACAGCTCGAAGAGCGCCACCGCGGCCGCCGATGGCGCGAGCCACGTCAGATCATCGAGCAGGCCATCGGCGAGCGCCGTGCGCACGGCGTGCATCAGCGCATCGGCGGGGATGCCCTCGAGCGGTGCTGGCTCGCGGTCCGCCACCTGGGCGAGCATCGCCAGCGCGTGACGCGTGACCCGACGGCGCTCCTCGAGGTCCCCGATCGCCGGCAGCGCGGCGAAGGCGGAGTGCGCAGAGCGGGCCGAGGTCACGGTTCCGAAATGCTAGCAGCGCGTGCGCCGGGACCGAAGTTCCTGGCACGTCACGTGCTTTTCGTCCAACGCATGATGAGCCTCCGGACTGCAAAGTGGTTGCTGATTGGCGGCGCCGTCGCCTACGCCTACGCGCTCCATAACCAGCGCGCTCAGCGTGCGCGTCCGCGCAGAGTCGCGGATGCGGACCAGGATCTGATGGGCTCGGACGATCTCGACGGCGACCTCGGTGCGGATCCGCGCGACCCGGTCCAGGGGTTCGACGAGATGCCCGAGCTCGGCGGTCCGCTGGACTTCGACGCGATGTCCGCCGCGGACGCCGAGGCTGCGTCCGATCTCGCGGGCCTCGAGTCGGAGCTCGATGGCGATTCGATGCAGATCGACGCGATGGACGACAGTACGGCCATCGCGATCGCCCAGACCATGGGCGCGTCGGGGAGCGGCGAGCTCTACGGCCTGCACACCCCGCGTGCGGAGCACGGGACGCTTCCTGACGACGACGAGTCGATGAGCGACGGCCAGACCTGGCTCGAGGCGCTCGAGACCTCGGCGATCGAGAACGGCGCGGTCGGCGGGCAGGAGCTGGATATCATCGACGACGCGGATCTCGAGCGCGGCTCGCACCGCTCGATGCGCGACGATCGCCCGATCGCAGATCTGGGCTCGGCCGGCCCGCGCGGTATGTGACCCGCTCTACACTGCGCGCGTGAACACGACGCAGATTGCAGGGCTGAACACTCGCATTGTCGAGCGCGCGGGACTCGCGGCCACCGCGACGACCGTGGTGCTGATGCACGGCTTCGGCGCTCCCGGCGACGACCTGGTCTCGCTGGCGGGCGCCCTCCGCGCGGAGGTGCGATGGGTCTTTCCGGAGGCGCCGGTCGGTCTCGGAGGCATGTACGGCGAGGCCCGGGCGTGGTGGATGATCGACATGAACCGGCTCGAGCGGCAGATGCGTGCCGGCGGTGCGGATCTGTCGACCGAGGTTCCGGCGGGCCTGCACGAGGCGCGCGCGCAGATGCTCGCGTTCCTCACCGAGCTCGACACCCGGTTCAGCGGCAAGCTCGTGCTCGGCGGCTTCTCGCAGGGCTCGATGATGGCCGTCGACCTCGCTCTCCACCGCGAGGTTCCGCCCGCGGCGCTGGTGCTCTACTCGAGCACCGTGCTCGCGAAGACCGAGTGGCAGCCGCTGCTACCGCGGCTCGCCGGCATCCCCGTGCTCCAGTCGCATGGCCGCCAGGACATGGTCCTGCCGTACTCCGCCGCCGAATCGCTGCGTGACCTCATGACCACCGCGGGCGCTATTGTCGAGTGGATCCCGTTCGCAGGCGGCCACGAGATCCCGCGCCCCGTGCTCGCCGCCACCGACGCGCTGCTGATGCGCCTCTGATCCACGCCGTCGCGCGCTCGCTCGTGGATCTAGAACATCTGCTGGAGCGCCGCGCACATCTGCTTGTCGCCCGCGGGGGCGGAGTCCGGTACCGGGCAGCACACGTTGAGACCGGCGGGGCCGCCGAACTGGTTCGTGTGCACGCACACGCGCGAGCCGCGCGACGGGTAGTAGTACGCCCAGAAGAAGCACATCTCGTCGTTCGCCGACTCACCGAACCCGACCGCCTGATTCGACGTGTTGTGGTAGTCGCACTCGAAGTCGAAGCCGCCGCCCGTCGGGATCGTGAAGGCGGGGGAGTGGGTGGTGGTC
>JAYSYE010000571.1:0-3151 GCA_043716635.1 Deltaproteobacteria bacterium | reverse complement strand
TGTGCCTCGACGACGCTGGCTGCGGCTCGGCCTTCAAGTGCACCGCGGTCGCGAACGCGGGCACGATCTCCGGCAAGGCCTGCGTCGCGCGATAGGTGGACTGGCTAGCGGCTACGGTTCGCGGCCGTGACGAGCGCGGTCGCGGCGGCCGCATCCACGGGACGCGAGAAGTAGAACCCCTGCGCGTGGCGACAGCCGAGCTCGCGCAGGCAGGCGAGCTGGGCGGCCGTCTCGACGCCCTCCGCAACGACGTCGAGACCGAGATTGTGCGCGAGCGTGACGATCGAGCGCACGACGGCGAGCTGTTCGTTGCTGGTGCCGATCGGCGCGACGAACGAGCGGTCGATCTTCAGCGCCGACACGGAGAGCGTTTGCAGGAGTGACAGGCACGAGTACCCGGTGCCGAAGTCGTCGAGGCTGATCGACACACCGAGCGTGCGGAGCTCGGCGAGCTCGCGCGCCTCGTTCTGGGTCCCACGCATCATCGTGCTCTCGGTGAGCTCGATGTCGACCTGGGTGGGCGCCAGCCTGTGCTTGTGGAGCTGCGTGGCGATGTGAGTGGCCAGCCCTGACTCCGCGAGCTGAGCAGCGGAAACGTTGATCCCCATCACGAGCGGCGTGGCAAACGTGCGGGTCCACGCGGCGAGCTGCTCGCAGGCCTGGGTGATGACCCAGCGGCCGATGGACCGGATGAGCCCTGTCTCTTCCGCGAGCGGGATGAACAGGGCGGGCTCGACGAGGCCGCGCGTCGGGTGCTGCCAGCGCACGAGCGCCTCGAACCCGCTGATCGTGTCGGTCGCGAGATCGTAGATCGGCTGGTAGTGCAGCACGAGCTCGCTGCGCTCGACGGCGTACGACAGCTCCTGCTCGCACTGGAGCTGCGTCAGCACGGCCTCGTGGAGCTGCTCGTCGAACACCTTGGTCTGCGCGCGCCCCGCGTCCTTGGCGCGATAGAGCGCGGCGTCGGCATCGCGCATCAGCTCCTCGCCGCGCAGGTAGCGCAGGTCCATCATCGCGAGCCCGATGCTCGCGCGCACCGTGACCTCGCGATGATCGAGGATGATCGGCTCGGTGAGCGCGTGCTGAATCCGGTCCGCGGTGCGGCGCGCGTCGCGGAGCTCGTCGATGCCATCGATCAGCACGGCGAACTCGTCGCCGCCCAGGCGCGCCGCGGTATCCACGCCGCGGAGGCAGCGCGACAGCCGCGCCGCGACCTCGACGAGCAGGTGATCACCTGCCACGTGGCCGTACGTGTCGTTGATCGCCTTGAAGCGGTCGAGATCGATCATCAGGATCGCGAACGTCGGCGCGGGCCGGCGGAAGTACCGCGCGACCGACCGGTCGAGGTGCTCGGAGAACAGCTTGCGGTTCGCGAGCCCCGTGAGCGCATCCCGGTGGGCCTGGTCGGTCAGCCGCTGCTCGACGAGCTTGCGGTTTTCGATCTCGAGCTGCAGCGTCGTGTTCACCGCCGCGAGCTCCTTCGTGCGCTCGCTGACGCGCTGCTCGAGCTCCTCGCGCGCACGCTCGAGCGCGAGCTCGTTCTGGCGCAGGTGGACGAACACGGAGACCTTCGCGCGCAGCGCATCGGGGTCGAACGGCTTCTGCAGGTAGTCGACGGCACCCGACGTGTAGCTGCGTAGCGCGTACATCCGCTCGGAGAACGCGGTCAGGAAGATCAGCGGGATGTGCCGCGAGCGCTCGCGCTGTCGGAGCAGCGCCAGGGTCTCGAAGCCGTCGAGCCCGGGCATCTGGACGTCCATCAGGATCACGGCAAACTGCTCGTCGAGCACGGCGCGCAGGGCCTCGTCGCCCGACGCGACCGAGACCAGGCGCTGGCCGAGCGGCTCGAGGCTGACCTCGAGCGCCAGGAGATTCTCGGGGCGGTCGTCGACCAGCAACACGCTGACCTGTGGGAGTTCCGCCGCGGGAAGCATGTCGCGTGACCTTGGCGCGCACCGCGTGTAGGCGTCGACCGCTACGGGGTCGCGCTCACGGGGCGCTAACGGCGGTTGCGGGCGTGGGCCGCGGCAGCGACGAGGGCGGGGCGATACCCAGCCACCCCGCCACGGTCGCGGAGACCCCCGTGGGATCGATCACGATGCCCGAAGGGGCCGTACGGAGCGAGGGCGCACCGGCGCTACTTGAGCGCCTGGACCGCTTCGAGGACGGCCGCCACGTGGCCCTTCACGCTCACCTTGGGCCAGTGACGCGCGATCTTGCCGTCCTTGCCGACGAGCACCGTCGACCGGATGATCCCCATCATCTTCTTGCCGTACATGCTCTTCTCGCCCCACGCGCCGTAGCTCTCCAGCACCTTGCCGTCGGGGTCGGAGAGCAGCGGGAACGACAGCTCGAACTTGTCGCGAAACTTCACGTGCGACGCGATCGAGTCCTTGCTGACGCCGAGGACTATCGCGCCGAGCTTCTTCAGCGCGGGCACCGCGTCACGAAACTCCTGGGCCTCGACGGTGCAGCCGGGCGTGTTGTCGCGCGGGTAGAAGTACAGCACCACGGTCTTGCCGGCGAGGTCGGCGAGCTTGACCGAGCCGCCATCCGAAGACTCGAGGGTGAACGCGGGGGCCTTCTTGCCGACTTCGATCGTGGCGGGCGCTGCGGGCATGTCGCCAGGTAACACGGGGCGGGCCGGGCTGCTACGCTCGGGCGAGATGCGCTGCGCTGCTTCGCTCGTTGCCCTCGCGATCGTCACCGCGGCGTGCGGGAGCGGTCACGCGCGAGGACCGGCGTGGCCCACCGAGGCCAAGGTCGATGCCGATCATCCCGACGGCGGCGAGAGTCTCGAGCCGCACCACGGCGAGTCGGTGGCCGCGGTGGAGGCCTCGACCTCTGTCGACTCGGACCTCGACGCGCTGCTCGCGAAGCTCGCGAGCCTGAAGGAGGCCGCAGCCACCGAGCCGGCTGCGACCAAGGACGCCACCACCGAGGCGCCGATCACGACGGAGGAGATCATCATCGAGATCAACGGCGATGACGACGACGACGACTGACGACGTCGCCCGACGACGACGGACGACGACGACGGGCGACGGCTGCCTCTCAGTTTGCGGGGAGGAGCGTCGAGCCGTAGCAGATGCGCGGCACCGCGGTGCCCGCGGGGAGGAAGTAGTAGCCCGACGCCATGCACATCTCGTCG
>JAYSYE010000058.1:0-2374 GCA_043716635.1 Deltaproteobacteria bacterium | reverse complement strand
ATGAGCCCCGAGGATATCGAGGACCGCCTCGCCAGCAGCAAGTGGGTCGCCGGCTGGCGCCGCGTGATCTGGCGCCGCGGCGAAACCCCGCTCGACTCACCCACGTTCGACTTTGTCCGGCGGCTCGAAGGCGTCACCGAGGACTCGTACGGACCGTATCGTCACTCGACCGACCTGCCCCCTTGGCGGTGACGGACCCGGCGCGACGTGGTCTCGGCGCAGTCCGAGTCGGATTGCTGAGTAGGCCGGGATGGACCCCGGCCTCGGCGGCCTCGTGAATGGTGAGCGCGCGGCGCTGGCGACCCATCCGGCGAGCACCACGCTCAGCTCCGAAGATGCCGGGCGCCGCGTGTACCTCGGCCAGTACGCTCGATGCCAACTCGCCTCGCGCGTCTGACTGGCGCATCCCATCAGCCTCGGCGGCCGCTCGTCGCGATGCCACGTGGGGTCTACACAGCGCCTACGTAGTATCGACGAAGCCATGGCGATCACCATGGAGCTTGCTGCCCACCCCGACGGCGTCCTCGAACACCTGGACGACGACACGAGCGAGGACCAGATCGCCAGCGTGTTGTTCGATGAGTCCGAGCACACCTATTCGGCAGGACGCATCTGGCACGTGATTCACTTCATCCTTGTTGGCGACGCGGAGGCCGTCAAGAACTCCCGCGCGTCCTTCATGCTGTCGGGCGGCCATAAGGTCGGGCCTTCACGCGAGCACGGCCGCGCTCGCGTATTCAGCAACACGCAGTGCCGCGCGATTCTCGAAGCCCTGATCGATCCGAAGGAATTCGAGAACAGGCTGGCGGCCTGGCCGAACCCCGACGACGTCGCGTACGGCGATCGTATCGTCAAGGGCAGCCCGGAACCCGACTACGCCTCGATCTGCCGCGAGCTTCGTACCTTCATCGCGGACGCGGTCGAGCGAGGGGATGGCGTGGTGACGGCCCGGGTTTGACCGCCGGCAGCAGGCTGTGGCGCGTTCGTGCCGAGATCGGTGGGGATGAGCCGCAGGCATGAGAGCCGCATCGAGCGTCCGTCTTCGTCTCACTTCAACGTCGGACACCGAGCGCGTTACGCTTCCTGCGACCGCGAAAATGGGCCGAGCAGCACCGCCGCGGCAGCGGCGGCACCGATCGCCCCCGTAATTCGAGCGATCCCCGTGGTGACGATCGCCACGGCGACTCCAACCACAAAGCTCACGACCCCGATCGGCACGAGTCGGCGCGTCTGCGACTCCGCCAAGATTGCATGCAGGCGCGGCGCAGCTCTCGCCACCATGCCGCGGAACTGCGGATCGTTTGCATGGAGCCGATCGAGGCGCGCCGCCAGATCCGCGGCGTCGTCGGGTTCGTCTCGAGGATCCACGGTTAGCGAGGGTAGCAGCGTCGTTGGATTGTCGAACGCCGGAAGCAGGGCGGGATGCGCGCGATGGCCGCCCCTCGGCACCGGCCATGCGAACCGCCGCCTTCGACCCGGCGGCGTCGACGACGTCGTACCCGCCGGGCGTGCTCTTCGCGCGCGCGAGCTCCGTTTCGACGAGCTCCACGAAGATCTTCACGCCCTGGCTGCCGTTCAGGGGCCGGCCATTGATGAAGAACGCGGGTGTGGCAGCCACGCCGAGCATGATCGCATCGTGGCCGTCGGCGTCGATCTGCGCGCGATACACGGCCGCGTCGAGATGGCGCGACCCGGTGAGCAGCTCGCCCGGTGCGCGCGACTAGAAGCGGCCGTTGAAGCCGAGGCCGACGGTGGGGGTGCCGCCCGTCGACACGAGCGACGGAGTCATGGCAATCGAGTGAACCCGGTTGAACTCGCGCGCGTGCTTGCCAGCCGTTGCGATGTCCCAGACGACCGTTGCGGCCACGAGGGCCCCGCCCGTGATGAGCGCGGTGTCGACGGCGACGTCGAGCTTGGGCGTCTTCTCCTCCGGGATATCGAGGGCGTTGCACCCGGTGTCCGACGCGAACAAGCAGCTCTGGTTCCAGTGCCGTACCTCGTCGCGCAGATCCACGACCGCCCCGACGCCCGTGAACACGACGAGCCGGACGGCGGTGCCGGCGAGGCCGGCGGTGCCACCGTCCGCATACACGTTGCCGGCAGACGGGCCAATCACCAGTCCGAGGCCGCCCGCGAGCGTCAGGCCGAACGCCAGCTCTTGTTCGTGATCGCTACCGTTGCGGAGCGCGAACCCCGCGCCCATCATCGCGATCGGCAGGGCCGTACCCACCACCGCGTAGACGGTCGCGGTCGTCGCGGACTTGCCTGCCGCGCGGTCCTTGCCTGCCGCGCGGTCCTTGACCGGCTGCGCATGCGCGACCGAAGGCACAGATGCCGCCATGGTTCCCGCGAGGGCGACGGTGAGAAGGCTGCG
>JAYSYE010000570.1:0-9592 GCA_043716635.1 Deltaproteobacteria bacterium | reverse complement strand
CGGGTGTAGCGTCCATCGGCCATGAAGCGGCTCCTCGCCTTCATCCGGCTCGGACGGCCGCACTTCCTCGGCGGCGGGTTCATCCTGTACGCGCTCGGCGCCGCGATCGCGCACCGGGCCGGGCATCGCATCGACGGCGTTCGCTACGCGCTCGGGCAGGGCGCGGTCACGGCGTTCCAGCTGATGACGCACTACGCGAACGACTACTTCGATCTCGAGACCGACCGGGCGAACGCCACGCCGACCCGCTGGTCTGGCGGCAGCCGCGTGCTCGCGGGCGCCGAGCTGCCCCCCCGCATCGCGCTCGTGGCGGCGCTCGTACTCGCCGCCGTCGGATGCGCCATCGCCTTCCCGCTCGCCCAGGGCGGCGGCGCGTACACGCTGCCCACGCTCGCGGCCATTCTCGTGCTCGCGTGGGAGTACAGCGCGCCACCGCTGCGCCTCTGCGCGAGTGGCGCGGGCGAGCTCGACACCGCCGTCGTCGTCACGGTGCTCGTGCCGTGGCTCGGCTACTACCTGCAGGCTCCCGACCTCGGCGGCGTGCGGCTCCTGGGGCTCGCGATCGTGCCGCTGGCCCTGCTTCAGGTGGCGATGCTGCTCGCGATCGAGTTTCCCGATGCCGCGGGCGATGCCGCCACCGGCAAGCGCACGCTCGTCGTGCGGCTCGGGGCGCCTGCCGCCGCGCGCCTCTACGCGATCGTCACGCTCGCGGCGTTCGCATGGCTCCCGCTGGCCGTCGCGCTCGGCATGCCCGGCCGCGTCGCGCTCGTCGCCGCGATCCCCGCTCCGTTCGCGATCTTCCGCGTCCTGCGGATCCGCGAGCATCGCGATGCCCGGGCATTCGAGCGCCTGACCTTCGCGGCGGTCCTCCTGCTCGTCGCGACCTCCGCGGCCGAGCTCGTGGCGATCGTCGGGTTATGATCTGCGCATGCGGCACTGGTACCTGTGGATCGCGTTCGCGGCGTGTGGCGGTGGCTCGCGGCCGTCGCCGACGCCGCCCGTCGTAGCGAACACGCCGCTTGCCGCGCCGTCGTGCACGGCGACCGCCGACCACGTGCGCGCGCTCGTGAGCAAGGACCCGAAGGACGACGAGTCCCGCTCGCAGCGCATGCGCGATGCCATCGAGACGCGCTGCACGACCGACGCGTGGGCGCCCGACGCGCGCACCTGCATCGCCGGTACGCAGTCGCTCGCGGATCCGCAGCACTGCAAGGAGAAGCTGACGTCCGAGCAGCGAGAGGCGCTCGAGGTCGCGCTCGCGGCGCTCGACCACGAGCCCGAGACCGCGGCTGGCTACGATTCGAAGCAGATCCCTGTCGAGTGTCAGGACTTCATGCGCGCCCTCCACAGCTTCGAGAGCTGCGACAAGGTTCCGCAGGCGAGTCGCGATTACGTGAAGCAGAGCGACGAGGAGCTCTCCGGCATATTCCGCAATTTCCAGCAGCTGTCGCCTAACGCCAAGACCGCGCTGGTCGTCAGGTGCAAGCAGGGTGCGGCCTCGATGGTCCAGGCCGCTGCCGGGATGGGCTGCTGATGCGCCCCGTCAGCGCGAGCGTCGTTGCCGGGGCTCTCGCGTCGATCGTCCTGGTGGTCGGCTGCGGCGGCGGCTCCGCGCGCCCGGCGGATCCGACCCACACGGCCGCACCAAAGGCCGCGTGCGAGCGGATGGCCGATCACCTCGTGTCCGTCCTGCGCAGCGGCGGCGCCGGTGGTTCGGCCGCGCCCGCGGACGAGCCGACCGAGGCCATCGACAAGATCTCGAAGATCATCGTCGATCGCTGCGTGACGGACGCCTGGTCCGCGGACGCGACCGCGTGCTTCCAGGCTGTCCCCTCGCTCGAGGCCGCGGACCAGTGCGCTCCGAAGCTGACCGTGAGCCAGCGGGACGCCGCCGACAAGGCGATGGCGGAGGCGTTCGGCGGCACGGCGCCCGCCCCGGGGGGCCCCGCTCCGGCCCCCGGCTCCGCGGACTGAAAACACTGCGCAGGCCGACGGGCGCGTGCTAACCGTTAGCGCCTCATGGCCCGCGCGCTGTTCTCGCATCGTCCGTACTGGGCCCAGCGCTTCGGCATCGCGCCGGTGCTCCCCACGACGCGCGCCGAGATGGACGAGCTCGGCTGGGATAGCTGCGACGTCATCCTCGTCACCGGCGACGCCTACATCGACCATCCCAGCTTCGGCATGGCGCTGGTCGGTCGGCTGCTCGAGCGGCACGGGTTCCGCGTCGGCATCCTCGACCAGCCCGACTGGCGCTCCGCAGACGCGTTCACGGAGCTCGGTCGCCCGAATCTGATGTGGGGCGTCACGGGCGGCAACATGGACTCGATGGTCAATCGCTACACGAGCGACCGCAAGATCCGCAGCGACGACGCGTACTCTCCGAACGGTGTCGCGGGCCTGCGCCCGGACCGCTGCGTGCTCGTCTACTCGCAGCGCTGCCGCGAGGCCTTCCCCGACGTCCCGATCGTGATCGGCGGCATCGAGGCGAGCCTGCGCCGCATCGCGCACTACGACTACTGGTCCGACAAGGTGCGGCGCAGCGTGCTCGTCGATGCGAAGGCGGATCTACTGCTCTTCGGCAACGCCGAGCGCGCCCTCGTCGAGGTCGCGCACCGGCTCGCCGCCGGTACCCCGATCGAGGAGATCGGCGAGCTGCGCGGCACGGCTCACGCGCGGCCGCTCGCGGGCTTCAGCGAGCTCGACTCCACGTCGCTCGACGCACCCGGCAAGCTCGCGCCGCTCCCCGATCCGTACGCGATGGAGCCCGAGCGCGCCGAGGCCGCGTGCTCGACGGGCGATGCGACGGCCGCGCCCGCGCCGGTGCCGCTCGTCAAGCTCGGCAAGCGCAGCGCGACGCGCGACACCACCGTGATCCGCATGCCGAGCTTCGAGCAGGTCTCGACCGACCCGGTCATGTACGCGCACGCGTCGCGCATCCTGCATCTCGAGGCCAACCCCGGCAACGCGCGCGCACTCGTGCAGCGCCACGAGCAGGGTGCCGGCAAGCCGCCGATCGACGTGTGGATCAACCCGCCGCCCGAGCCGCTCTCGACGGCAGAGATGGACGAGCTCTACGAGCTGCCGTTCACGCGCCTGCCGCACCCGAAGCATCAGGGCACGAAGCTGCCCGCGTACGAGATGATCAAGTTCTCGGTCACGATCCTGCGGGGCTGCTTCGGCGGCTGCAGCTTCTGCTCGATCACCGAGCACGAGGGCAGGCAGATCCAGTCGCGCTCCGAGACGTCGATCCTCTCGGAGATCGAGCGCATCCGCGATCAGACGCCGGGCTTCACCGGCATCATCTCGGACCTGGGCGGCGCCACCGCGAACATGTACCGGATGGCGTGCAAGAGCACGGCGATCGAGGCGGCGTGCCGCAAGCCCTCGTGTGTGTTCCCGGACATCTGCGACAACCTCGGCACCGATCACGCGCCGCTCGTGTCGCTCTACAAGAAGGCGCGGGCCCTGCGCGGCGTGAAGCGGATCTTCATCGCGTCCGGCGTGCGGTACGACCTCGCGGTGCGCTCGCCGGAGTGGATCAAGGAGCTCGCGCAGCACCACACCGGCGGGTATCTGAAGATCGCCCCGGAGCACACCGAGGACGGTCCGCTCCAGCACATGATGAAGCCGGGCATCGGCAGCTACGACCGGTTCAAGGCGCTGTTCGATCGCTACTCGGAGGAGGCGGGCAAGGAGCAGTACCTCATCCCGTACTTCATCGCGGCGCACCCGGGCACCACCGACGAGGACATGCTGAACCTCGCGCTGTGGCTGAAGCGGAACGGCTTTCGCCCCGACGCCGTGCAGGCATTCCTCCCCTCCCCGATGGCGAGCGCGACCGCGATGTATCACACGGGGCTCAATCCCCTGAAGTCGCTCAAGGCCAAGGAGCGCGTGCACGTGGTGAAGTCGCCGGCGCAGCGCCGCCTGCACAAGGCGCTGCTCCGGTATCACGACGCCAACAACTGGCCGACGATCCGCGAGGCGCTCCACCGCATGGGGCGCACCGATCTGATCGGCGCTGGCAAGCAGCAGCTCGTGCCGTCGTGGCAGCCCGCGGGCACGGGCGATCAGCCGGCCCGCGGCGAGCGCAACGCGCCGGGGCAGCGCGGCGGTCGCACGTACCGCCCGAAGATGGTCCCGCAGCCGGGCGCAGCGCTCACGCAGCACACGGGCCTGCCGCCGCGCGCGACGAAGCTGCCGGCCGTGCCCCGCAAGCGCGACCGGTAGCCGAGGCTGCCTCCGGGGCGCGATGCCCCGACTTTCCACGGCACGGGCGCGGTCGCCGCGTCGTCTCCGCGCAGGCGAGCGCTCACGCGCAGGTCGCCTGCGAGATTTGCGCGTAGGACCAGCTGGGGTGACGCGATGCGCTGGCATACCGCGCGCAACCGAGACGGTCATCGCTTACCCCACGACGGAGGAAATGTGACTCGATTCTCATGGTTTAGCGCTGCGCCCGTCGCAGCCACGTTCATTCTCGCCTGCGCCAGCTCGCCGAAGCCGGTCGCTCAGATCGCATCGTCCGAGGGCGCCATCCGCGGCGCGACCGAGGCCGGCGCGCAGTCCGTCCCCGCGGCGACGCTGTACCTGCAGCTCGCCACCGAGAGCCGGGACAAGGCGCTCGCGCTGGTCGAGAAGGACAAGAACAAGGAGGCCTCGGGCCTGCTCCTGCGCAGCGAGGCCGATGCGGAGCTCGCGCTGGCGATCGCCCGCGCCGAGAAGGCGAAGCAAGCCGCGAACACCGCGAACGAGCGCGTCGAAGATCTCAAGGAAAGCGTGAAGCCGTGAAGTCGTCTCGCATCATGATCGGTTCGATCCTCCTGTCGCTCGCGGCCGGCGCGTGCGGTGCGTCCCGCCCGCCAGCGGAGCTCGTGGATGCCCGCGCGGCGTACGCGAAGGCGGAAGCCAGCAACGCGTCGACGCTCGTCCCTGCCGAGCTGCACGTCGCGCGCGAGTCGCTCGACATGGCGGAGCGCAAGTTCAAGGACGACGGCGGCTCGGGTCGCACGCGCGACCTCGCCTACGTTGCCCAGCGCAAGGCGCAGCGCGCCGAGGTGCTCGGGGCGGCTGCGGCGGCGCGCGGTGACGCGCGCAACTCGGAGAGCGAGCGCGATCAGACGCAGGGCAAGATCATCGCGCAGCAGCAGGACAAGCTGCAGTCGGCCCAGAGCGCGATGGACGCGCAGCAGGCGGCGCTGGCGGCGAAGCAGGCCGAGCTGCAGAACCAGAAGCAGATGACGGAGGCGGAGCGCACCGCCCGCCTCGCGGCCGAGAAGAAGGCCCAGGACGCGATGGACGCGCTCGCCAAGAGCATGGCCGTCAAGGCCGACACGCGCGGCACGGTGATCACCCTGTCGGGCAGCGTGCTGTTCGCGACGAACCAGGCGGTCATCCTGCCGGGCGCGCAGGCGCAGCTCAACCAGGTGGCCGACGCGCTGAAGACGCAGGCGGAGCACCACTTCACCATCGAGGGTCACACGGACAATCAGGGCACCGACAAGGTGAACGCTGACCTGTCGCAGCGCCGCGCCTCGGCCGTGCGCGACTACCTCGTCGTGCGCGGCGTCTCGGCGAACGCGATCACCGTGAGTGGCCTCGGCTCCACGCGTCCGATCGCGGACAACAAGTCGCCCGAGGGTCGCGCGATGAATCGTCGCGTCGAGATCGTCGTCGGCGCCGATACGACCGCGCAGAACTAACCCCAGGGTGAGCTCTGGTTCAGGCCTGGAATCAGGCCTGAACGCTCACGGCGTGACCTCTCCGCCCGCGCTCGGGCGCGCACGTTCATGCGTGCAGCGACAGCCAACGCGCTGTGACCGCACGACTCCGAGCGTGAGATTCGCGATCTAGCGGATTACAGATGCAACCCAGTCGGGTCTGCGACTCTAATTGTTCGCCGGTTCACGGGCCTGGTGTAGGATGCCGCCGGCGTGGCAGACCTAACATCGATGTTCGGCTTGGCGGAGGCAGCTCGCACTGGTTTGGCTTTGCGGACGGGCGAACGCCGCCTCTGGACCAGCTACACGAGGGCCCGATGACGACGATCGAGGTCGTCGAGCACGACGGACTGCGGGCCTCGCTGGGCACCGCTGACGTCCACCAAGACACCCTCGAAGGATTTCGAATCAGCGAGCGCCTGTACGCAGGACCGCGTTCGACACTGTATCGCGCCATCCGCGGCGCGGACGGACAGCGAGTGATACTGAAGACGGCGCGTCACGTACGCGCGACGCAGTGTGACCTGGCCGACTTCTCTCACGAGTTTTCCGTCCTCGCTCGACTGGCGGGCGCACCCGCAGTCTCAGCGCTGGACCTCGTCACTCAACTCGGCCGTCCGTGGCTCGTACTCGAGGATCTCGGCGGTCAGGCTCTCGATCGGATCGCGTCGAGGTACCGAACCCCCGAGCGCGTGCTTCGCCTTGCAGTGCGCATCGCCGAAGCACTTGCTGGAGTACACCACCGTGGTGTGGTCCACCGGGACATCAAACCGGAGCATGTCATTGTCATGGACGACGAGTCGGTGCGCTTCACCGGCTTTCGCGTCGCTTCACTGCTTCGCGTCGAGGCCGCGAACACGGTCGTCGGAACACTCGCGTACATGGCACCCGAACAGACCGGACGCATGAACCGGCCCGTCGACAAGCGCGCCGACCTGTACGCGTTCGGGGTTGTCCTGTACGAGCTTCTCACGGGTCGGCTTCCGTTCGAGGGCACCGATCCCCTCGAATGGATGCACGCGCACATCGCTCAGACGCCGGTTCCGCCCGAACAGATCACGCCGAGCGTGCCGCGCTCGGCCAGCGCGATCGTGCTCAAGCTCCTGTCAAAGCAAGCCGAGGATCGCTACCACGGCGCGACCGGGCTGATGCGCGATCTCGAACGATGTGCAAGCAACCTCGCTCGCGGAGAGCATGCCGCATTCCCGCTGGCGTCCGACGACGTCCCCGAAGAACTTCGGGTCTCGCGCCGGCTCTACGGCCGCGAGCTCGAGGTCGCGCAACTGGTGACCGGTTTCGAACGATCGCGCGCGAGTGGTTCGTGTGTGGTGAGTCTCGTGGCGGGGTACTCGGGCGTGGGCAAGACGGCGGTCGTGAGCGCCCTCTACCAGCCGATCGCGCGAGAGCGTGGACGCTTCATCGGTGGCAAGTTCGACCAGTACAAGCGGGACATCCCATACGCGACGATCGTCCAAGCGTTTCGCGGGTTGATCCGGGACATCCTCAGCAGTGGTGATGCGTCGCTTGCCGAGTGGCGCACGCGTCTGGTGGGTGCCCTCGGAAGCAACGGCCGGGTGATCACGAACGTCATTCCCGAAGTAGAGCTCGTCGTCGGTCCTCAGCCCATCGTGCCGGAGCTTGCCCCGACGGAGGCCCAGAACCGCTTCGAGGCCGTGTTGCGCGCGTTTGTCCGGGTCTTCGCTCGTCACGAGCATCCGCTCGTGCTGTTCCTCGATGACCTCCAGTGGGCGGACGGGGCCACGCTCGACGTATTGAGGCTCCTCGCTGGACCTGGCCAGGTGCCGTATCTCCACCTCGTCCTCGCCTACCGCGATAACGAGGTGGATGCAGGGCATCCGTTCCAGCACTGCATCGACGGCATGCGCGTGAACGGTTCCGCGGTCGATCTCGTTGCCGTCCGGGAGCTCCGGCCCGACGACGTGACAGCTCTGGTCGCAGACACGCTGCTACGGCGGGGCGAGGAGCCAGCTGTCGAGGCGCTCGCCCAGCTGATTCGTGCGAAAGCGGGCGGAAACCCCTTCTTCGTCAACGAGCTATTGCAGGCGTTCGATGCCCGGGGGTTGTTCCTCTTCGATCGCGAGCAGGGTGGCTGGAGCTGGAACGAAGCGGCCATGCGTGCGGCAGATGTCACCGACAACGTGGTCGATCTGCTCGTCGAGCGACTCCGGGGGCTGGAAGACCGAACCCGGCGCGCCCTCGAGATCGCTTCATGCTTCGGCAGCCGGTTCCGACTCGGGACGCTCGCGGCGGTGCTCGACGCGGATTGCGAGGAGGCCTTCGGAGCGTTGTTTCCAGCGCTCGACCAAGGCTTGATCGTGAGTGTCGACGACGCAATTGGTGACGAACGGGCCTTCCGCTTCCATCACGATCGGATCCAGCAGGCGGCGTATTCATTGCTCTCCGATGCACGTCGCGCGCATACGCACCTTCGCATCGGGCGCTACATGCGCGACTCCCTCCGTGGTTCGAGAGACGCGCTCCTGTTCGACGTGGTCAAGCACCTCGATCAGGGTGCTTCCCTGATCGACGATGCCGGCGAACGCCGCCAGCTGATCGGGCTGAATCTTGCCGCTGCGCGGCGCGCCAAGTCGGCGATCGCGTGGGAGCCGGCACGGCTGTACCTCGAATCCGCCGTCTCCCTGTTCGCCGGAGATGCCTGGAGCACGCATCACCGAGATACGTTCGAGGTGATGAGAGAGCTTGCAGAGTGCGAGTTTCTGACCGGGCACTTCGACCGATCCGAACGTCGGTTCGACGAGCTTCGACTGCGTGCGGAGACCCGAGCCGATCGTGCGGCCACCGCGGCGCTGCAGGTGCGCCTGTACGTGCTGACGGGGCGTTACGACGAGGCCCTATCCGTTGGCATCTCCGAGCTCGCGTTCCTCGGTGAGTTGTTGCCCGAGGCCGAAGTCGACCTCGGCCCAGCGCTCGCAGCGGAGCGGGCTCGCCTCGCATCGAATCTCGACGGTCGAGACATGCGCAGCATCGTCGAGCTTCCCCTTGCCATCGACGAAGAGAAAATTGCGTTGATCTCGCTCCTCGCGAGTCTTCCTCCGGCGATCTACTCGCGGCGTCCGACGATGTTTCCGATCTTCGCAATGAGGATCGTCAGCCTTTCGATCGAGCATGGCAATTGTGAAGCCTCGTGCTTCGGATACAGCATGCTCGCGATGATCTTCGCCGCCGCTGAAGGAGACGCAGACCGAGCGTTCGCATTATCGGAGGCGTCGATCGCCTTGAATCAACGCCTGTCCGATCCGAAGCTCCTCGGCCCTGTGCTCCATGTCCACGCGAACCACATCGCGTACTGGAAGCGGTCCTACGACGAGGCACGGACCCTGCTGGCGCGGGCGTATACGGCGTGCATGGACGTGGGCGACTTGATGATCGCTGGATACGTCGCGTTCATGGGGGCGTGGCTCTCGCTCGAACGCGGGCAGCCGCTCGCCGCTGCCGAGCAGGAGCTCGGGCTGGTCGAGGGCCTGGCGCGGGGCACGCGCAGCGACACGGCGCAGGCCGCGGTCGCGGTTCAGCGCCAGTTTGTTCGTGCGCTGGCGGGCCAGACGCTCGAGCCGACGAGCTTGTCGAGCGCGTCGTTTGATGCGGATGACGCGCGCAAACGCATTGCTACGGCAGGCAATGACACTGCCGTCGCGATGCACGATGTCCTGCGAGCGATGTTGGCTTTCTATCACGGTCGCTTCGGCGAGGCAGATGCTTGGCTCGCCTCGTCGGCGAGTAATCTCTCGGCGGCGTTCTGTCTTCCGATCGAGATGACGTGGACCTTCTTCGATGGGCTCACGGCAGCGGCGCTATGGACCGACGCGGATGCTGACGTCCGTGCCGCGCTGCTC
>JAYSYE010000569.1:0-28576 GCA_043716635.1 Deltaproteobacteria bacterium | reverse complement strand
CGACGACGACGAACTACAAGCCGAGCCTCGCCGAGGGCACGTATGCGCTCCGCGTGAAGATGACGGACGCGGCCGGTAACACGACCACGTTCCCCGGGACCTCGAGCGCGCCGCTGATCTACCGCATCGACGACACGCGCCCGACGGTCGCGATCACCGGCCCCACGCTCACGAACGTGAAGCGCCCCGCGTTCAACGTGAAGGCGATCAACGCGGCCCCCGCCGGCGTCACGCCCTCGGACATCGATGCGACGAAGTACACCTGCATGTTCACTGACTCGGCCGGGGCGATGGTCGGCTGCTCCATCGTGTTCGCCGACATGTTCACGGCCGCGGGCGCGACGGTCGTGCCCACGGGCGACCTCGCCGATCCGGGCACCCACGGCTCGCCGAACCAGACCCTGGCGATCACGATCACGGACCTCGCGACGAACACGGCCACCGTCACGCCCACGAAGACGTTCACCGTGGACCTCACGAACCCGACCCTCGTGCAGATGTCGTTCTCGACCTCACCGACGAGCACGAACCCGACGCTGACGTTCACGAAGGCCGACGAGCGTGCCATCGCCTCGGTCTTGTGCACGGTGGATGCGCTCGCGCCCGCCACGGACTGCAGCAGCGGCACGTACACGTACGCCGGCACCCTCGCTGACGGCTCGCACGTCTATCACGCGACGATCACGGACGCGGCTGGCAACTCGTTCCCGTTCACCACCACCGCGTTCGTCCTCGACGCGACGGCTCCTATCATCGCGGTGTCGCAGGCCGTGCCCGCAAGCCCGATGAGCTCGAACGTGCCGATGCTCACGGGCACGCTCTCGAACCCCGGGACAAGCCCGACCGCGGTCGCGGTGAGCTGCAGCATCGATGGCTCCACCACGACGGGCGACGCCTCGTGTCTTGCCTCCCCCACGAGCGTGACGGCGGCCTCGGCCACGCTCACGTTCAACCCCGCCGCGGCGCTGTCCGAGGGCAGCCACACGCTGCGCGTCTTCGCGAGTGACGCCGCCGGCAACACCGCTACCGACAGCCGCACGTTCTTCGTCGACACGGCCGTCCCCGTCATCACCATCAGCACGACCACGGGCACGAAGACGGCGCAGCCGACCCTGGCGTTCGCGATCGATGACGGCACGATGGCGGTCGGGAGCCAGGTCAACGCGTCCACGGTTCGCTGTCAGGTCGACAGCGACACGGCGGTCGCGTGCGCGACGCCGTACACGTTCCCCGCGCTCGCCGATGGCTCGCACACGTACCGCGTGACGGCCTCCGATAACGCCGGCAACGTCGCCGTGCCGAAGGCGGTCACGTTCCTCCTGGACACGAAGGCGCCGCTGATCGTCCGCCAGAGCGGACCGGCCGACAACGCCGTCCTGCTATCGGGCGCATCGATCTCGTACGGGATCCGGACGGATGACCTGACGAGCGGTACGTTCAGCTGCGTGCTCACCAAGGACGGCACGCCGATCGCGGTTGCGTGCGACAGCACCTATTCGGCCCCGTCGAGCACACAGACGATCGCGATCACGGGCGCGACCGATGGCATCTATGTCCTGACGCTGAGCGCGAGCGATGGCCTCCCGCACTCCGGGGCAGACGCGAACCCGGGCACGCTCGTGCTGCACTTCATCGTGGACTCGGTCGCCCCGAACATCACGATCGACACCGGCCCCGCGACCAACAGCATCCAGGCCTCGGGCGCGGTCACGTTCGGATTCACGGTCGCCGACACGGGTCCGGGAACGCAGACGTGCACGCTCGTCGGCGGCTCGCCGTCGATGACCCGCACGGGCTGCAGCCCCGACGACTCGTTCACCCCGGGGAACGGGAGCAGCACGTTCACGGCCACGGGCCTCACCGATGGCTCGTACACGTTCACCGTGACCGCGGTCGATCACGCGAACAACGCCGCCACGCCGAAGTCGCGCACGTTCACGGTCGACACCCACGCGCCGACGGTCGTCTTCACGACGGGCCCCGCCGACAACGCGGTGCTCGGCGCGGGCGCGAACTCACCGGTGTTCGGCTTCACCGTCGACGACACGTCGGCGGGCACCCTCGCCTGCAAGTACGTGGTCGGCAGCACCACCACGACGGGCACGTGCTCGCCGGCGACCTTCGCGGCCGGGTCCACCGCCGGGACCTACGCGACGGGTCCGCTCTCGCCCGACGGCACGTACACGATCACCGTGACGGCGTCCGACGGCGTGAACGTGGGCAGCGTGACTCGCACGGTCACGGTCGACACCACGCCGCCCGCGATCGTCGGTCCCGTGTCGTCGCCGCCTGCGAGCTATCCGGTCGATTACTACGACTTCACGTTCGTGCCGCCCGCGGCGTTCGCGTCCGCGCACACCACGACTCCCGCCGCGACGGTCGAGTGCGCGGAGGACGGTGGCGCATGGGCGACGTGCACGAGCCCGCACCGCATGTATGCGTCGTCGTACAACGCCGCGCACGTCTTCCACCTGCGGTCGAAGGACCCCGCCGGGAACCGCAGCGCGGACACCGCCACCACGTGGACTCCGGTGCAGGGACTCGCGTCGAGCTACGCGTTCACGAGCGGCCTCGCGACGAACGGCAGCCTCGTGGGCGCCGGGCTGAACCTGACCTGCGCCGGCACCGCACCGGCGGTCGTGTGTGGCCAGGTCGGCGACGCCATTCCCGCCTCGACGTTCACGGTTGGCGGGGGCAACGGCACGCTCGACGAGCTGCAGAGCTCGCAGGCGTTCACGGCAGGCCTGTGGGTTCGAGTCCACGCCCCGACGGGCACCCAGCAGATCCTGTCGACGCTCGGCGCGACCGGTGGGTTCTCGCTTTCGATCACGCACGCCACGGGCGAGGGCGCGCGCGTCCTGCTGAGCGTGAAGGACGATGCGGGCGTCGTCGTGCCGCTCGGCTCCGGCGACCTGGTGGATGGCGAGTGGACGCACGTCGCGTTCGTGTCCACGGGATCCCCGGTGCAGACGGAGCTGTTCATCGATGGCACCTCCGCCGCCGTGGCCCCCGTGTTCGCGTTTGGCGGCGGCCAGGTCTCGCTGACCGGGACCGCCTCCACCACCGTGGATATCGACGAGCTCGCGTTCCGCAACCTCGCGCTCTCGACCGCGGCGGTGTGTACCCAGCTCGTGGTCGGGACTCCAGGCTCGAACGGCGCTTGCCAGAAGCCGGCGGATCCGTGCCTGGCGGCCACGTCCTCGACCCGACCGGCCCCGAAGCCTCCGCTGGCCCCCGCTGCCACGGCGCCGGCCGCGGCCGCGGTCTGGTAGCGCGGGCCCGCTTGCGAGGGGTAGCGGCGGGGGAACCGCATGGTTTGCTTGCGATCTTTGCGGGCGGGCTTGGTATGATTTCAGCTCTGGGGTGGCGTGGACCGTCGTGGGTGCGACGGCTCTACGTCACGTCGGAGGTCTGTCGGAGGTTTGGTCGATGAGCGAAGAGAAGACTCGGATCGGATACACGCCGAACCTCTCCGACCCCCTGCGTGCGACGCAGCCGGGGAACGGGATCTCGGCGGTCATGCCCGCGGGCACGGCTCCGCTGGCAGCCGAAGCACCGCCGGAAGGCGCTGCGCCGGCCGAGGGTAGCGGCGTCATCCGGACGCCGCAGGACTCCACCGTGATGCTCGCCCCGGGCAGCGGCCCGACGCCACCGGCAGCGTCCGTCACGACGCCCCCGAAGCCGGACGGGATCGCGATCGCCCGCGCGTTCACGCCCGGGCTCGCCGTGAGTGCCGGCCCGCCCGCCGGCCCGAGCGCGGGCCACGAGGACCGGACCGTCGCGCCCGGCACGCTCGCCGCCCCTCCGAGCCAGCACAACCAGGCCACGATCATGCTTGGCCCGTCGGGCGGCCCTCCCGCTCCCTCGAACGGCGCCGCCAACGGCACCCCCCGGCCCGGCGTCATGCCCATCGTGAACGCGTCGCCCAGCGCGAACACGATCCAGCCGCGCAGCAAGCGCAGCACCGGCAAGTCGAGCCCCGATCACACCGGCGGAACCGGCGTCAGCAAGAGCGCGTGGGACACGTTCGATGGCAAGAGCGCCGGCGACGGCGTCACCGGCGTCCACGCCACGAGCGCGGCGCCTCACCCGGGCGTCCGCATCAACCAGTACGAGATGATCAAGATGATCGGCGAAGGCGGCATGGGGACCGTGTTCCTCGCGCGCGATCTTCGGCTCGGTCGCCGCGTCGCCATCAAGTTCCTGCAGTCCGGTCAGGCCGAGCTGACCCAGCGCTTCCTCGTCGAGGCGCGCACCACGGCACGCTGCCAGCACGACAACATCGTCGTCATCTACGAGGTCGGCGAGCACAACGGCGCGCCGTACATCGTCCTCGAGTATCTCAACGGCAAGCCCCTCACCACGTACACGGAGAACCACCAGAAGCTCCCGTACGCGAAGGCTGTCGAGTGGATGACTCAGATCCTCCGGGCGCTGCAGTGCGCGCACGACGAGGGCATCGTCCATCGCGATCTCAAGCCCGACAACATCTTCATCATGGACTCGGGGAACGTGAAGGTCCTCGACTTCGGCATCGCGAAGGTGCTGCAGCAGGCCGCGCAGTCCACCTCGGACGCGCGCTCGGCGGGCCAGATCCGCATGCCCTCGCCGCTCGAGCTGGCGACCGGTACCAACACGAGCCTCACCCGTGCCGGCACCATCATGGGCACGTTGAAGTACATGTCCCCCGAGCAGTGGGGCATCGGCATCGAGATCGACCACCTGACCGACATCTGGGCTTGCGGCGTGCTGCTGCACCGGATGATCTGCGGACGGCACCCGCTCCACCCGCTCGATGGCAACCAGCTCGTCGTCACGGCGATGCTCGAGCTCCCGATGCCGTCGATGCAGGAGGCAGCACCGCCCGATGTCCCGCGCGAGCTGATCCAGATCGTCGATCGCTGCCTGCTCAAGATCAAGGAGCAGCGCTGGCAGTCGGCGGACGAGCTCTTGACGGCGCTCGCGCCGTTCCTGCCGGGCCGTCGCGTCACGACGGAGCTGCAGCTCGACGAGAGCCCGTACGCCGGACTCTCGTCGTTCCAGGAGTCGGACGCCGGCAAGTTCTTCGGCCGCAACCGCGAGATCGCCGCGATGGTCACGCGGATCCGCGACCGGCCGCTCATGGCCGTGGTCGGGAGCTCGGGAGTTGGCAAGTCATCGTTCGTCCGCGCCGGACTCGTGCCCGCGCTGAAGCGGTCGGGCGAGACGTGGGAGACGCTCGTCGTCCGCCCGGGTCGCCAGCCCATCGAGGCGCTCGCGGCCGTGATCCAGCCGATGGTCGCGACCGCCGCGAATCTCGCCGACGAGATGGACGAGCACAAGAAGCTCGTCGAGACGCTGCGCCGGGAGCCCGGCCACCTGGGCCACGTGCTGCGCGGTCGCGCGCGCCGCGACAACCGGCGCCTGCTGCTGTTCGTCGATCAGTTCGAGGAGCTCTACACGCAGGTCGCCGATCCGGCGGAGCGCGCGGCGTTCACGGCATGTCTGTCCGCGGTCGCCGACGACGCGACGAGCCCGCTGCGTGTCGTGCTCTCGATCCGCTCGGACTTTCTGGATCGCGTGGCGGAGGACCAGCAGTTCGTCGCCGAGCTCACGCAGGGCCTGTACTTCCTCGGGCCCCCGACGCGCGAGGGGCTGCAGGAGGCGATCACCCATCCCGCCGAGATGGCGGGCTTCCGCTTCGAGCTGCCCGCCACCGTGGACGACATGCTCGATCACCTCGAGACCACGCCCGGCGCGCTGCCGCTGCTGCAGTTCGCGGCGGCGAAGCTGTGGGACTCGCGTGACAAGGCTCGCAAGCTGCTCACGCACCAGGCGTACGCAGCCATGGGCGGCGTCGCGGGTGCGCTCGCGAGTCACGCCGATCGCGTCGTGTCGGACCTCGGCCAGCAGAACTCCGCGCTGACGCGGTCGATCCTGCTGCGCCTGGTGACCCCGGAGCGCACGCGCGCGATCGTGCCGCTCGCCGAGCTGCGCGACCTGTCCCGCGAGGTCGGCGCGGTGCAGAACCTCGTCGACCGGATGGTCGATGCGCGCCTGCTCGTCGTCCAGACGGCGAATCACACCGCACCGCCCTCCGGCGGTGCTTCGGCCCACGGCGCAGCCGCGGACCGAGAGGGCGGCAAGGGCTCGACCGTCGAGATCGTGCACGAGTCGCTCGTGCACGGGTGGCCGACGCTCAGGCGCTGGCTCGACGAGAACCAGGACGACGCGGCGCTCGTCGATCAGCTGCGCACGGCCGCGCGCCAGTGGCAGACCAAGCAGCGAGATCCCGGCCTCCTGTGGCGCGGGGACATGGCCGACGAGGCCAAGAAGTTCCGCAAGCGCTACAAGGGCCAGCTCTCCGACACCGAGCGCGACTTCCTCGAGGAGGTCGTGACCTTCGGCCAGGCCGCCGTGCGTCGCAAGCGCATGGCGGTCATCGGTAGCTTCATCGGCCTCGGGGCGCTGGTGCTCGCGGCGATGGTCGCGCTCGTGATCATCCAGAAGAGCCGGAGCGAGACGGCCTCGCAGCGCACGCGCGCGGTCGCCGCGCAGGAGACGGCGGAGCAGGCGAAGCAGGTCGCGGAGCAGCAGCTCGCCCTCGCGACGGAGCGCGAGCAGCAGCGGCTCGTCGCCGAGCAGGGGCAGCACTCCGCCGAGGCCGCGAAGGAGCAGGTCGAGGTCGCGAAGCAGCAGGTCGATACGAAGCTCGGGCAGTCCGAGGAGAACCTGCGCGAGACGAACACCCAGCTGACGCTCGCGCTCGGTGAATCGAAGCAGAACGAAGAGAAGGCGAAGACCGCGCAGAGGCGCGCCGAAGAGAGTGCTGCGGCCGCGCAGAAGGCGCAGGCCGAGGCTCTGAAGGCCAAGAGCGATGCTGACAAGGCGCGCGCCGACGCCGAGCGCGCCTACAAGATCGAGAAGGATCGTGCCGAGAAGCTGAAGGACCAGCTCGGCAGCACGATCGTCGACGACCTCAAGTAACGCCGGAGATTAACGAGATTCATGAAGAAGGCGATTGCAGTCACGCTCGGGCTCGCGCTGAGCACACAGGTCGTGCTCGCGCAGCCGGCGCCGATGCCGGCCCCGACTCCGCCGGAGGTCGAAGATCCCGCGCATCCCGTGAAGCCCGTGCCCGACAAGGCGGGGACCAACGAGACGCTGAACCAGGGCCAGAACGACGTGCGGCCCTGGGCTTCCGGCGTCTCGAGCAGCGAGCAGCAGACCGCGCTCGCCATCTTCCGCGACGGCAACGCGCAGCTGAACGATGGGTTCTTCGTGAAGGCCGCCGAGAAGTATCGCGAGGCGCTCACGCACTGGGACCACCCGGCGATCTCGTACAACCTCGCGCTCGCGCTCATGAACCTCGATCAGCCGATCGAGGTGTACGAGAGCCTGCAGAAGTCGGTTCGCTTCGGCGTCGGGCCCCTCGAGAAGGACAAGTTCGAGCACGCGAACGAGTACATGGTGCTCGTCAGCAAGCAGCTCGCGGACATCGAGGTCTCGTGCGACAAGCCGGGAGCGAAGGTCTCCGTCGATGGCAAGGTCGTGTTCCAGGCCCCGGGCATCTTCAAGTCACGCGTGCGCATCGGCAAGCACACGTTCTTCGCCGAGAAGCAGGGCTACACGGCGCACATCGGCGCGCCGTTCATCGGACCCGGCGAGAAGTTCCGCATCGAGCTGAAGCTCTACACGGCCGAGGAGCTCACCCGGTACCACCGCAAGTGGGATGCGACCTGGATGCCGTGGGCGGTCGCCGGCGCGGGCGTCGTGATCGCGGGCGCGGGCCTCGGGCTCAACTTCCTCGCGAAGTCGAAGTACGACGACTTCGACACGCAGGTCGAGCTCTGCAGCATGAACAACTCCGGGTGCACGATCACGCCCGATCTGCAGAGCACGCGCGACCGCGGTGACCTCTACAAGACGATGTCGTACGTCGCGTTTGGTGTGGGCGGCGCGGCCGTCGTCACCGGGCTCGCGATGGCGTACATGAATCGCCGGATGCCGTATCAGATTCGCGCCGACGAGTACGAGAGCGAGCAGGCACGCCAGGGCGTGGTGTTCGCACCGGTGGTCGCACCGGGCGTCGCGGGCGCCGCGATGATGGGTCACTTCTAGTTCGATTTTGGTTCGGTCTTGATTCGGTCTTGGTTCGGTCTCGGCTCGTTCGCACTTCGTCAGATCTCGGGGGACTCACGCATGTTTTCGAAGACCACCGCCTGGTGGGCGCTATGCGCTGCCACTATTGCTGTCGCCACGACGTTCGCGAGCTGCGCGGACCAACCCAACGCGCTCAAGTGCTCGACGGGGATCTTCTGCCCGCAGGGCACGTTCTGCGCGGCCGTGCAGCCGACCTGCCTGATCAATCAGTGCGGCGACGGCCTGCAGCAGGTGGGCGAAGCCTGCGACGACGGCAACATCATGGACAAGGACGGCTGCTCGCACGACTGCCTGTCCGTCGAGCGCTGCGGCAACCGGATCATCGACGTCGCCGCGGGTGAGGTCTGCGACGACGGCAACACCACGGGCGGCGATGGCTGCGGCCCGACGTGCCGGTCGCTCGAACAGTGCGGCAACGGCGTGGTCGATTTCGGCGAGGCCTGCGACGACAACAACACCGTCAGTGGCGATGGGTGCTCGAAGGAGTGCGACTCGACAGAGATCTGTGGCAACGGCGTCGTCGATCTCGCGGTGAACGAGGTGTGCGACGACGGCAACCTCATCGATGGCGACTCGTGCAGCTCCGATTGTCGCTCCGGCGAAGGCTGCGGCAACGGCGCGGTCGACACCGCGAACGGCGAGGTCTGCGACGACGGCAACACCAACAACAACGACAACTGCACCACGGACTGCAAGCCGAACGTGTGCGGCGACGGCGTGCGGAACCTGAACGGGACCACCCCGGAGGACTGCGATCCGGCCCCCGTGGGCGCCCCCCTTCCCAAGCCGCTGGAGACCACGACGTGCGATCTCGACTGCACGGCGCGGCTCTGCGGCGACAGCGTGGTGAACCAGACCGCGGGCGAGCAGTGTGACGCCGGGACGGGTGCCGACGCGCCGGGCTGCAACCGCGACTGCACGCTCGCCGTGTGCGGCGACGGCAAGGTGAACGCGGCCGCCGGAGAACAGTGCGATCCGGGCGCGGCGGGCCAGACGGTGGACTGCAACTTCGACTGCACGCTCGCCAACTGTGGCGACAGCATCGTGAACACCGTGGCCGGCGAGGAGTGCGACAGCGGCGCGAACAACGGCGATACGCGCAACTGTCTCGGCTCGTGCCTGCTGAACCGCTGCGGCGATGGCAAGGCGGATGGCGAGCAGCCGCGCGTCGAGACCTGCGACGACGGCAACACGAACAACGGCGATGGGTGCCGCAACGACTGCGTGCCCGCGACCTGCCCCGACGGCGTGGTTCAGGGCACCGAGCAGTGCGACGACGGCAACACGGTGCAGACCGATGCGTGCCTGAACAACTGCCAGATCTCGGTCTGCGGCGATGGCCGCACTCGCGCGGGCGTCGAGCAATGCGACGACGGCAACGTGGCCAGCGGCGACGGCTGCTCGTCCCTGTGCCGCTACGAGGTGTGTGGCAACGGCTTCAAGGATCCCAACGAGGGCTGCGACGATGGCAACCAGACCGGCGGCGATGGCTGCAGCGCGGCGTGCGTGGTCGAGCGCTGCGGCGACAACGTCGTCAACAACGGCGAGGTCTGCGATACGGGCGGCGAGTCCGCGACGTGCAACGTGGACTGCACGGCCCGCTCGTGCGGCGACGGGAAGATCAACCGCGCGGCGCTCGAGGAGTGTGACGACGGGACCAGCGCCGCCACGGGCAACGCGGACACGCACAACTGCTTGCCGGTCACGTGCAAGCTCAACGTCTGCGGCGATGGCAAGCGCGACACCCTCGCGCCGCGCATCGAGCTCTGCGATGACGGCAACACCAACAACTTCGACGGCTGTACCAACTCGTGCACGACCCCCTCGTGTGGCAACGGCTTCATCGACCAGGGCGAGCAGTGCGACGATGGCAACGCGATCAGCACCGATGCCTGCGTCGGCTGCATGAACGCGGTGTGCGGCGACGGCCAGCTGCGCCCCTCGACGGAGCAGTGCGACGACAGCAATCTCACGAATGGCGACGGCTGCTCGGCAACCTGTCGCATGGAGTCCTGCGGCAATGGCATCAAGGATCCGAGCGAGCAGTGCGACGACGGCAACATCATCGACACCGACGGCTGCCGCGCGGACTGCACGCTCGCCCGGTGCGGCGACGGCGTGGTCAGCACTGCGGTGAGCTCGACAGGCACCCGGCTCGAGCTCTGCGACCCCGGCGTGTCGGGCGAGTCCCCGACCTGCAACGCCGACTGCACGCCGGCGAGCTGCGGCGACAGCAAGGTCAATCGCCGAGCCGGCGAGCAGTGCGACAACGGCGCGAGCAACGGCGCCAACCTCAACTGCCTCGCGCCGATCACGACGGGGCCGAACCAGACGCCGGGATGCGTGCTGAACGTGTGCGGCGATGGCCACCGCGACGACCAGGCCACGCAGCTCCCGAACGAGCCCCCCGGGGGTCGCACGGAGGAGTGCGACGACGGCAACACGCTGAACAACGACGGCTGTAACAACCAGTGCACGCTGCCGTTCTGCGGCAACGGCATCGTCGACCAGAACGAGCAGTGCGAGCCGCCGAGCACGGCGTTCTGCAATTCGGGCTGCCAGGGCATCTAAAACCCGTCCAGACCGTCGAGGCCGAGGGCGGCAGCGAGCGTCGGCCGCGTGATATGACGCGGCCATGCAGCTTTCGTCGTTCAAGATCATCATCACCGGCGCCGCCCAGGGCATGGGCGCGCACTTCGCTCGTCGCCTGGCCGAAGCGGGCGCTTCCGTCGCCGCGGGTGACGTGAAGGAAGACGGCCTCGCCGAGCTCGCGGAGTCCGCGAAGGGCCTGCCGGGCAAGATCTTCACGCGCAAGCTCGACGTGTCGAGCGAGGCCGACGTCGGCTCGTTCGTCGAGTGGGCGTACGGCGCGATGGGCGGGCTGAACGGCCTCATCAACAACGCGGGCATCCTGCGCGACGGCCTGCTCGTGAAGAAGGATCGCGCGACCGGCGAGATCTCGAAGCTGTCCAAGGAGAACTGGGACGCCGTGATCGGCGTCAACCTGACCGGCGCGTCGATGATGGTGCGCGATGCCGTGGCCAAGATGGCGGCGACCGAGCAGCGCCCCGGCTGCGTCGTGAACATGTCGTCGATCGCTCGTCACGGCAATCGCGGGCAGTCGAACTACACGTCGGCCAAGGCCGCCCTCGCCGCGAACACGAACACCTGGGCGCGCGAGTTCGCCCCGTTCGGCATCCGCGTGGGTGCGGTGGCGCCCGGCATGATCGAGACGCCGATGACGCAGGGTATGAACCAGAAGGCGCGCGACACGCTCGTGGCCAGCATCCCCGTGGCCCGGATCGGCCTGCCCGAGGACATCTGGCTCGCGGTCAAGTTCGTGCTCGAGTGCGACTACTTCAACGGCCGGACGATCGACGTCGACGGCGGACTGGCGATGTAGCGCCGCGTTCGCTACCATTTTTTCATGGTCCGTTCGCTACGCCGGTGGGCCCTCGCCGGCAGCATCATGTTCACGGGGCTGGCCGGGGCCGCGGGCCTCGGAACGGGCGGGTGCGGCGGTGGCGGGGGCAGGTCCAAGCTGACCGAGGATCTGGCCGCGAAGCAGAAGCGCGAGCGCCAGGCGCGGCTCGTGCAGAAAGCCCAGGCGAGCGCCAAGAGCGGCGATGTCGACGCGGCCGACACGCAGTATGGCAAGGCCTTCGGCATCGCGCAGGAGGTCGACATCCTCCACGAGCACGTGATGTTCCTGATCGCGTCCGGCCGGGCCACGCGCGCCGCCGAGGTCGCCAAGGCCTACTACGACACGAACACGACGGACCCCGCCGGTTACGAGCTCTACGCCGAGGCGCTGCTCGCCGGCAACGAGGGGAACCAGGCGTACGAGGTCGCGAACCAGCTCGTGAAGTTCGACGACAAGCGGCCCGTCGGTTACGAGAAGCGGGGCCGGGCGCAGGTGCAGCGCGGCAATGCCGAAGACGGCATCACCGACCTCCAGCACGCCGTCGAGCTCGCGCCCGACGAGCCGCGCTACCACACGCAGCTGGGGCTCGCGTTCTACTCCCTGAAACGCTACGGCGAGGCGGCGATCGAGCTGTCGGCCGCCCAGAAGAAGACGCCCGACGACTCGATGGCGAATGCGCTGCTCGGCATGGCAAGGCGCGACCAGGGCTTCGACGACGATGCCAAGACCTCGCTCGATCGGGCGGTCGAGCTCGACAAGCGCAACGGGCGCGCATGGTTCGAGCTCGGGCTCCTCTACAACCGCCAGGAGAAGCAGACCGACGCGGAGGACGCTCTCGCCAAGGCCGTGCAGCTCTCGCCGTACGAGTCGAGGTTCTGGTACGCGTACGGCGAGATCTACCGGGTCCAGCAGCGCGACGACGAGGCGATCGCGGCCTACAAGCGCGCGATCGAGCTCGACCCACCGAACCCGAAGGTGCTGCCGAAGCTCGTCGGGCTCTACCTCGACCACGACCAGGTCGCCGATGCGGACGAGGCGCTGACGGCGGCGATGGGGAGGTTCCCGGAGCTCCCGTCGAACTGGCTGGCCGCGGGCATGCTGTACCAGGCGCAGAAGAAGAAAAAGCCGGCGCTGGAGGCCTACACGAAGTTCTTGTCGCTCGCGGCGCCCGCGGACCCGGAGCGCGCCCGTGCCACCGAGGCCATCACGGCGCTGAAGAAACGTTGACGGCCCGTACCTGCTACGCTGCGTGCGCGTGAAGAAGCGCTCGCCGCTCGTACCGATGTTCCTGATCACGTTCGTGGACGTGCTCGGGTTCACCATCGTGATCCCGTTGCTCGCGTTCTACGCGGAGAAGTTCGGGGCCTCGCGCCTCGTCGCGACGTTGATCGTCTCCTGCTACGCGGTGTGCTCGCTGATCTCCACGCCGATCATCGGCCGGCTCTCCGACCAGTACGGTCGCAAGCGGCTGCTCCTGATCAGCCAGGCCGGCACGTTCGTCGGCTTCCTCGTGCTCGGCAATGCGACGGCGCTGTGGATGGTGTTTCTCGGCCGCATCATCGATGGCTGCACGGCCGGCAACCTCTCCATCGCGCAGGCGTACATCTCCGACCACACCGAGCCGAAGGACCGCGCGAAGGCCTTCGGGGTCATCGGCATCGCGTTCGGCATCGGCTTCATGGCGGGGCCCGCGATCGGCGGGCGCCTCGGCGAGTACGGGCTCCACGTGCCGTTCCTGGTCGCGGCGTCGATGTCGCTGCTCTCGATCGTGTGCACGGCCTTCTTGCTGCCGAATGACGGCCCTGCCCTCGCCACCGCGCCCGTGGCGCAAGAGGCGGGGCCCGCGGGTCGACGCCCGAGCGCGTTCGACTGGCGCGTGTATGCCGAGTATTTCGGTCGCCCGGCGCTGCGCTCGCTGTACGTCCAGTTCTTCCTGTTCTCGTTCGCGTTCTCCTGCTTCATGAGCGGATACGCGCTGTGGTCCGAGGCGAACCCGCACTTTCACTGGGGGCCCAAGCAGGTCGGCTACCTGTTCATGTACTCGGGGTTCCTCGGCATCCTGATCCAGGGCGGCCTGCTCGGCCGGCTCGTGAAGAAGTTCGGCGAGCTGAAGATGACGATCGTGGGCTTCGTGTTCGCGACGATCGCGTACGTGCTCGTGGGCTTCGCGACCTCGGTCGCGGGCCTCCTCGTCGCGGCGACGGTGAACTCGTTCGGGCACGGCGTGCTCCGCCCGGTCATCACCGCGCGCATGAGCCAGACCGTCGGTCGCCACGAGCAGGGGACCGTGCTCGGCATCTCGGGCTCGCTGTCGTCGGTCGCGATGGCGATGGCCCCGCCCACCGGTGGCTTCATGCTGCAGCACCTGTGGCTACTCGCGTGGGCGCTCATCCCCGCCGCGGCCAGCGCGCTGGGCCTGATGGTGACGGTCGCGACCGCGAACAAGGTCGAGGCCGCGAAGGTCGTTCCGCCCGGCGCGTCGCCCGGCGCATCGGCCGGCGCATCGGCCGGCGCGTCGCCTGCCGCTACGGCCTGATGTCGAACTTCCAGTTCGCGCTCTGCTGGCCGAGTCCCGTCGAGTTGCCGCTCGGGCCCTCGTATCCGAACGTCAGCTCGCCGCGCGCCTCGTAGTTGCCGCGCGGGCCACTGCAGGTGACCTGTGCGGTGAGCGTGTCACCGCTCGTCTTGATCTGGTCGCCGGTGAGCGTGGTCGCGTCGCACTTGATGTCGGACGGCACCGTGATCTTGAAGCCCGGGGCGGCCTTCGTCGTGTACTTGAGCCAGGGCGCGAGCTTCACGTTGACGGTCAGCTTGAACTTCTCGCCCGGCTTCGCGAGCTTCGGGCCATCCGACGAGAAGTCGTACTCCTTGATGCGAGCGGCCAGCGCCGCGACCTTCTGGTCCCGCGCGTCGAGGTCCGAGCCGGCGGTGGTGACCATCGCGACCTTGCCGTCGACATCGACGACCACGGACGTGGAGCTCGTGACCTTGTTCTTCTTCATGAACGCCGTCACGTTCTTGCCGAACGCGACCGTGCCGCGGCCCACGCCTTCGCTCTCGCGAATGGGATCGAGCTTCTTGGCATCTGCCTTCTTCCCGTCGATGTACGCGATGATGTAGACGCGCGGATTCGCTTCCTTGAGCGCGATCATGCGTGCGAGGTCCGCAGCGCACGCGACGCCGGTCGCCTTGGGCTTGGTCGAGCAGAACCAGTGGACGATCACCTTGCCGTTCGCGTCGGCCGCGGCCGGCGAGTCGTAGAGGTAATCGACCTTCGCGGGGAACCCGGCCTGCGCCGTGAGCGCGAAGCTGGCGCCGATCGTGGGGAGGATCGCCGGCGCGGCCATCGTCGTCGTCACGGTCGTCGTGACGGTCGTGGTCAGGCCTGCCGTCGGCGCGGTCGGCGGCGTCGGCATCGTGGCGGGTTGCGCGGACGCGGTGCCGCCCAGCGCGCAAGCGAGCGTGGCGGAAGCAAAGCAAAGGCGTTTCATGGGCTCACGATAGCGCGAGTGGAAACTGGCCGTGGTGTTGCGGACCCAGGTCTCGTGCCGGTCACTGGGACCGACGGGTCGGGTGGGTTATTCATCCGGGCCGCCGCCCGCCAGGGAGCGTGAGGCGTGCGTGAAGCGCGCCGTGGACCGCACAGGCGGTAGACTCGATCCGTGCGCGCCTCGCTGCTCCTCGCCGTCGCGCTCGTCATGGAACTCGGGGGCCTCGCCGGTGTCGGCGCCTGTCGCGGCTCGACCCGGCAGCACCGGGTGGCCGCCGATGCGGGCCCGCCGCCCGTGCCGCCGGGTGCCCCGCACGTCACCACCGCGGCCGAGCGCGACGCGCTGTTCCGCGCGGTGCCCACCCCGCGCGCGATCCACGCCACGATCGCGCGGCTCGCCGTCACGCCCCACCCGGCCGGCAGCCCGGCGAACGAGGCGGTCGCCCGCGACATCCTCTCCACGCTCGGCCGCCTCGGGCTGCGCACCGGCATCGCGGACGTGCCGGTGCTGATGCCGAGCTTCGCGGGCCCGATGCTCGTGCTCGAGCTCAAGCCCCGCCCGGTTCGCAACCTGCTCGCCATCATCGACGGTGACGTGCAGGACGCCATCATCGTCGGCGCCACGTACGACACTGCCTCGACCTCCGCCGCAGCGCATGCCAGTGCCGCCGCGCTCCTCGAGATCGCGCGCGGCCTCGCGGCCCTCACGCGTGCCGGGTGGCACCCTCACCGCACCATCATCCTCGCGTGGTGGGACGGCGGCACGATCGGCGACCTCGGCCAGGCCGGCTGGGTCGAGGCGCAGCAGGACATGCTTCACGCGAGCGCGGTCGCGTATCTCGACATCGCCACGGCCGAGGGCACCTCGCGCATCGAGGTGGATCCGGTGCTCGCGCGCGGGATCGCGGCGTCGCTCGATCCCGCCGTGCGCGAGCACATCACGCCCGCGAGTCACGCGCCGCTCGCGTTCGGGAGCCGCGAGGCCATCCCGACCGCCCGCTGGCTGCCAGGCGTGACCGTCGGCAGCGAGCCGGGCCCGCCCGCCGAGGTGGAGGCAGCGGCGAGCCGGACCGCGGTGGAGGTCGGCCTCGTGGCGCTGCGGCTCGCGACGGCCCCGAGGCTCCCGTACGAATATGCCGACGTCGCGCGCGCGCTCTCGAAGCAGCTCGACCAGACCCGCATCCGCGCACTCGGCGCGGACCCCGGCGGACTGGTCTCCGCGCTCGCGGCGATCGCGCTGGCCGGATCGGGCGAGCCGGTGACGCTGGACGCGCCCGTGGCCGCCGTCGCGCCTGCCTGCGAGCGCGCGATGCTCGCGGCGAACCGCGACTTCCTGCGGCCCGACGGGCTCGCGGGCCACGCGTGGTACCGCAACGTCCTCGTCGGCAGCGATCCCGATGGCGAGCACGCGCTCGCCTGTCCGGAGCTCGCGACCGCGCTGGCCGCAGCCGATCGCCCCGCGGTGGCCGTCGCGATCGATCACCTGACGCGCGCATTCGAGCGCGTCGCGACCGACCTCGCCCCGTGCGCGCCGTGAGCGCCTACGACGTCAGCCCGAAGTAGATCGACGCGACCACGGCGACCATCGCCTCACCCGCGATGAAGCCCGACCCGAGCGGGACGAGGTACGCCTCCGCCGACTTCTTGTTGGTGCGCTCCCAGAAGTAGCCGATGAGGCCGCCGATGAACATCGTCGCCACCGCGAGGAACGACACGAGGATCCCGATGCCGATGCCCGTCGTGGACGGCACGTACCGCTTCAGCTTCGGGCTCGACTCGGCCACTGTCAGCACGACCCCGAGGATGCTGAAGACGAGCAGCGCCCACAGCGCCGACGAGCTCAGCGCGCTCGGGCCCTGCTTGAGCAGCATCGCGAAGCCAGCCCACTTCTGCGAGATCGGCGACTCGAGTCCGGCCGGGATCTCGATCTTGAGCTTCATGAGATCGGCGAGGTGGCCGAGCCAGTGATTCACGCTCTCGAGCGGCGCCGGCACGATATGGAACGCGCGCACCAGCAGCGGGTAGATGAGCGACACCGCGAGCGCGCCGACGGGCACCGCGATCAGCTGCATGATCGTGACGAGCCGGGGCTTCGTGCCGATCATGTCGCCGCACTTGTAGTCCTGCATGATCATCTCGGACGACGTGGCGATGTTGCCCGCCGTTCCACTCGCGACCATGTTCGCGACGATGTTGCCCGGTGCCAGCGCCGCGAATACGCCCTGCATCATGTTCGACAGCGCGCTGATCGGGCCCCAGTTCGTCTCGCCGAGCACGCGCAGGCCGACGAGCATCAGGGGCACCGAGAGCACGATCGCGACGAGCGTCATCCAGACCGGCATGTCCAGGAGCTGCCGCTGCACGACGACGAGCGCGATCGCCGAGATCGCGATCCCGGGAACCACGACCTTCAGCGGGAACTCGCTGCCATCGATCGTCGCGTGCTTGAGCTGCCGGAACGTATCGATCAGCATGCGCCAGCGCAGCGCGAGGGACGTGAGCCCGCCCGCGACGAGCATGCCCGTCGCCGGCCACATCACCCAGAACAGCACCTGGTTGTGCGTGGGGCTCGAGGGGACCTGCGCGTACTTCACGAGGAAGTACGGGGCCACGACCCACGCGAGCGTGGTCCCGAGCATCATGCTGATGTTGATGCGCAGCCCGACCAGCATCCCCGAGCCGATGTTCAGCAGCGACAGCTGCACGCCCACGCCCATCTTCGCAAACGCGAACACGCCCGCACCCGCGATCACGAGGTGCTCGGGGTTCGGCTGCCACGCCTCGGGGATGAAGTCGAAGAACTTGGCGTCTTCGCGGAACACCATGATGAACGCGGAGGCGGCGACGCCGATCATCACGGCCCAGAACGCGCGCAGCGCGGCGCGGCGGACGTCGGGGGTCGCGTCGCGCGGCGGGTCGAGCACGGTGATCGTCTCGGCGGTGGACAGCCCGTCGACGTACGGCAGCTTCTCGTCGACGATGAAGTGCTTGCGCAGCGGGACCGCCATCAGCACGCCGAGCGTGCACGCCGTCGTGAGCCAGAGGAACGACGTGTACCAGGGCAGCTGCAGCCCGAACGGGTGGCCCGTCGCGGCGGTCTTGTCATGGAGGATGTCGAAGGCGCCGAGCAGCACGCACATGAACGCGGTCTGCGCGGCGCTGGTGCCGCACGCCTCCGTCAGGTTGTTCTGCCACCGGTCGTAGTGGCGCTGGCGGAACACGACATCCAGCAGCCGGAGAAACAGGAAGCCGAAGAACGCGGCGACCACGGACACGTTCGGACCGAACCCGAGCTTCAGGACCATGTACGGATACGCGGTGCCCATGATCGCGGCGACGATCAGGCCCGCGACGATCGTCTGCCACGTGATGCGGCCCCGCAGCACGCCCGGCGGGGACGGCAGCTCGGCGCCGAGGCGCAGGAGTCCTTTCTCGAGTCGCGCGGTGGGCGGGGCTTCGAGGTCCGGTTCTTCGTGGCTCACGCGCGAGACATAACATCGACGAGCTATGCTCGGCGTGCGGAATGACGGTCCTGCGCCTGCTCGACGTGCATCGCGGTGCGGACTGCATCGTCGCGACGTGCGCGCTCGCAGACCTGAGGTTTCACGTCACGGTCTGGTACGAGGACGTGGACCTGGGAGCGCTCGCCGCGACTCACGGCGACGAGGTGGTCGAGCGCCTCGCCGTGCACGTCGCGCTGTTCCAGCTCAACGCCGCGTGTAGCCTCAGGCCGTCGACGATCGAGCTCGGACGATACGCGCGATACCTGACGGCGGACCTCGTCCACACGTGGCGCACCGTGTTCCGTCGCGTCTGGGCGCAGTGGCGGTGGGAGCACGACCTGCCCGGCTACGACGGGCCCGTGTTCACGGATCCGGTGCAGCCGGCGCCGACCCCCATCGCCGTGCCCCCAGGCCCGGTCGAGCTGCTCGCGTTCTGCGGCGGTGGCAAGGACAGCCTCGTCGCGATGAAGCTCCTCGAGCGCGGCAGCCTGCCCTTCGCGACGCTCGGCTACTCGCACTCGAGCTACGGAGCGGCCGCGCCGCAGCATGCGCTGCTCGACCGCCTCGGGGCCGCGACGGCCCGCGTCCGCGCCGAGCGCCAGTGGGTGATCGACGACCTGCTCGATGCTCCGGTCGCGCGGCTGCGTCCGGGCCTCGGCGTGAGGTCCATCCTCGCCGCGGAGACGCCCGCCTCGATCTTCGCGACCCTGCCCCTCGCCCTCGCGCGCGGCTACCGCGGGCTCGTCGTCGCCCACGAGCAGAGCGCGAATGCCGCGAATCTCCACTGGGACGTGACCGGCGAGGACGTCAACCACCAGTGGGGCAAGGGCTGGGAGGCCGAGCAGCTCCTCGACGGCTACGTGCGCCGCGCGCTGCTCTCGAACGTGCGCTACTTCAGCCTCCTGCAGCCGGTGCACGACGAAGTGATCTTCGAGCTGCTGGCGCGCGACGCCGCGCTCGCGCCCCTCACGCACTCGTGCAACGTCGCGAAGCCGTGGTGCGGGCAGTGCGCCAAGTGCGCCTACGTGTGGCTCCAGATGGCGGCGCATCTCCCGCGCGCGATCGTCGAGGCGACGTTCGGACGCGACCTCGGCGAGGACCCGGCGAACGAGCTCCATTTCCGCGAGATGCTGGGGCTCGCCGCGCACTCGCCGTTCGAGTGCGTGGGCAGCCCGCCCGAGGCGCGGATCGCGCTCGCGCTCGCCCGGGGGCGTGGGTTCGCCGGTGCGCGGCTCGCGGGTTACGAGGCGGCGGTCGTCGCGGCCGATGGTCCGATCGAGGTCGCCGCGCTCGCCGCGCCGTACGTGGTGCTCGGGGCCGAACACGGGATGCCGACGCACGTCGCCGCTGGCGTGTTGCCGCAGCTCGCGAACGCCGCCCGGGCGGCCGCGCAAAGACTCGGGGCCTGCGACAAACCGTGATACTTGAGCCCTATGGCGCAAGGTAATCGTCCGGGTGGGCTCACAGCGATGGCGGTCCTGAACTTCGTGTTCGGGGGCATCGCGCTGTTGATCGGGTTGCTCGCAGTGCTGGGGTTGTCGGCGGGCTCCGAGCTCACGCACGGCGCGATCATCCCGCACCGCATGCAGGCCTGGATCGGCGCAGGGGCCCTGGTTCTCGGCGGCGTGCTCCTGCTGACGTCTGGCATCGGCTACCTCAAGCAGGCGCGCGGCATGGGCCGCATGCTCGCGAACGTCTACGCGGTCGTCTCGCTCGCGAGCACCGTCTACGGGATCGTCTCGCCGGGCGGCGCGTTCGGCATCTTCACCATCGTGCTGCTGATCTACCCGGTCCTGACGCTGTTCCTCGTGAACACGACGTTCAAGGACGACCTGGTCAACTGACCCTCGATGCTCCGGCCTGAACATCTCCGGCTGATCGCCGGTCACTCGGTGCGCCACGGCATCCGCGGCGGCGCCGGGCTCGTGTCGCTGCTACTCACCCTCCTGCTCGGGCTCGTGATGGCGACCGTCGTCATCTCGCCGATCGAGGCCGCGCAGAAGCAGTCGGGCCAGCTCAGCACGATGTCCGGTCGCGACGAGGGCGAGACGTCGAGCAAGATCGACATGCTCGTCAAGACCGCGACCGTGAAGGCGATCGACTTTGCCGTCGATCCAACGCCGGAGCAGCTGTCGTACCTCGTCGACGATCACCCCTCGACGGCGTCAGCCATCCTGGTGCTGCTGTTCCTCATCACGCCGCTGCTGTCCTGTCTCGGCGGGTTCAACCAGACCTCCGGCGACATCGGCAGCAAGGGCCTCCGGTACCTGCTGTTCCGCACCGAGCGTCAGAACATCTTCCTCGGGCGCTTCATCGGGACGTACCTGTTCTCGGCGGCCGTGTACCTCACGCTGTTCGTGATCCTGACGCTGTACGTGATCGCGAAGGTGCACGTGCCCGGGCAGTCGGCGGGTGCGATGACCCTGTGGCTGTTCAGCGGCTATCTCCGCCTGCTCGCGTTCTCGTTGCCATACATCGCGTTCTGCTCGCTGATCTCGTGCGCGATGAGCTCGCCGTTCGGCTCGCTCGTGATCTCGCTGCTCGTCGCGTACGTGTTTCCCGTCGTGGTCCTCATCGCCGCGGGCGCGCAGCCACTCGCGGCGAAGCTCAACTACCTCACGCCGTGGGGCTACAAGTGGTGGCTCCTGGCGTCGCCCGGCGGCCTCCTGTTCCCGGGCATCGCGGTGATGCTCGCGTTCTCCGCGCTCTTCGTGTGGGCGGGCCTGCGTCACTTCAGCAAGCGCGACCTGTGACCGACCTATGACCCCTGCCATCTCGATCCGTAACGTCACGAAGGTCTTCGGGACCCAGAAGGCGCTCGACGACGTCAGCTTCGATATCCCCGCCGGCTCGGTGTTCGGGCTGCTGGGCCCGAATGGCGCGGGCAAGACCACGCTGTTCTCGATCATCGCGAACTTCCTCAAGGCGTCGACGGGCTCCGTCTCCGTGCTCGGCGTCAACGTCGACAACGTCGGCGATCTGCGGGGCAAGCTGACGATCCTCCCGCAGGACGCGCTGTTCCAGTCGAACGTGGCGGTGCGCGAGCAGCTGGAGTTCTTCGGTCAGCTCAACGGGATGACCAAGGCGGAGTCCGCCGCCGATACGACCCGCGTGCTGACGATGGTCGGCCTGCTGGATTCGCAGAAGAAGAATGCGCGCGCGCTCTCGCACGGCATGACGAAGCGGCTCGGCATCGCGCAGGCGTTCATGGGCAAGCCCGAGGTCATCGTGCTCGACGAGCCGACGGCTGGGCTCGACCCGATGAACGCGGCGGGCGTGCGGAACCTCGTGAACGACATCCGCAAGCAGTCCGGGGTGACGCTCGTGGTGTCGTCGCACAACCTCGCCGAGATCCAGGAGATGTGCGACGCGGTCGCGATCCTCGATCACGGCAAGCTGGTCGAGCACAAGTCGGTCGCCGAGCTCACGGCGAGCCACGGCACCGTGCGGTTCATGTTCGGCCGCCCGCTGACGGAGCCCGAGTGGGCACTGCTGCGGGCGCAGCCGGGCGTCGGCGCCATCACCGTCGACACGAAGCACGAGTACACGGTGCAGCTGAACCCGGTCGTCGGTCAGACGACCGACACGCTGATCGGCGGCATCGTCTCGGAGCTCGCCAAGAATGGCGTCGTGGCTCGGTCGGTCAAGGAAGGCGCGTCCCTCGAGGAGAAGTTCCTCGAGGTGACGGGCGCCAAGCCGAGCTAGATGGCTCGGGCTCGGGCTCGCTAGGCCGAGCCGCCGCCGCCCGCACGCTGGAGCTTCTTGCCGATCGTCTGCAGGCGCTGGTGCAGCGCGTGCGCCTGCGTGGCGACCTCCTCGAACTCGGCCTCGGTGGCGTGGCTCGCGATGTCATTCGCCCGCACGGACAGCCCCAGCACGGACTGCGAGATGTCGAGTGCGTCGGCTGACGTCGGGAGCTGGGAGGCATCCTCGCCCCCGCCCTTCTTGCCGATCACCTCGTTCAGCCCCGACACCTCCCCCGCCACGACGCCGAGCTCGCCCATCAACTCCTGCAGCCGCTTGTTGCGTTCCTGCAGCGCGGGCACCCGCGCGATCACCTCCGCCGCGAGCTGCTCCTGCCGGGTTCGCACCGCGCCAAGCGCCTGCGCGAGCACCGTCCCCGCTGCCTGCAGGCGCTCCTCGCACGAGGCGATGTCGCCGAGCGTCTGGTTCGCGCGCTCGAGATGCTTCACGCTGGCGAGAGGCGTCTCGACGAACAGGCGACCGAGCCGCGCGTAGGTCGATAGCTCGGAATCGAAGGCGGCCGCGGCTTCGCTGAGCGCGGACGGATCGGACTTGGCCATGGCCGCAGCCTACGCGGGCAGCGTTACGAGCGCCACGTCAGCGGCTCGCAGAGCCATAGTCGGTACGGTCGATCGGGCGCCGTGAACACCTGACGCGGGCGCCAGCCACCGGCCGCCAGGATCGCGAGCATGGCCTCGGGCGAGTGCTTGTAGCAGTGCTCGGTCACGATCGACTCGTCGGCCGTGAACGGGATGGTGTGGCCATCGATCCGCACGATCTGCTGGCACCGGCTGAACAGGTGCATCTCGATGCGAGACGCGGCTTCGTTCCAGATCGCCCGATGATCGAAGCAGTCGAGATCGAACGTCGCACCGCGGGTCTTGTTCAGGTGCGCGAGCACGTTCTTGTTGAACGCGGCCGTGACCCCGCGCGAGTCGTCGTACGCGTTGATGAGGTCGTCCTCGTCGTGCGTCGCGTCGGCGCCGAGAAGCAGCATGCGCTGGTCGCCCGCCACGCGACCGAGCATCGAGAGGAAGTTGCGGGCCTCGGCCGGCTCGAAGTTGCCGATGGTCGACCCAGGGAAGAACACGAGGCTCGTGCCCCAGTCGTGCTGAGGCGTGGGGACGTCGAACCCACGCGTATAGTCGGCCGTCACCGGCGTGACATCGAGACCGGGCATCTCGGCGCGGATCGCGCGGGCCCACGCCTGGAGCTGCTCGTGCGCGACATCGATGGGCACGTACGCCGACGGCTGATCGAGCGCGCTCAGCAGCATCCGCGGCTTGATGCCCTCGCCGCTGCCCGGCTCGATCACGCGCGCGTGCGGCCCGACCTGCGCCGCGATCTGCGGGAGGTGGCGCTTCAGCAACTCCAGCTCGGTCCGCGTCGGGTAGTACTCGTCCACCGTCGTGATGCGTTCGAAGAGATTCGCGCCCGCGGCGTCGTACAGCAGCCGACATGGCAGCCGCTTGTGCGGGGCGCTCAGGCCCGCGATCACGTCGTCCTCCGCCTGCAGATCGGCGTGGCGGGCGTGGACGTGGGCGGTGGACGTGAGTTGCGTGGTCGCCATGGTCATCCTCGTTCGGTTGCGAGCCGCACGCCGGTCATTTGCCAGCGTGCAGAGGGCGCGAAGAAGTTGCGATAGCTCGTGCGCACGTGGGCGCGTGGCGTGAAGCAGGAGCCGCCGCGGAGCACCATCTGCCCCGACATGAACTTGCCGTTGTACTCGCCGAGCGCGCCGCCGAGTGGACGGAACCCGGGGTACGCCGTGTACGCGCTCGCGGTCCACTCCCACACGGTGCCGAACATCTGCTGGAGCCCCGGATCACCGGCGGCGACGGCCGCGGGCGCGAGCACGCCGTCGTCCGCAAAGTTGCCCGTGGTCGCGGCGGCCAGGCCCAGCGACTGCGCGGCGTGCTCCCACTCGGCCTCGGTCGGGAGCCGCGCGCCGCACCAGCGCGCGATCGCGTCCGCCTCGTAATACGAGAGATGGCATGCGGTCGCCATCGGCTCGACTGGACGCGTGCCGGATAGATCGTAGTGCTCCCACGCGCCGTCGCGCAGCTCCCAGTACAGCGGGGCGACCCAGCCTTCGCGTTTCGCGGTCGCGAACCCGTCGGAGAGCCACAGTCGGGGGTCGCCGTAGCCCCCCGCGGCGATGAACGCGAGCACGTCACTGTTCGTGACCGGCCGGTTCGCGAGGCGAAAGCTCGGCACGAGCGTCCGATGACGGGGACGCTCGTTGTCGAACGCGAATCCCGTCGCCGGTGCGCCGATCGACGTCACGGCTTCGTCGTGCTCGGTCCATGTCAGCGGTGCCGCCGACGCTGCGGCGGCAGCGGCGGACCGGGCGAGGTCATCACGATAGGCAGGACGCATCGGCTGGGTCCCGAGCGCGTGCTTGAGATCGGTGTACACGAGCTCCTGGTGCTGTTGCTCGTGGTGTAGTCCCAGCTCCACCACCGCGCTCGCCGCCGCGTCGAGCCCTGACGCGAGTGCGCGGAGCACGCGGTCATCCACGGAGGCCCGGTACGCGAGTACCTCGGCGAGCGCCGGCCGACTGGCCGTGCCCCGACGCGCACGGTCGATGCGCGCACCCACGGCGTCGTAATAGCTGTTGTGCAGGAACTCCCAGCCCTCGTGTTCAGGGGGCTGACCCAGTGGTTTCAGCACGAACGTCTCGAAGAACCAGGTGGTGTGCGCGAGGTGCCACTTCGCCGGGCTCGCATCGGCCATCGACTGGATCTGATGATCCTCGACGGTCAAGGGCGCACACGCGCTCGTCGTGCGGGCGCGCACGGACCGGTAGTGCGAGCTGAGGTCCGGCACCATCACGGAGTAGCAGCGTTGCAACCATCGCACCGCTCCGTCCTGGCGGTTTCTTCCGCTAGGAGGGTGAAGGGCGTAGCCCTTCGGGACCCCCTTGTGCCGGGCTGAACCACGCGAAGCGTGGACGGCCCGGCCTATGACGGCGCCATGGCGCCGAAGCTCGCGATCGCGTCCTGGACGTCGCGCAGGTCGACCGGCTTCACGAAGTGGCGGTCGAACCCTGCGGCGCGCGACTTCTCGCGGTCGCGCACCGTGCCGTAGCCGGTGACCGCGACGCACTTCGGTCGATGCGGGAGTGCGCCGAGGCATTCGCAGAGCGCGAATCCGTCCATGCCCGGCAAGCCGATGTCGAGGAAGGCGATCTGCGGCGGCCACTGGCGCGCGAGCTCGAGGGCGGCGGCGCCGTCGTGGCTGATGCGAACGTCGTGACCGAGCATGCGCAGCGCCTCCGCGAGCAACCATGCAGCATCCTGGTTGTCGTCCACGACGAGAATCCGGCGCGGCTCGAGCCGGTAGACGGGCACGGGATCGACCGTGCGGGCCACCCATGCCGGGAGCGTGATCGTGAACTGGCTGCCGGTACCGAGACCTGCGCTGTGCACGCCGAGCGTACCCCCGTGAAGCTCGACGAAGCCCTGCGCGATCGCGAGCCCGACGCCCAGTCCAGCGCCGCGGGGGCGCTGCGCGCCAAACGGCTCGAAGAGGTCATGCATCCGTTCCGGCGGGATGCCTGCGCCCGTATCGGTCACGTCGAGCTCGATGGTCGCCGCCGGCCCAGCTCTGCGCTCGGCCGTGATCGTGATCGAGCCGAGAGCCGGGTCCGTATGCTTCGCCGCGTTGACGATCAGGTGAGCGATCGCACTCGCGAGGCGCTCGCCATCCGCCTCGACGACGAGCAAGCTAGGAATCGCGACGGCCACCTCGTGACCTCGATCGACGAGGACCGGACGGGCCATCGAGAGCGCGCGCGCGACCACCTCGGCGAGCTCCACGGGCGTGCGCTCCACCTCCATCTTGCCACGGGCAAGTCGGGTCGCGTCGAGGAGGTCATCCACGGTGCGAACCATGCGTGCGACCGAGCGCTCGATGGTCGTCCGCTCCTTCACGGCGAAGTCGGGCGAGCGCAGCGCCATGAGCTGCGTCGCGGTGACGATCGGAGAGAGCGGATTGCGCATCTCGTGGGCGACCATGGCGAGGATCCGGTCATGATTCTCGGCGGCGGCCTCCGCGCGAGCGCGGTCACGGACGGCGTCCTCGTACGCGCGGGCGCGGCGGATCGCGATCGCGAGGGGCTCCACGAGTGCGTCGATCAGGTGACGCTCGTCGTGGGCCCCGGCGGCCTGACCCAGCACCAGCGTGCCCTGACGTGTGCCTCCGGTGGCCAGCGGCAGCACGCTCACCCGGGGCGCAGCGAGCCAGTGCATGCGCGGGTTCACGGCAGCCGGGCGGCCTGACGTCCCAGGGGTCGCGCTCCCATGCAGATCGTAATCGAGCGGGAGCGCGTTCAGCGAGTGCGCGTGGCCCTCGGGATCGTCAGGCGCGACCACACCGTGGAGCGCGACGAGCTCGCCTCCGATGGCGAGGACCGCGATCGTGGATCCGAGCGTAGGCGCGACCCGCTGCACGATCACATCGCCGAGATCGGTGAAACTGGTAGCTCCCGCGAACGCGGTCACGAGCGTCAGGAGTGTCTCGCACGAGACATCGCTCGCTCGTTCAGATGCGCTCGTCGAGCGGTGGAGCACGATCGGACGGCTACTCACGGGACGCGTCGGCCCGCGAAGTTCCCCCGCCAACCCTTCGAAACGCCTCGGAGAACCGATTCAGCAGCGCGCAGCCAATGGGGTACGACCAGGACATCGCTTCATTGCTTTGCAATCCCACCTCCAACTACCCCACCGCATCCCCAGGCAAGTACCCAGAAGTCCTCGCTCGCTTTCGTCACCGCTGGACGCGGGCGGACGGACCGTGGTTCACAGCCTGGACCCGGCCTTCGCCGGGATGACATCCGGGTGCTGACCGCCGCCGGGCCAGAGGCGCCCGATCAGAGGCGCCGGGTCAGAAGCCAGGTTCGATCGACGTCGACAGATCCGGCGCGGCCATGCGGGGTCCCCAGAATCGCATGCTCGCGAGGAGCAGGTTGTCGCTGCCGCCCTGGACCGCCCGTCGCCCCGTCACGTCGATGCCCCACTTGAGGCTCGTGATCCCGAGCCCGGCGGACAGGTACGTGATGCCGCCCGCGTTGTTGTCGTGCAGCACGCCGGCCCGGATCGGGAACGCGGTCTGACCGCTACCGCTGCGGAGGAAGAGCTCCGCGCCGCCACCGTAGCGCGCCGCCTTCGCATCGCCGTTCAGGCGCCAGCGAGCGTCGAAGCTGACCGTGAGCGTCGGGATCGGTCGACCCATCACGCCACCGCCGACGGCCCGCGGGAATGCAGGCGTATCGGCAGACGCGTAGAGGTTCTGCGCGGACACGCCGAGGTTGATCATCTCGGTGAGCCGCACCGTGGCCCCGAGATCCACGGCGAAGCCCTTCGCTGCGACCTCGTCCACCACGCTCGATGCGTAGCTGAAGTACTTCGAGGTCACGCCGATCAGGATGCGTGGCACGAGCATCCTCGACAGCGCCAGCCCTGCTACGTTGGTGCGGCGGCTCGAGCTGCTGCCATCGCTGCTCATCAGATCAGGCGAGGCGCCCGTGTGCTCGTAGAAGAAACAGCCCGGAATCTCGGTCGTCGAGTCACATGCGGACAGACTGATGAGCGAGGCCGAATCGGAGGCGCGGTATCCATAGCCGCCCTCGAAGACGAGCTCGCGATTGAGCGGGAGGCCACCGGGGTTGAGACCCGCCGCCGTGGCACCGGTCGCGCCACCGCGCATCGCCTCGCCGACGGCAACCTCGCGAGGCCCGAGCAGGTCGCCGAGCGAGTCCGGCTCCGCGTGTGCGCTGCCGAGCGCGAATGTCACCCCGAGGAGTCCGGCCACGACGGTGCGCATGGGGGAGTGTTCGCGCGAATCTCTCGCGCGCGCAAGAAACCCACGCCCACCTCCGACCTTGACAGTCGTCGGTGTCGCGACGAGCGGCTTCGCTCACTACCTCCGGTTGCTGGGGCCGTGACCTGCGCGTGAGACCGAGAGATTCGTGGCACATGCGCTGCAACACGGAGCCGAATGTCGTCTGGTGGCTGACGACGAGCCGCCGCCGGCCCACGTCCGGCTGTAGCAACGGCCGGATGTAGAAACGGCGCCCGAGTGGGGCGCCGTCGTCGAACTATCCGATCCTACTGGCTCGTTCGAATCGAGCCGAGCGAGGACCGCGGGCTACCAGCGGTCGTCACCGCCGCCGCGACCGCCGCGACCGCCGCGGCCGCCACGACCGCCGCGACCACCGTCGCCGCCGCCGCCGCCGAAGTCACCGCCGCCGCGACCGCCCGGGGCGCCGCC
>JAYSYE010000568.1:0-9629 GCA_043716635.1 Deltaproteobacteria bacterium | reverse complement strand
TGCTCGATCACCTGCGCGATCCGACCCGACCGCTCCACCGCACGCTGATCCGCACCGCGGCGGGACGCGTCGAGCTCGTCACCGATGCCACGCGCGCCGACGTCGGCATCCGCGACACCGGCACCCCCACCTACGCCGGCCTCCCGCTCGATCGCTACATCTCGCTGTTCGAGATGCTGAACCCGATGAATCGCCTGTGGTCGGACGGGCGCTGGAACAAGCTCACCATCGCGCATGGCTGTTACTGGAAGCAGTGCACGTTCTGCGACGTCAGCCTCGACTACATCGCGCGGTACGACCGCGCGCCGGCCGACGTCCTCGTCGATCGCATCGAGGCGCTCATCGCGGAGACCGGCCAGACCGGCTTCCACTTCGTCGACGAGGCCGCGCCGCCCGCGGGCCTGCGCGCGCTCGCCGAGCGGCTCCTCGAGCGCGGCGTCACGATCACGTGGTGGGGCAATGTCCGCTTCGAGAAGGCGTTCACGCCCGAGCTCGCGCAGCTGCTCGCGCGATCCGGATGTGTCGCGATCAGCGGCGGCCTCGAGGTCGCGTCCGATCGCCTGCTGTCGCTGATGAAGAAGGGCGTGACGGTCGAGCAGGTCGCCCGCGTGACTCGCGCCTTCACGGATGCGGGCATCATGGTGCACGCCTACCTGATGTACGGCTTCCCCACGCAGACCGCGCAGGACACGATCGACGCGCTCGAGCGCGTGCGGCAGCTGTTCGCGGCGGGCTGCGTGCAGTCCGCGTTCTGGCACCGCTTCACGGCCACCGTGCACTCGCCGATCGGCAAGCAGCCCGAGCTGTACGGCATCACGCTCGCCCGTACCGCGTCGACGTTCGCCCGCAACGACGTCGCGTTCACCGATCCGACGGGCACCGATCACGACGCCTTTGCGGCAGGGCTCCGCAAGGCGCTCTACAACTACATGCACGGCCTCGGGCTCGACGACGATCCACGCTCGTGGTTCACCGGCCGAAGCGCACTCCCCCGCACCACGGTGCCGGCCGATCTGATCGAGCTCGCGCTCGCCTGATCGTGCACGAGCCTGCCGGCTCGGGGCTACAGCGTCTTGCCCTGGATCGCCTTGGCGTTGTTCAGCACCTCGGTCTGCGTCGCGATGTACGAGAACATCGACTGGGACAGCTCGAAGTGCTCCTCGATCCGGTCGAGCAGCTCCTCGCGGTCGATCTGCAGCACCACGGAGTCGCGGATCGCCGTGGCGGTGAGCGTGCGCGCCGTGGTCGCCAGCTCGGCGGGGCCCGCGAGCAGGTCCACGGGCGAGCGCGTCGCCTTCAGGTCCGTCGTCGGCGACGTCAGCTCGATCTGGCCCCCCACGAGCACCATGATCTCGTCGGTGCGCTGCCCGGCCGTGACGATCACCTCGCCCGCCTCGTAGCGAGCCTCGCGCGCGTTCTGGGCGAGGTTCGCGAGGGCCTGGACCGAGCCCGTCGCGAACGCGGGAACGCGCTGCAGGAGGATCACTCGGTCGACGAGGGACACCTCGACGTTCGCGTACGACCGCGGCCGGTTCTGCTGGTCGATCGTACAGCCGAGCATCAGCGCGGGATCGGGCACGCCGAGGATGCCCTCGACGAGATTGCCGGCGAGCTGCGCGAGGATCTGGTGCCCGACCTCGAAGTTGTCCTCCACGAACTCCAGATAGTTGTTCGCGTCGAGCGCGAGGATGCGGGACTCGCTCGTCGCCACCGCCGTGCGCGAGTGCGGGCGTGCGCGCATGAAATCGAGGAAGCCGAGGGTGCCGCGCCCCGTGACGGTCCACGTCGGAAACCCGTCGAGGCGCATCTCGAGCGTGCCACGAGTCACCTGATACACGCTGCGCACCGGGGTCCCCACCTCGTACAGCACCGCCCCCGGCCGCAGCTCGATCTGGCGCGCGATCGCGAGCAGCTGGTGCAGCGACCCCTCCGACGCGAACAGGCCGAGCCCCGCGCGCACGTCGAGCTCGCGCTCGACATCGCCGTTCTCCGCCACGGGCATCCCACCCACGGCCGGGTAGATCCCGGATTCGGTCACCACTCAGCCACCGTAGAACCCCGCGTGCACGATGCCGAGCGGGGCCAGCACCGGGCGCGCCCTGGCGGCCGTGTTGACGATCTTCGTGAGCTCCGCGCGGTTCAGCTGGAGCGCATGGTAGGCGGCGCACGCCGCGAGCAGCGTGTCGATGTCGTTGACCAGCCGCTCCATCGCCTCGGTCGCCGTCTCCGGGATGTCACTCGCCTCCCCCGCGCGCAGCACTCGCTCGCGCGCGGGCAGCTCCTCGCCCACGAGCAGCAGGTCCTCGCGGATGCCCGCCGCGTGCTCGCGGAGATACACGGGCGCCCGTGTCAGGGTGTCGAGGAACTCGTTGGCATGCGCGCGGGCGGAGCGCTCGTGACCGACGAGCGCGCGCTCGATCCCGCGGATGTCCTCGCGCGGGTGCAGCGCCTGCACGACGAGGAACACGCGATCGTGCGCCTGCGAGGCCTTGTCGCGGAGCAGGCCGAGCAGCATCCGCGCGCTGTCCGTGCCCTCCCGCTCGAGCTCCGCCTCGAGGGGCACCGCGAGCCCGAGCAAGCGGAAGTGCTCGCGGAGGTGATGGCGCAGCTCGTCGAGGAGCAGATCGGCCTCGAAGCGCTGGTTGCCCGTCACGGCGAGCCGCGCGAGCGCACGGAGGAGGCGGTAGCGCACGTCGCCCGAGCGCTCCTGCGCGAGCTGGCCGAGCAGGATATCGCCGGCCTCGCGAGAGCCGAACATCGCGATCGTGGTCGGGATGTGGAGGCGCATGCGCGGGGCCGTCTTCAGCGAGCGCAGGGCATCGGCGAGGGCCGCGAGTGCCGCCGGCCCGATCGCGACGAGCGCGGCGCGGACCGACGAGCGCGCGGCCCGCGTGCTCAGCCGGCCGATCAGGATCGGCACGAAGCGCGGATCGGGGACCCGCTCGATCGCGAGCGCGACGTTCTCGATGGTCGAGGCGTCACCCACGCGCGCGAGCTGCGCGAGCACGTCGACCCACCGCTTGTCGCCATCCTTGCGGATCGCATCGAGCAGGTGCCGGCGGGCCGCGACCGCGTCCTCTCCCGTGGCCGCGAGCAGCGCCGCGATCGTCGGATCCTCCGCGAGCACGGCCCGCGCACCCGTGTGCTGCTGCCAGAACATCGCGGCCGCGCGCACGCTCGGATCGGCATCCGCGAGCCCCGTCTGGATCGCATCGCTCATGCCCGCGCGCGCGAGGGCACGCACCGCGGCGATGCGGATGTGGGGGTCGGGTGCCTGCAGGAGTCGGGTGGTGAGCGCCACCCAGTCCGTGCGGCCCTTGTGGGCGATCGCGTCCAGCGCGACCGCGAGCACGTCCGGAGAGTCGTGCCGCAACACGAGGGCCGGGATCAGGCGGCCCCGCTGGTGCGCCGCCAGGACCTGGATGGCGGCGATCACCCGGCGGTCGTCGGTACTCGACAGCGCCTCGACCACGATCTCGAGCGAGCCCAGATCGAGCTCGTGCTCCGGCGCGAAGGTCGGGCGTGACAGCGACGTTCGCAGTTGCTTGAGGTACGCCGGCCGCATCCCGCCGGCGACGATGACCCACGCACCCGCGAACCCCACGACGAGTCCCGCGTACACGACCGGGCCGCCGTACCCGAGCGTCGAGATGCCGAGCAGCAGCAGGGCCGTTGCCGCCTGCACGAGCCGGGCGACCACGCTCTCGAGCGGCCCACGCACGGCGCTTCGAACATCCTCGGCGACCGGCATCCACAGCAGCTCGTTCGCGACGCGATTGACCGAGTGCCGCAGCGTGGCGTCCGCGCCCTTGGTCGCGACCGCGGCGAGGAACGCGCCCGTCGTGAGGATCGTGACGATGCCACCGCCGAGCATCAGCAGCGGCAGCATCAGGATCGAGCCGAGCACGCCGGTCTTGCGGAGCAGCCACGACGCGCCGAACACCTGGAACAGGAGCGAGACGCCGGAGACGACGCCGTTGTAGCGCGCGAAGAACGAGCCCAGGTCCAGGCCCCGGTCCCGCGCGGCGTGCGAGGCCGACGTCTTCAGCAGGTAGTCAGCGACGAGGGCGGCCGCCGTCGCGAAGATGACAAGGAGCGCGATCCGGACGGCGTACGGATGATCGCGCCAGCGAATCTTCTTCGGCGTGCGCGGCGCCAGGAGGTCCGACGTGTCCGTCGGCTGCGTCGCGGCGGCGGGTGCGTCGTCGGTGGACAGCACGAGGCCGGCCACGAGATACAGCGCGGCTCCGAGGGGGAGCAGGTGCTGCACGGTGAGGAACGTCACGAGGACCGCGGCGGCGAGCGCACCCACGAGGGATCCGAGCGCGCCGATCGCGGCGACCAGGCCGTAGAGCCGCTTCGCCTCGGTGCTCGTGAACACGGTCGCGGCGAGGAGCCAGTACTGCACGACGACGAGGGTCCCGAGCAGGCCCGTCCACAGGTAGAGCACGAACGCCACGGCCGGCGTCGGGTGCACGATGAAGAACAGCGCGTGCCCGAAGGCGGCCCCCATCAGCGTGGCGATCATGGCGTAGCGCCGCCCGAGGTGGCGGATCAGCGAGGTGTTGATCGCGAGGGCGCCCATCGCGACGACCGCGAGCGCGACGTAGGCGGTCGCGAGGCGCTTCGACGTCCCGGATGACCCGAGCAGGATCGCGTCGCGCGCGGTCTCCGAGATGGTGTGCGCGGCGAGGATCGCGAAGAGCGCGAATCCGGCGCGGGCCACGCGCGGACGCTCGCCGTCCCTCACGTCGAACAACGGGAACGCCATCGCCATCCCAATTCTATCCCAGGCCGGGCACGCCCCCCCTTCCTACTCCCCGATTGTCGGGGTCACAGCGGGGCCCTATCGACATCGGCGTGATCGGCGTTACGGTGCTGACATGGCCCTGGTAGCGGCAGCTGACGCGAACCTGTGCGCCGCCGAGCGGGCGGCCCGCATGCGCTACTCGGTGGCCATCCTCGGGTTCGCGCTCGTGCTCATCGTCGCGATGACCGAGCTGGGGGTGGCGCTGCCGTACCGCGCGCTCATCGCGCTGCCGCTATTTGCGTCGGCGCTCCAGCTCACGCAGGCCTATTCGGGCGTGTGCATCTTTCACGCACGCGCGGGGACCCGCACGACGGGCGGCGTGGTCGAGACCGTGATGGACCCGCGCCAGCGCATCCGGGTCGCGAAGCGGGCTCGCGAGGTCTTCGTGGGCGCGGCGATGATGTCGGCGGTGACGACGGGCATCGTGCTCGTCGTCGCGTATCTTGGCTGAGTGAATCACCCGATCGGCGAGCTGCCGTACCGCGACGCGTTCGTGCGCACGCTGCCCGGCGATCCGGACCTCTCCAATCGGACGCGCCAGGTGTTCAACGCCGCGTACTCGCGCGTCACGCCGACGGCCGTCGATGCGCCAGATTTGCTCGCGCTCGTGCCCGAGGTCTGCGATCTGATCGGGCTCGCGCCGGTGGCGACGCCGGAGCTCGTCGAGGTGCTCGCCGGCAACCGGATCGTGCCCGGCATGGCGCCCTATGCCGCCTGCTACGGCGGTCATCAGTTCGGGAGCTGGGCCGGGCAGCTGGGCGACGGGCGCGCGATCACGCTCGGCGAGGTCGCCGGTGACGGCGGCGCGCCGTGGGAGCTGCAGCTGAAGGGCGCCGGACCCACGCCTTACTCGCGGCGGGCGGACGGCCGGGCGGTGCTGCGGTCTTCGCTCCGCGAATTCGTGTGCAGCGAGGCGATGCACCACCTCGGGGTTCCGACGACGCGCGCGCTGTCACTGGTGCTCACGGGCGAGCCCGTGCTGCGCGACATGCTCTACGACGGCAACGCGCGGAACGAGCCGGGCGCGGTGGTGTGCCGGGTGGCGCCGTCGTTCCTGCGGTTCGGCAACTACGAGCTGCCGGCCTCGCGCGACGACCTCGCGATGCTGAAGGCGCTCGTGCACTTCACCGTCACGCGGTTCTACCCGCAGCACGTCCATGACGACGACATCGACCTGGTCGGGTGGTTCGCCGAGGTCGCGCACCGCACGGCATTCCTCGTCAGCGAGTGGATGCGGGTCGGCTTCGTGCACGGCGTCATGAACACCGACAACATGTCGATCCTCGGGCTCACGATCGATTACGGCCCCTATGGCTGGCTCGAGCCGTTCGATCTCGACTGGACGCCGAACATCACCGATGCGTCGGGGCGCCGCTACCGGTTCGGCAACCAGCCCGCCGTGGCGCACTGGAACCTCGCGAAGCTCGCGCGAGCGCTGGCTCAGCTCGCGAGTCCCGAGGCGCTCCCGAAGCTGCAGCGCGCGGTCGATGCCTTCGCGCCGACACTCGCGTCGCTGCACCGCCACTCGATGCTGCGCAAGCTGGGGCTGGTCGGCGGTCCCGACACGGCGGCCGAGGACGACGCGCTGCTGCTCGATCTCGAGCCGTTGCTGCTGGCCGCCGAGACGGACATGACGCTGTTCTTCCGCGGCCTCGCTGATCTCCCGGTCGCGACGCCGCCGACGGACGCGACGGCATTCGGCGTGCTGCGCGACGCGTACTACGCCCCCGAGTCGGTCGACGCAGCGCTGCGCGCGCAACTCGGCGACTGGTGCCGCGCCTACGCCCGGCGGGTGCGGCGCGAGCCGCTGGCGGACGGCGAGCGCGCCACGCGGATGAACGCGATCAACCCGCTCTACGTGCCGCGCAACTACCTGCTTCAGGAGGTGATCGATGCGACCGAGGCCGGCGATCGCACCGCGCTCCCCGCGCTGATGGCCGTGCTCCGCGACCCCTACACCGCGCGACCCGAGCACGCCCGCTACGCCGCGAAGCGGCCCGAGTGGGCGCGCCACAAGGCTGGCTGCTCGATGCTCTCGTGCAGCTCGTAGGCGGGGAGGTGGCGCCGCTCCACCGCCACCGAGCGTTATCTCTGCCTGAGATGGCCGTGGTCGTACTCCTCACGTGCTGTGGGTGTGATGCGCCAAGTCACAAGGCAAGTCAGAGCCAGCGCCCGGCGGTACATTCCGATTGGCAGCGCGTTGGGGTCGGACCCGCCGCCAAGACCTCGTTCCGATCGATCCGCGGGAGTGGCCCGACTGATATCTGGGCACTCGGTTCCGCCGAGAACGCGGACCGAACCTGGACGGCAAGTTCGTTTCACTTCGACGGGGTTGCGTGGCGACCCGCCAGCGTGCCGGCACGCGCGACCGAGGCGATCCTACCGCTCGCACCGAACGACGTGTGGGCCGTTGGCATGTACGGGACCGTGGCGCACTTCGATGGGACCAGCTGGAAGGCCTGGAAGATCGAGCGCGTCGACTACGATCTCATCGATATCGCGGGACATCATGACGATCTCTACGTGACGTCAGCAGGTCCTGAGCTGCTTCACTTCGACGGAATCAGATGGCAGTCATTCAGTCGTTCCGAATTCGAAAACACTGGCATCTATCACATCGCGACTCTGCCGAGCGGCGAGGTTCTGGTGCCCCTGAATACGAAGTTCGAGATGTCCGGGGTGATGGTCCTCGCGGGGGGAGTGTGGTCGTCTCATCAGGTTGGTCCGGGCGGCGTGGTCAACATCACCGGGTCCGCTGCCAACGATGTGTGGGCCGTCGGGGCGTTCCGTCAGGCGTATCACTTCGACGGTAAAGCGTGGACTCGGTTCGCGCTCGCCGGTTCGAGAGTGATCTCGGCCTATGCGACCTCGCCAACCGAGGCGTATCTGGTGGGTGACGACGGCGTGATCCAGCGGTGGGACGGGACGGCGTGGAAGTCGACGCCCGGCGCGACCGCTGGGACATTGTGGACCGTCTACGCGCCGCCTGGAATGCGCCCGCTCGTCGGCGGTGACGACGGCATGTTCCAGCTTCGCTGAGCGGGCCGCCGCTACGACGGTAGCGTGCGCGTGAGCGCGCCGCGCCGGAAGACCCAGAGCGTGTTCGGCTCGCCCGCGACCCAGGGCTCGTCCCGCGTGAGCGGCATCGTCGCGACCACGGCGACGCGATCGGTCGGGTTCGTGACCGCGGCGAAGTCGATCGACACGTCCTCGTCGGCGAGCGTCGCGCGAGAGAACGGCGCCTTCCGGATCAGGTAGTGGAGCTTGGTCGAGCACCGCGCGAACAGGCGATCGCCATCGCCGAGGAGCATGTTGAACGTGCCCTCGCTCCCGATCTCGCCGGCGTGCTTCGCGACCGCCGCGGCGAGGTCCACCTGCGAGCGCGGGCCCGTCGGGAACTCGTGCTGCAGGCGCGCGAGCAGCGCACAGAACGCGTGCTCGCTGTCCGTCGTGCCCATCGGGAGGAAGCGCCCGAGCTTGAGCCGCTGCACGCGCTTCACGGTGCCGTTGTGCGCGAACACGAAGTGGCGCCCCCACAGCTCGCGCACGAAGGGATGCGTGTTCGCGAGGCTGACCACGCCGCGCGTTCTGCGGCGGACGTGCGCGATCGCGAGCAGGCTCTTGATCGGGTGCTCCCGCACGAAGCGAGCGAGGGCCGAATCACACGCCGGCGTCGGATCGAGGAACACGCGCGCGACGCGGCCCTCGTACAGCGCGAGGCCCCAGCCATCCGCGTGGGGCCCGTGCTTGCCGCCACGACCCGACAGTCCCGCGAACGAGAACGTGATGTCGGTCGGGGCGTTGCACTCCATCCCCAGTAGCTCGCACATGGCAACGAGCAGTTTCGCACGGCGCTCCATTTCGTCATACTTCCCGCATGCGGTGCGCGAGCCTGATTGTCGTCGGGATCACTACGGTGTGGCTCGGAGCCCTTCGGAGCACGGGGCACGCGGCCCCGCCCGCGGGCTCGGGCCTCGCGATCGGGCCCGCCCAGCCGCAGCGCAAGGCGCTCGGCCCCACGTTCGGGGCGGACCTCACCGCGGCCGCGATCGATCGCTTCGCCGATGCGATCCTCGACGACGACGCGGGCGACCTCGCCGGCGCGATCCGCGCGTACAAGTCGTCGCTGTCCGCCTCGAAGCAGGCGGCGACGCACTACAACCTCGCCGACGTGTACCGCCGCGCCGAGGACTTCACGCGCGCGATCGAGGAGTACCGCCTGTACCTCGCGAACGCCCCCCGGGCGGCCGACCGCGCAGCGGTGGAGGCCCTCGTCGCCAAGCTCGCGGCGCTCCCCGCGATCGTCGTGTTCGATGGTCGCGAGCCCGGCGCGGTGATCTATGTCGACGGCATCCGCGTCGGGACGTCGCCGCTCGTGCGCCAGGTCGCGACCGGCACGCACGTCGTGGAGCGCATCGGGCCGCGCACGTACGGGCGTGATGTGCTCGAGGTGCGCCCGGGCCAGCGTGTCCACAAGAGCATCAACGACCGCGCCGGGGACGGCCCCGCGGGCAACGTGATCATCGCCGGATCGCGGGACGCGATCAGCGGGAGCTGGACGGTCGAGGGGGTCCGCTACCAGATGAACCAGCGCTACACGCTGCCGGCCGGGCACTACGCGACCTCGTTCGGCCACACGGGGGACGGCTGCCCGCTGCTCGCGTTCGAGGTCGCGGCGGCGCCTGCGCTGACGCACGTCTATGTCGTGGCCGCCCCGCGCGGCGCGGCGAGCTGTCAGCCGTTCAAGGTGCACCAGGAGTCGATCGCGGTCGTCGATGGGGTGGTGAAGTGAGCGCGCTCCGGTCGGTCGCGGTTGCGG
>JAYSYE010000567.1:0-9674 GCA_043716635.1 Deltaproteobacteria bacterium | reverse complement strand
ACGTTCACCGACCAGGACGTTCGGTGCGGCGAGACCAAGCGGCGCAACTGCGAAGGTGGCGAGCCGACCCAGAACTCGTATCGCCGCCTGCTGCAGGTGCTCGGCGCACGCGCGAGTACCACGCCGCGTCCGCGCTAGCCTGTGATGTTCCGCGTGCTCGCCCTTGCGCGCGCGTCCTGATGCGTCAGTTGACGCAGACGAGCGATTCGCCGCCGGTCGTCTTGTTCTGCTTGCCCTCGCAGCTGTAGCCGCCGCGACAATCAGCGGGCAACGAGCATCCGAGCAGGCAAACGCCGCCCTCCTTGTCGATGCAGAACGTGGTGTCCGGGCAATCCGCGTCCGATCTGCACGCGACCGTGCACTCGCCCTGCGGGTAGTCGCCGCCTTGCTGGCACACGGAGTCACATTGACTCGACGACGTGCACGGCCCGCCCACGGTCGAACCGCCGGGTCCAACGTTATCGCTGCTACAGCCGGCAAGTGCGGCCACGAACACGAACCACGACGTGAGTGTGCGAGTCATAACTTCCTCCTCCTGAATCGTCGCAGCTTTCGCAACCTGCGAGCGCGGGAAGCGTGCGAAACCCGCTGGAGGTGTGCGCTGAGTCGCGGCGCAGTTGCTGCGCGCCTGGTCAGGTCGGCCCCTGATAGGGGACGACCTCCCCTGCCTGCGCATCGATGCAGAAGAGCTCGATCCAGCCATGGGTCACGAGAGCTCGGACGTGCGCGTGCCTGGCGAGCACGGCGGCGATGGCCGCGCGGGGTGCCTCGATGAACACGGCCAGCCGCAACGGGGTATGCACCCAGCCGGCGCCGTCATGGAGCGACTGCATCGGCAGCCCGATCCGCAGGTCGCCGCCGTTGCCTTCGAAGACGCCGATGTGACCGCCCACGATGTTGTGGAGGACCTTGTTGCCGCTGCCGTACCGCGCGTTGTCGACCGTCGACGCGTAGTACTGGAGGTTGATCCAGTGCGTCACCACCATGGGCGCGGTCATGATGAGCTCGAGTACGTCGTACTGCTCGTCCTCTTCGTGGCGGTACTCGTGAAGGAACGCGCGCCCACCGAGGTCCAGATGGCGGCTGCGCTCGCGGGGGGCAACGATGAAGGCGGCGTTGTTGGCGAGGCCCCACTCGGCCCGTACCTGGGCCCAGTCCGTGGTCCGCGCGCGGACGGCGTGGTGCAGCCGCGACGGGTTCTTGCGTTGTAGCCCGAGCAGGTCCGCGCGCTCCGCACGCGCGCGGCCCCCCGCATCGGCAAGCCCCTTCCGCAGGGCGGCGAGATCCGGGCGATGCGAAGCGGGCAGCTCGTCGAGATCGAACAGCGCGAGCTCGTCGGTCGTCGTGTTGTGGAGCCCGGCCACGAACCAGGTGGTCCCGGGAACCTCGATCCCGCGCCTGGCGAGCGCGCTGCGCACTGCGGGCTCGTTGAGCAGCGCCGCAGCCGCCCGCGCGTTCACCTCACCGGTCTGTCCGCAGCACGCACCGCAGTCGAGCCCGGCAGCGTGGGGGTTGTTGCGCGTCACGCTCCCGTGGCCCGCCAGCAGGACGATGCGCGCGAAGCCACGCGTCAGGCTCATGGCACGGAGCATCGTCGCGGCGAGCTCGCCGCGCGCCTCCGCGTCGAGCTCGCCGCCATCGACAGCCCCGACGAGACGCGGCTTCCGGCGTGCGTCGGCGTCCCGCGAGAGCCCGGTGCGCTCGATGGAGCGAGCGCCTCCCAGCCCCAGGCTATCCACGACGAGCTTGCCCGCGTACGCGAGCCCGAGTGCTTCCACGAACGTGAACGTCGACAGCGCGTCGGTCTTGAACGCCTTCCAGCCTGCGGCGAGGTCGAGGCGCCGTGCGCGTTGCTCCTCGACCTCGGCGCCGAGACCGGTATCGGCTGCGCGCAGCCGGGGCGCGAGGAGGCCGGGCAACTGGGGCCGTGCGCTGGGCGCGCCGAGCGGGCGGTAGTCCATCGGGATGCCGAAGAACCCCGCGAACCCCAGGGTCGTGACGGAGTCGGCCGTCGACTCCAGCGCACGGCGAAAGACCTCCGAGCGAACGTCGATGCAGAACACGGCCTGGACCGCCGGCGTGGCCGGTCGGGCTTCCGCGAGCCCTGCTGCCAGCGCGCTCGCGACGGGAGATCGCCACGCGATCTCGATGGCCGACTGCAGCCACCAGTCGCTGGTGCGTGCGGCTGCCGCGGACGCATCGACCACGGGCCAGCTCGCGATCGCGAGGTTCCACGTGCGGGCGAGGGTCTGGCTGCCACCTCGCAGCAGCATCCACTCCCACGCGAGTCGAATCGCGAGGAGGTCCGAGATCGCATCGTCATCGCCTCCCGCAAGGCGCGCATTCCAGCGCCGGTATGCACACCACGACGCCCAGCCATTCTGATCCAGGAGCAGGCTCCAGAGGTACGACTCCCGTTCGGGCTCGGCCACACCGAGCGCGTCGAGCGCTGCCGCCGTGAGGTCCAGCGCGCTCGCCGGCAACTCGCTGGCCATGCCGCGAAAGGCGGTGAACCCCATCAGCGCCGCCGGGCTCCGATCGCTGACCGCTTGCCGTCGCCAGCTCGCATAGAGCCCACCCTCTCGGGCGGGCCCGAGCGACGCCTGCCCGTCATCGAAGTAGGCCGCGCAGAACTGGCTGACACTGTGCGTGACGAAGTTGCGCCACGAGACCTCGTGAACGAGGTCGCGGTCGCCGTCCCTGACGTCGACCACGCGCTGCCGCACCGGTGCGGCCGGTTCCGGCTCGTCGAGCAGCCCGCGCAGGTCCGCGAGCGAGCAGCCGGAGCCGGTCCCGGCGAGGGCCGCGGTGAGGTGCTCGTCGCGCAGCCGACCGGCCCGGTACTGCTCTCGATACCAGGCTCGCGGCATGAGCAGCTCGGCGCCGGAGAGCGCGCGCAGCCTGGCCGCTACCTCGGGCAACGGCAGGTCGATCAGGCCCCAGAACGGATTCACTGCGATGAAGCGGTCGAGCGGCCAGGACGGAGCGATGCGCCCACACGCGCGGCTGACGGTCTGCTTCAATGCGGCCGTCGGCTCGGCCGGCGCGACGGCGGGCGAGCGCGGGGCGCTCCCATGCGTGTGGGTCATGTCAGGCCTCCAACCGGGTCGCGCACGGCAATCGCACGCGCCGTGATCGGTCGCTGGAGCCGTGGCGGCCAGATCCGGAACGTCGCCCGCGTGAAGCGCTCGTCGAGGTACAGCCCGGCAAAGAGCCACGGATACAACGCACGCGAGAACCGACCGTCGGGCTTCAGTGCGAGCACCGCCTTCACCGCGAACAGCACGACCACCCCGGCCCCGACGAGGATCCAGCCGAGGTTCGCCGTGCCGGTCGCCATCGCTGCGCCGGGCACCAGGCGCGCGGCAGCCGAGTGCCCGCCGATGTAGAGGAGTGCGACGACCGCGACGCTCGCCGCGCTCGCCGCCATCGACGCGGCACCGACCACGGCCCGGCCAGCGACGAGCGGCACCACGGAGAGCCCGACGAGGAGGGCGATCACCCGGACCGCGAGGTCCGGACCGCCGTGCGCTGCGCTGCGCGCTTCGATCACCATCACGCAGGCGACCGCCGCGCCGAGCGCCCCGAGTGTCACCACGACCAGGCGCATCGACGATGGCCGCGGTCGACGCGCCCGCATCTCCTGGACGCGCCAGGCCTCGACCGCGCCGCCCGCGCTCAGGAACGAGTGCGCCTTGTAGAGCGAGTGCGCGACGAGGTGGAGCAGCGCGAGATGCCACGCACCCAGGCCACACTCGACGAGCATGAAGCCCACCTGCGCGCACGTGGACCAGGCCAGCGCTACCTTCACGCTCACGCGCGTCGTCATCACGAGAGCAGCGACCACCATCGTGACGAGCCCGATGATCACCAGGAGCAACTGCGCGGCCGGAGCGTGCGCCATCCAGGGTGCGAGCCGGATCATCACGAAGCCCCCGATGTTCACGATGCCGGCGTGAAGCAGCGCGGACACCGGCGTGGGTGCCTCCATGACCTGGATCAGCCAGCCGTGGAACGGGAGCTGCGCGGACTTCAAGGCGACCGCGATCACGGCCAGCAGCGCGGCCACGTGCATCGAGGGCGTGAGGTCGGGATGCGCCACGGCCCAGCCACTGATGCGGTCGAGATCGAGGCTGCCGACGCTGGCCCGGACGAGCACGAGACAGGACCAGAAGCACACATCGGCGAGCCGGCTCACGAGAAACTTTTTATGCGCTGCGACGAGTGCGGCCGAACGGTCTGGATAGAACGTGAGCAGCTGGTGAAGGGCGATGCTCGTCGCCGTCCAGGCCGCTGCGATCACCAGCAGGTTGCTCGCGATGACGAGCGACGTGACAGCGCCGAGCGTCAGCAGCACCCAGCGATCGTACGTGTCGATGCGGGGGTCGCCGTGGAGGTAGGTTCGCGAGTAGCGAGCGATGACGAACCCGATGCCGCATACCAGGAGCAGCATCACGCACGTGACGACGTCGAGGCGGACGCCGACCGCCGAGCCGCCGGCCGGCACGATGCGGGTGGCGAGGGCCAGCACGATGCCCAGGGTCATGGCCAGCGCGAGCGCGCACGCGACCTCGGCCCACCGGGGCCGCACGAGCGCGGTGACGCCCAGGAGGGCGGGGATCGCGAGGGCCGCCAGGTGGACCCCGAGCGACCACGGGTCGGACGCGTTCATGCCCGCGCTTGTACGGCCATTCCGGGCTTGAAGAAAAACAGATAAATGTGCATGGATCGTTCTGTTCGAGAGATGGTTCCATGAACGTCGAGCAGATCAATTTCCATCACCTCCGCTACTTCTGGGCGGTCGCGAAGGACGGCAACCTCACGCGCACCGCGGCGCGGCTCCACGTCGCGCAGTCGGCCCTGTCCTCGCAGATCAACCAGCTCGAACAGCAGCTGGGCGAGCCCCTGTTTCGCCGCCAGGGGCGAGGCCTCGAGCTCACCGAGGCCGGCACGATCACGCTCGCCTACGCAGAAGCGATCTTCACCGCTGGCGGAGAGCTGCTCTCCACGATCGAACGGGGACGGCGACGCGAGCAGGTGCTGCGGCTCGGCGCGGTCGCGACGCTGTCGCGCAACTTCCAGGAGTCGGTCGTCCGCCCGCTGCTCGGGCAGCCCGGTGTACGCCTGTGTCTCGAGTCCGGCGCCCTCGACGACCTCGTGGTCCGGCTCGAGTGCCTCGCGCTCGACGTGGTGCTCGCGAACCGGCCGCCGTCACGTCAACCGGGACGCCGGCTGCGCTGCCAGCGGATCGCGCGACAGCCGGTGAGCATCGTGGGGCCCCAGCGACGCAAGAGCTTCCGGTTCCCCCGGAGCATCGCCGACCTGCCGATGATCCTGCCCGGACCTGCCAGCGAGATCCGCTCGGAGTTCGACGCGCTGTGCGCGCAGCGCGGAGTCGCCGTGCGCGTCCTGGCGGAGGTGGACGACATGGCGACGATCCGCCTCCTGGCCCGCGACGCGGGTGCCCTCGCCCTCGTGCCGTCGGTCGTCGTCCGCGACGAGCTCCGGGAGGGGACGCTGTACGAGCATTGCGTGGTTCCGGGGCTGTTCGAGACGTTCTATGCGATCACGGTGCAGCGCACCTTCCAGCACCCACTGCTGAAGTCGCTGCTGGCGCGGGACGAGGACGAGCTGCTCGAGGCGGATCCGGCGGCAAGACTCCGCGCGTCCGGAACCTGACGGCGCAGCATCGGGACATCAGCGTCGAGCATCGTGTGCGCAAGGCCGGCGTCCATTGCCTGAGGGTCTCGGACTTGCATCCGGGGCCCTCGATCGATTCGGCGTCCGAGCCCCGCCGTGGTGGTCAGTGAATCGTGAAGAGGATGCTAAAGTCTGTCATCGGAGTGGGCTCGATGAGTTCCTGAACCGCTTCATCCGTCGTCGAAGGGTCATCGAGTGCAACACAAGCAGTCCTCACGTACCGCATATATCCTCGGGTTGATCGTCGCTGCGCTGGTCGCGGCGAGCTGCGGCGACAACATCCATCCTGCGGGGAGCCCGGGCCCGGATGGTGGCGCGTTCACCAAGGACATCACCCAGTTCACGATCCTGGGTGTCGACGGCGTGATCACCGGGACTGGCATCTCCGTCACGCTGCCCGCCGGGACCGACGTGACGAGCTTGACGCCCACCATCACGATCACCGGTGTCAGCGTGAGCCCGACGAGCGGCGCCGCCGTCGATTTCACCGACCCGGTGCCCTACACGGTGACCGCGGGCGACGGCAGTACGCAGATCTACTCCGTCACGGTGACGACCCCGTCACCGGGTGCCAAGGACATCATCAGATTCACGATCCTCGGCGTCGATGGCACGATCAGCGGGACGGAGGTCTCTCTGACGTTGCCGTTTGGCACGGACCCGACGAGCCTGACCCCCACGATCACGATCACCGGCGTGAGCGTGAGCCCGGCGAGCGCGGCGGCGCAGAGCTTCGTGGCCCCCGTGCTCTACACCGTGACCGCGCAGGACGGCACCACGAAGACCTATACGGTAACGGTGACGATCGCGCTGAACAGCGCGAAGGACATCACGCGATTCACCATCCTCGGTGTCGATGGCACGATCAGCGGGACGAGTATCTCGCTGACGCTGCCGTTCGGGACGAGCGTCACCAGCCTGACCCCTTCGATCACGATCACCGGTACGAGCGTGAGCCCTGCCAGTGGCGTCGCGCAGGACTTCACGGCGCCGGTGGTCTACACGGTGCAGGCGGCGGACGGCTCGGCGCGGCAGTACACGGCGACGGTGAACCTGGCCGCCAGCAGCGCCAAGGACATCACTCGCTTCGTGGTCGAAGGCTTCGATGCCGCGATCGGGACGATCAGTGCGACCACCGGTGTGGTCACACTCGACCTCCCGAACGGGACGAACCTGACGAGCCTGCTTCCGACGGTCACGATCAACGGCGTCAGCCTGAGCCCGGCGAGCGGCGTGGCCCGCGACTTCACGAGCCCTGTCACCTACGTGGTGACAGCGGCAGACGGCTCGACGAAGACGTATACCGTGATCATCGGCACGGTGAACGGCGGCGGTACGAAGCTGATCAAGGACTTCATCATCCTCGGCGTTCACGGCGCGATCACGAACGGCGCGATGAACTCCACGATCACCCTGACGTTGCCGCCGGGGACCGATCTGAGCGCGCAGACGCCGACGATCATCACCAACGCATCCAACATCAATCCACCGAGCGGAGTACCGCGCGACTTCACGTCACCGGTCACCTACACGGTGACCGCCGCGAATGGAGCGACGCATGTCTACACGGTGACCGTCACCGTCGCCCCCTGAACCCGCGAGGAGCACGTCGTGCGGCGGTTCTGGACGCCGGCGCGATGGGCACACCAGGCGAGGGGATCGTCCTCGCCACTGTTGCGGCGCCGCCAGGCACGGTGGCCCGCAGCTTGCTCGATCAAAGCATCGTCGACACCATCGACCGGACCCCGATCGGCCGGATCAACCGGCTCGCGCCCAAGCACGTGACGATGTGCGTCGAGGTCGAGGCGGCCAATCCTGGCGGCTCGGTCAGGGACCGACTCGCGCTCGGGATCATCGAAGACGGCTTGCCGCGGCCGAGCTCGATGCGGATCCCGCTCGCGCTCGAGGTGACGCGGCCGCCCGAGCAGGCGCCGATCGATCGCGTGCTCGCGGTCGCCACCCCGCGCGCGTCATCGAGGGTCGGCGCGGCGACGTCCCCGGCCGATGCCGGCACCCTGTCGCACGGGAGCGCGTCGCCGAAGTACTCGTCGAAGGTGTCGGCACTGTCGATGTCCCCGGCGGCCGCCGGCGCGCGGATCTCGCCGATCGCGGTCTCGACGTGCGTGACGTCGTCGATGATCCACGCGCCCCACCAGCTGCCGTCGCCCTCGTCGGCGAGCCGCCACATCCGGTAGCGGTAGGGATGATCGAGCTGGAACGAGAACGGAATCTCGCAGGTCTTGCCGACGCCCTCCCCGTCGAAGTCGCGACAGGTCGCGCCGGCCGAAGGGGTCGCCGCGGTGGAGCTCCAGATCGAGAAGCGGGCGATCCGGGTGCCGTCAGCGAGCTGCTGCAGGCCCATGTACGCGCCCTCGGAGGTGTGCTCGTAGCCGACCACGAGCGCCACGTAGGTGGAGTCGTGCATCGCGCGGAGCGTGACGGCCTGGTCGATGTTGTAGGCCGGTCGCGCGAGGGTCCACCACTGATGAACATTCGCGTCGCGATGCTGGTCCGCCGCGGCGGTGGCACCGCTGCCGAGCAGGACGGAGAGGACGAGTGGTGCGAGCGGTGCGAGCTTCATTTCGCTCCTGGAGGCCTGGCTACTCGACGTCAGCGGCACCGGGTCGATTCATCGTGATCGACGCGGCGCGCGGCAGCAGCCGGTTCGCAAGTCCGACCCTGCCCGCGCACCGTGCTCGCAGCACCGGTCGAGTCCGGAATCCCGCGTGGTACATCGGGCAGATGTCACTGGCCCGTGGATCTCTTGTCGCCTTCGTGATCGCGTTCGCGGTGCCGGCGTATGCCGACAAGGCGGACACCCGCAGCAACCTCGCGTCGTTCGGCGCCGGCGCGATCGTCGTCGCGCAACCGACCGCCTACAACGATTCGTGGTCGGGGTTCTGGCTGCTCGACGAGGATCCCTCGACCGGCTACGCGCCGCCCGAAGGCGACCTCGCGGCGAAGGCATTCGTGATCGAGCTCGCCGATAGCGACTCCATCTCCGAGGTCGCGTTCGATAGCGCGCAGACCGAGAGCGGCGCCCGCAGCGCCAAGGAGGTGAGCGTCGAGATCTCGACCAAGGCCGACGGTGGGTGGCAACCGCTGGTCACGGCGACGCTCGCGGAGAGTGCCGACAACCAGCACTTCCCCGTGACGACGCCGAAGACCGGGCGCTATCTCCGGCTCACGCTGAAGACAAACCACGGCGACGCCAAGTACAGCGAGTTGATGGGTTTCGGGGCGTACGGCAAGGTCGTCGCGAAGCTGCCGGTGGGCGATTTCTCCGGCGCGTACGACACGGTCCAGTTCGGCATGTTCCGGATCAAGGCGAGCGGCATCACCGCGGTCGGGTGCTACGAGCACAAGAACGGGCTCATCACGAACGCGGGCTTCGATGGGCGCGTGTTGCGCTTCACGTGGACCGAGACCACGGATCAGACCCACAGCGGTCCCGCGATCATGGTGTTCCCCGCGAACGGCAAGGCGTTCCTCGGCCTGTGGTGGAGCGGCAGCGACGCGCACCCCGATGGGCGGTGGGATGGCGTGCTGAAGAGCAAGACGGTCGGCGTGTGCCCGCACTTCAAGTTCCCCGCCGCCAAGGCCGGCGGTGACGTCGCCGACGCGCTGCGCAAGGTCGGTCGCGCCCGGATGTACGGCATCACGTTCGATACCGACTCGGATCATATCAAGGCCGAATCGAAGCCCACCCTCGACAACCTGATCGCGGCGGCGAAGGCCGAGCCCACCTGGAAGCTCGCGATCGAAGGCCACACCGACTCGTCGGGCGCGGCCGACCACAACCAGAAGCTGTCGGAGCAGCGCGCGGCGGCGGTGAAAGCGTACCTCGTGAAGGCGGGCGTCAAGGCGGACCGGCTGAGCACCAGCGGGTTCGGCGCGAGCGCGCCGGTCAGCACGAACGACACGACGCTCGGACGCTCGCAGAACCGTCGCGTCGAGGTCGTGAAGAGCTAGGC